>NZ_JAKEDU010000002.1:0-300000 GCF_021462405.1 Thermus tengchongensis | reverse complement strand
GGAAAGGCGGCTTGGCCTCGAGGTCTTCAACGCCCTGGTGGCCCCCTTGGCGGGGGGCATCTACGGGGGGGAGCCCGAGGAGCTTTCCATGCGGGCGGCCTTTCCCCAACTCCTGGAGCTGGAGCGGAAACACCGGAGCCTCCTCCTGGGGGCCATGCGGGCCCGAAGGGCCCGGGGGAGCCGCGAGGGGGGAAGCCTTTTCTTCTCCTTCCAAGAGGGCCTTTCCGCCCTCACCCGCAAGCTGGCCGAGGAGGTGCAGGAAAAGGCCCTTCTCGCCACCCCGGTCCTGGGCCTGGAGGCCCTGAAGGGCGGTTACCGCCTCCACACCCCAAGAGGCGTCCTGGAGGCCGAGGCGGTGGTTCTGGCCACCCCCGCCCCCCAGGCGGCGGCCCTCCTCAGGCCCTTCCTTCCCGAGGCCACGGCCCTCCTCAAGGGCATCCCCCACACCCCCGCGGCCACGGTGAGCCTGGCCTTCGCCGAGGAGCTCCCCGTGGCGGGGCACGGGCTCCTCATCGCCAAAGGGGAAGGGTACCGCGCCCGGGGCTTCACCTGGACCCACCAGAAGTGGCCAGGCAGGGCCCCAGAGGGCTGGTCCCTGGTGCGGGTGTACTTCTCCGGGGAGCCCGCCCGGCTTTCCGAGGCCGAGCTGGCCCGGGTGGCCCTGGAGGAGCTTCGCCGCTTCCTGGGGAAGGAAGTCCGGCCCGAGCGCACCTGGGTCTTCCGCTTCCCCGAGGGCATGCCCGCCTACCGGGTGGGGCATGTGGAGCGCATCGAGCGGCTGGAGATGGCCCTCCTCAAGGCCCCTGGGCTCTTCCTGGCGGGGAACTACCTCCAAGGGGTGGGCCTCCCCGAGGTGGTGCGCTCGGGGCAGAGGGCGGCGGAGAAGGCCCAGGGCTACCTGGCCCTCGCCCCCACCCCCTAGGCAAAGGGGTGGAGTACCCCTTAGGATGAACCAAACATGCCCCTGCCCTATCCCCTGATTGCCCTGGGTTCTATCCTTCTAGGCCTTTTGGCAGGGGGACTGGGTTACAGCGACCCCTACATCCTCCCCTGGTTCATGATCTTCACCGCCGCCACCGCCAGCATGTACGGGTTCCCTTGGGGGTTGTTGGCGGCTTTCCTTTCCACCGGGCTTCTCCTCCTCTTTCCCGGCTTTAGCCTCATGGCGTTAGCCCTCCTCCTCCTTTCCGCCTGGCTGGCCCACGGGATCGGGGAAAGCCTCCGGCGGGCTCACCGCCGGGCCAAGGCGCTGGCCCGAAGCCAAAGGCTCCTGGCCGAGGCCCTCGAGGCCCTTCCGCAAGCCCCAGACCGGGAAACCCTCCTCCGAACCCTTCCCGAACGCCTAGCGGCCTTAGGGGAAGGGGGGCACGTGGGGGTCTGGGTGCCCACCACCCAAGGCTTCCGCCTCCTGGAAAGCACCCCTCCCCTTTCCCTTAAGGAGGTGCCCGCCAGCGGGGTGATGGGCCGGGCCTTCCGGGAAGGGCGCCCCGTGTATGTGCCCGACGTGGGCCAGGAGCCCGGCTACATCCCGGCCCCGGGCCTGAAGACCCTGGCAGAGCTGGCCCTGCCCCTCGAGGAAAGGGGCGAGGTGGTGGCCGTGCTCAACCTGGAGCGGAACCGGCCCTTCCCCCCCGAGGAGGTGGAGGGGCTTTTCCGCTTCGCCCAGGCGGTGAGCCTGCAGCTCTCCCGCCTGGCCGACCTGGAGGAGCGCAGGCTCATCGCTGAACTCTCGGAACGCCTGCAAAGCGCTGCTACCCTGGAGGAGGCGGGGGCCAAGGCCTTGGCCCTTCTCCTCGGCTCCTTGGGGCTACCCTCGGGCACCCTTTGGGAGGCGCGGGGTGGGCGCATGGAAGCCTTGGCCTACCAGGGGGTGGAGGAGCCCTCCCTCCTCCAGGTGCTGAAGGAGGGCCTGCCCTACGGCGTGGGCCTGGCCTGGCAGGTGTACGAGACCCAAAGCCCGGTGTTCACCGCCCGCTATGCGGAGGAGAACCGGGTGGTGCCCGCCCTCAAGGCCCTGGGCTGGCGCACCTTCGCCGCTTTGCCCGTGCTCTCCCCAGGCGCGCCCCGGAGCCGAAGGGTGCTGGTCCTGGGGCAAAAAGAGGAGCGGCTTTGGCGCAAGGCGGAGGTGGAGCTTCTCCTCCTTTTTAGCCGCACCCTGGGCCTTGGCTTGGAGCGGCTTACGGAAAAGCACCGCCACCAGGCGGTGAACGGGCTCTTCCTTAACCTCCTGCAAAGGCCCCCTGAGGACCTCTACCAGCCCCTTTTGGAGGAGGCCATCCGTCAGGTGCCCGGGGCGGAAGCGGGAAGCCTCTTGGTGCTGGAGGAGGGCGCCTACCGCTTCAAGGCAGCGGTGGGCTATGATCTGGAAGGGCTACAAGCCATTCGCTTCACCCCCGAGGCCATGCTCCTTTGGTACGGTCACCCGCTGGAAAGGGCGCTCCTTGGAGAGCCCCGTACCATGAGCGTGGAAGAACGCCCTATCGTAGAGATCAGCCATCAGACAGCTCCGGAAGAGGTCATTGACCAAGCAGGCCGGGCCCGGGAGATCCAGGCCAACCTGTGCCTGCCCATCCCTTACAAAGGTGAGGTCCTGGCCTACCTCAACCTGGACAACCTGCACGACCCAAGGGCCTTCGGGGAAGACTCCCTGGAGGCCGCCCGCTTCTTCGCCGCCCCCCTCGCCACCTTGCTCCACGAGGCGCGCACCCGCCACCTCTTGGAGGAAGCCGCCCTCACCGACCCCCTCACGGGGCTGGCCAACCGCCGGGCCTTTGACCGCTTCTTCCAAGAGGAGCTAAAGCGGGCCGAGCGCTACGGCTACCCGCTTTCCCTGGCGGTCTTGGACCTAAAGGGCTTTAAGCAGGTGAACGACCGCCTGGGCCACGCGGTGGGCGACCTAGCCTTGATCCAGGTGGCCAAAGCCCTTGGAAGGGAACGGCGCAATGGGGACCGCCTCTTCCGCTGGGGCGGGGACGAGTTCGCCGCCCTTTTTCCCCACACCCCCAAAAACGGGGCCATTGCCGCCGCCTTCCGCTACGCCCAGGCCATCCAGGATCTCTGCTTTGAAGGGCTCTGCCTGGGGGTGAACATCGGGGTGGCCACCTACCCAGAAGATGGAACCAGCCCAGATGCCCTCCTCTCCGCCGCCGATACCCGCATGTACGAGGCCAAGGCGCGGGGACAGGTGGTGGCCGCTTGAACCCTTGCCAGAAAGGGGTATACTGGAGCGGGCCTAGCCATGAAGGGCAACTGGGGTCTAGCCCTCTCGCAAGCCCTTTTCCCCCTGCTCCGCCGGGGGCTCGAGGGGCTTGGGGATGCGCTGGAACAGGTGGCCCTGGCCCTTTCCACGCACCGCGCCTACCTCTTCCGCCTCGAGGAGCGCCACGGCGTCTGGTACGCCAGCCAGCTGGCCGAGTGGGCGGGCCCCGGCACCAGCCCCCAGATCCAGAACCCCGCCCTGCAGAACCTGCCCCTCCGGGAAGCGGGCTACGGGCGCTGGCTGGAGCGCTTCCTGAAGGACCAGGCGGTGGCGGGGCCCGTGGCCTCTTTCCCTGAGGAGGAAAAACCCCTCCTGGAGGCCCAGGAGATCCAGAGCCTTTTGGTGGTGCCCATCGGGGTGGAGGGCCAGCTTTGGGGCTTCCTGGGGGTGGACGACTGCCAGCGGGAAAGGCGCTTCAGCGGGGAGGAGGAAGCCTTTCTCCGGGCCGTGGCCGAGGCCTTAGCCCGCACCCTGGAGCTTTGGGAACGAAACCGATGGCTCCAGGGCCTGTTGGAAGCCTCCCCTCTTTATGTGGCCCGGCTGGACAAGGAAGGCCACCTCCGCTATGCCAACCCTGCCCTGCGGGCCGCTTTCCCCCAGGGGCTCAGCCTCCCCGTGGCCGAAGCCCTAGCCCAACCCGGCCGGCCCCGCCTCCACATCCTCCGGGAAAAGGAGGTGGTGGAGTGGCACCTCCTGGCCGTGCCCGGACCCGGACAGGGGGTGCTGGAGGTCCTGGCCCTGGGGCTGGACGTGACGGAAAGGGAGGAGGCCCAGGCGCGGGAAAACCGCTGGAGCGCCTTCCGCAAAAACCTCCTGAGGGTCTACGAAACCCTCATGGCCGAGGGGCTTTCCGACTCCATCTTTGGGCTCATCCTCGAGGCCGCCCTGGACACCATCCCCGCCGCCCAGGCGGGCAGCGTCACCGTGCTGATGGAAGACGGTTGCTACCACTTTGTGGCGGCCAAAGGGTACGACCTCGAGGCCCTGCGCCAGGTGCGCCTGCGCCCCGAAGAGCCCCTTTCTCTCACCGGGCACAGCGAAGCCCAGGTATTTACCCGGAAGGACCTGGAGCGCTTCAACGCCCGGCTGGACGAGAAGAGGCGGCGGGTCATGGAGGAAGCGGGGAGGGTGAAGGAGATCCAGGCCATCCTCTCGGTGCCCGTGTACCTGGCCGGGGAGCGGAAGGCCTTTTTATACTTGGACAACTTTGAGCGGGAGGACGCCTTTACCCCCTTGGACCTGGAGCTGGCCCAGGCCTTCGCCAGCCAACTGGGCCTACTCCTCCGCAGGCTGGAGCTGGAGGGGAGGCTCCAGCACCTGGCCTACCACGACCCCCTCACCGGCCTTCCCAACCGCCTCTTCTTCCTGGAAAAGCTTGCCCAAGCCCTCCGGGAAGAGGGGCGTAACCTGGCGGTCTTGTACCTGGACCTGGACGGGCTCAAGCTGGTGAACGACCTGGAAGGTCACGCCGCCGGGGACGAGGTGATCCGGGTCATGGCCGCTCGCTTCCGGGCCGCCCTCCGCCCCCGGGACCTGGTGGCCCGGCAGGGGGGAGACGAGTTCCTGGTGCTCCTCACCGGCCTCAGGGAGGCCAAGGAGGCCGTCGCCGTAGCCGAAAGGCTTTTGGAAGTGGCCCGCCTGCCTTGCCCCGTGGGAGAGCGGGTCTACCACCTCTCCACCTCGGTGGGCATCGCCTTAGGGGAGCCGGGGCTTTCCCCCGGCGAGCTCCTGCAACGGGCCGACCTGGCCCTGTACCGGGCCAAGGGGGAAGGCAAGGACCGCCTGGCCTTCTTTGAGCCCCACCTCCAGGAGGCCCTACGCCGGGAAATCCATCTCCTGGAAGCCTTGCGGGAGGACTTGGAAGGGGGCGAAGGCCTCTGGCTGGTCTACCAGCCCATCGTGGACCTGGCCACGGGCAGAAGCGTGGCCCTGGAGGCCCTGCTCCGCTGGCGCCTGGCTCCCCCTTCCGAGCTCGTCCCCCTGGCGGAAAGGCACCGGCTCATGGGCCAGCTGGGGCAGTGGGTCCTCCGCCACGCCGGCGAGGAGCAACGCCGCCACGGCCTCAGGGTGCATGTGAACGTCAGCCCCCAGGAGCTTCTGGACCCCACCTACGCCTTCCGGGTGGCGGAGGTCCTGGAGGAAACCGGCTGCCCCCCAGACCGCCTGGTCCTGGAGGTGACCGAAAGCTCCCTGATCCCCGACGAGCGGGGGCGCGACGCCACCCGGGCCCTCGAGGCCCTCCGGCACCTGGGGGTGGGGATCTACCTGGACGACTTCGGCTCGGGTTACTCCAGCCTGGAGCGGCTAGCCGAGCTTCCCGTGCAGGGGGTCAAGCTGGGCCAGGCCTTCACCCGTCGCCTCGGGGCCCCGCCCAACCCCCAGGGCCCCGCCGCCCGGCTGGTGGCCGCCGTCTTGGCCCTGGCCAAAGCCTTGGGGCTGGAGGCCATTGCGGAAGGGATAGAGGACCAGGCCACCCTGGCCTACCTGCGAAACCTGGGCTTCCCCTTGGGCCAAGGCTACCTCTGGGGCAAACCAGAACCCCTACGTCTCTGAAGCCGCATAGAGAAGCCGCATAGAATGGAAAGGAGCGTGGGCCCGAGCGCATCCTGGAAAATCGCCTTGGCTTACGCCGCCTTTTCCCTGGCCTGGATCCTGGCCAGCGATCGGCTCTTCCTCCTCCTCTTCCCCGTCGCCGAAGAGCTTACCCGCTGGCAGACGGGCAAGGGCTTGGTCTTCGTTCTCCTTTCCTCCACCCTGGTCTACCTCTTGGCACAGCGCTGGGAAGCCAGCCAAAGGCGGGCCTCCCAGGCTCTAGCCGCCTCGGAGCGGCGCTTCCGGGCCCTGGTGGAAAACAGCCGCGAGCTGATCTTCGTGCTGGACAATGCAGGACGCATCGTCTACGCCTCCCCCAACGTGGGCCAGGTGCTGGGGTACGACCCTTTGGGCTACACCCAAGCCCCCATCTTCGCCCTGGACTTCCTCCATCCTGAGGATCGCATCTACGCCGAGGCGGTGCTGGAGGATCTACGGCGCCATCCGGAAGCGGTGCGCGAGTACAGCTTCCGCCTGCTGGACGCATGGGGCCAGGTGCGACAGGTCCGGGTTTGGGGGCGGAACCTCCTCGGCGACCCGGCGGTGGAAGGCATCGTCTTGAACGTCAGGGACGAAAGCGAGCTGGAAGAGGAGCGGGCCCGGCTCCAAGGACTTTTAGAAGCCCTACCCGGTAGGGTCTTCCAAGCCCGGGTGCCCGAAGGCGCCGACCCCGCCTGGCTCCCCTTGCTTTACGCTTCCCCGCAAGGGGAGCGCCTCCTGGGGTACGCTCCCCAGGAGCTGGCTCAGGACCCAGAGGCCTTCTACGCCAAGGTGCACCCGGAGGACCGAGGAAAGGCCCAGGAGGTCTGCCGGGAAGCCGTGGCCCATCCCGGAAGGGTGTGCAGCGTCACCTACCGCTTCTGGCATGGGCAAAAAGAGTGCTGGGTCTGGCTGCGGGACACCCTGGTCTACGACCCCCACAGCCGCCTCCTCACCGGCTATGGGATGGACGTCACGGAAACCTTGGAGGCGGAAGAACGCTTCCGGCTTCTTTTCCAAGCCCATCCCCTGCCCATGTGGGTCTACGACCGGGAAACCTACCGCTTCCTGGAAGTCAACCAGGCGGCCATGGAGCAATACGGGTACACCCGGGAGGAGTTCCTCTCCATGACCCTCCTGGAGATCTGCCCGGAAAGGGAGCACTTGCGCCTCCTGGAGGACTTGGCGAGGGAAAGACCCCCCCTACAGCGCTCTGGACCCTGGACCCACCGCCTCAAGGACGGAAGGGAAATCCAGGTGGAGATCTTCTCCCACACCCTGGACTATGGGGGCCGGCCCGCCGTCTTGGCGGTGGCCCTGGACGTGACGGAGAAGCTAAAAGCCGAGGCCACCCGCAAGCTCTTGCAGGAAGCCCTCGAGGCCGCCCACGAAGCCGTGGTCCTCACCGACCGCATGGGCCGCATCGAGTGGGTGAACCCCGCCTTCACCCGGCTCACCGGCTACACGCCAGAGGAGGCCATCGGCAAGAACCCCCGCATCCTGAAGTCGGGAGTGCACGACCCAACCTTCTACAAAAGCCTCTGGGACACCATCCTCTCTGGCCAGGTCTGGGAGGGGGAGCTGGTCAACCGCCGCAAGGACGGCACCCTCTACACCGAGCGGATGACCATCACCCCGGTGCGGGAAAACGGCGAAATACGCCACTTCATCGCCATCAAGCGGGACGTGACCGAGGAAAAGGCCCGGGAAAGAGCCCTGCGCGAGTCCGAGGCCCTCTTCCGCACCCTGGCGGAAACCGCTCCCGCCCTCATCCTGATGTGGCAAGAGGAGCGCCTTACCTTCGCCAACCAAGAGGCCCTGCGCCTCACCGACTACACCCTGGAGGAGCTCCAAGCCCGTCCCATCTGGGAGTTCGTCCACCCCGCCGACCGGGAAATGGTACGGCAAAGGGGCCTGGCCCGCATGCGGGGAGAAAACCCCCCAAGCCGCTACCCCTTCCGCATCGTCACCAAGGGAGGGGAGGTGCGCTGGCTGGACTACGCCGCCGCCCGCGTGGAGGTGGGGGGCCAGCCCGCCATCCTGGGGGTGGGCCTGGACATCACCAAGGCCAAGGAGCGGGAGCTTTCCCTGGAAGCCTTCGCCCGGGTAAGCCTGGCCCTGCGCCAAAGCGAAAACGTCAAAGAGATGCTGGAACACGCCCTGGACGCCGCCCTAGCCGTCCTGGAGGCCCCAGTAGGAAGCATCCTCCTCTACGACACGGACACGGGCCGCTTGGAAGAGGCGGCCAGCCGGGGCTGGGCCAAAGACCTCCCGGTACCCCCCACCCTGGGCGAGCCCAGCCTGGTGAGCCTCGCTCTGCAGGGCCAGGTGGTGGTGAGCCAGGACCTGAAGCGCGACCCGCGGGTGCGCCCGGGTGTCAAGTCCCTCATTCCTGAAGGCTGGAGCGGGGCGGTGATCCCCCTGCTGGCGGGCAAAGAGCCCGTGGGCGCCCTCACCCTGGCCTGGCCCCACCCCCGCACCCCCACCCCCGGCGACGTGGACCGGGCGCTCCTGGTTGCTGAGGTCATCAGCAACGCGGTGCGCCGGGCAAGCCTCCGCCGGAAGCTCGCCAAGCGGGTGGAGCACTTGGAGGCCCTGCGCCTTCTGGACCAGGCCATCCTGGCCTCCTTGGACCTGGGGCCGAGCCTCGAGGTCCTCTTGGATCAGGTGATGCGCCTCCCCCTAGACGCCGCCGCCCTCTTCCTCTACGAACCCCCGGAAAGAGCGCTGGAGCTCAAGGCCCTTCGGGGCTTTCTCGCCCCCAAGAGGGCGGCTCCCCAGCGCTTCCTCCTGGGCCAGGGCCACATCGGGCAGGCGGCCCTCTCCGGCGAGCCCGTCTTCGTCCCCAACCTCGCCCAGGACCCCGGGTCCAACCCCGAGCTCACCCGGAAGGAAGGCTTCCTGGCGGAGAAGGCCTACCCCCTTTTCGCCAAGGGAAAGCTCCTTGGGGTGCTGGCCGTCTTCACCCGCAGGCCCTGGGACCTCTCCCCCGAGGACGAGGAGTTCCTGGAGGCCCTGGCGGCCCAGGGGGCCATCGCCTTGGACAACGCCCTGACCTTCCAAGAACTCCTCAAAAGCCAGCGGGAGCTGGAGGCCGCCTACGACCTCACCCTCTGGGGCTGGGCCAAGGCGGTGGAGCTCCGCGACCAGGAAACCGCCGGCCACACCGAGCGGGTCACGGAGCTCACCCTGCGCCTCGCCCGCGCCCTGGGGGTGCCCGAGGAGGACCTGGACGACATCCGGCGGGGGGCCATCCTCCACGACGTGGGCAAGCTGGCCATCCCCGACGCCATCCTCCTCAAGCCCGGCCCCCTCACCGAGGAGGAGTGGACCATCATGAAGAAGCACCCCGTCTACGCTTACGAGTGGCTTTCCGGCATCCCCTTCCTCAAAAAGGCCCTGGAGATCCCCTACGCCCACCACGAGCGCTGGGACGGCTTGGGCTACCCCAGGGGGCTAAAGGGGCAGGAGATCCCCCTTGCCGCCCGCATCTTCGCCGTGGTGGACGTGTACGACGCCCTGACCTCCGACCGCCCTTACCGGAAGGCTTGGTCCAGGGAAAAGGCCCTGGCCTACATAGAGGAGCAAGGAGGCCAGCAGTTTGACCCCGAGGTGGTGGCGGCCTTCCTGAGGTTGATGGCCGGGGAAGAGCATCGCCTGTCCTAAGGGCCGATGCGCGAAACTTACCCGGGAGAAGGCGAGGAGGCATGACCCCGGCTTTTTGGGGGCCCCGTCGTAGCCCAAGCCAAGACAGAGCACTTAGACCCAGCCCAGGAGCCGCCGGGCCTCCGGGGAGAGGCGGGCCGGAGTCCAGGGGGGGTCAAAGGTAAGCTCCACCGCCACCTCCTCTATGCCCGGGATGCGGCTTAAGGCCTGGCGCACCGCCTCCCCCATACTGTCGTGCAGGGGGCAGCCCGGGGTGGTGAGGGTCATGCGCACATAGGCCCTGGGGGGGTCCACCTTGAGCTCGTAGATGAGCCCCAGGTTAACCACGTCCAGGCCCAGCTCCGGGTCGTAGACCGTGCGCAAGAGGTTCCATGCCTGCTCCTCCAAAGGGTTCATCGCCGCATCACCTCCCAAAGGGCATACACATGGGGCAAAGCCCCTGCGAGGTAAACCCACCCCGCCCAGGGAAAGAAGGGAAGAAGAAGCGCCCCTGTGGCCAGCAAAGCCCCCGCCCCATACCCCGCTCCCTCCGGGAGCATCTCCTTGAGCAGGGGTACCTTTTCCTTCCCCGCCCTCGGGGCGTACCGGTGGGTCCAGACCAGAAAGGGCAGGATCTTGTAGAGCATCCCCGTCACCACCAGCCCCACAAAGCCCAAGGCGAACCAAAGGGCCGCCCAGACCGGGTTAAAGGGCAGGGCCACGAGGGAAAGGCCCAAGAAGAAGAGGCCAAGGAGGTAGTGCCGCACCCCGATATCCAGGGCTTTTTTCAGGCGGTTTTTGAGGATGCGCCTAGTGTCGTAGAGGGCGAGGGCGTAGGCCACAAGAAGGAGGACGTAGCCCAGCCTTTCCCCCATGGCCAAACCCAGAAGCCCCAGGTTGGCCGCCCAGAGGAAAAGCCCCAGGACCCGCTCGTCCACCCCGTGGGTGAGGGTGAACATGGAAAGGAGCTTGTACCCTACCCCCAGGATGGCAAGAAGGAAAACCCCGCCCAAGCCGGCCAGGAGGTGCCAGGCGAGCCTTTCCGGGTCGTAAAAGCCGTAGCGCTGGGAAAGAGCTTGCAAAAGGCCCAAGAGAGGGGTGAGAACCAGGTACAAGACCACCCAGGCCAAGGCGGTGGCCACCCGGTTCCAGCGCGGGGCTTGGCGAAAGGTGAGGTAGGTATGGTAGGCGAAGAAGAGGAGGGCGGCCAGGACCAAGCCCCCACCCCAGGGAACCAGGGGGGGCACCCAGGCAAAGCCCGAGGCCAGGAGGACTACCCCTAGGGCCCAGAGGGCCATCACCGGATACCCCCATTCCGGGCGAAAGAGGGGCGCCTCCAGGACCACCGGCAAAAGCTGGTGCATGGCCCCCAGCAGCACCCCCACCCCAAGGCCCAAAAGGAAAAGGTGGGCCACGGCCAAACCCCAAGGATGCCGGGGTACGGGGAGCGCCTCCGGGTGAAGGACAAGAAGAAGGCCGGCCACCAGGAAAAACCCCTCCCCCAGGAAGACGAAGCCAGCGGGGATGGCGAGGGGAATCACGCGGGTGTGGGCCGTCGCCAACATCGGCTTAATCCTGAGCCAGCCGCTCGGGATTGGCCATGACCCAAGTCAAGCCCTAGCGGCCCGGGGGCAAAAGGGTGAGAAGGTCCCCCGCGGCCAAAGGGGTGGCCAGGCCCTCCAAGTAGCGCACATCCCGGCCGTTGAGGAGGACGGCCCACCGGGGCCTAAGCCGCCAGAGGGTCTTAGGCTCCAGCCAAAGCCCCACCTCCTCCTCGGCGGGGAGGGCCTCGAGGGCCAGGTCCCTTAAAGCGGGGGTTGCGGTGAAAGTCTTGTGTAACGCCTCCCCTACGCTTCCCGCCCTTAAGGAAAGGGGTCTGGGCAAGGCGGGGTGGGCCAGGCCCAAAGCCTGGAAACGCACGGCCGCCTTCCCCTCTCTAAGGGCAAGGGCAGCGTCAAACCCTTTCCGCATCACCTCCTCCTGGGCGGAGAGGTAGACAAGCCAGGGGCGCACGTCCCGCACCATCTCCGCCACGTACCGCCCCACCTCGGCGAAGGAGAGGCCCACGTACTCGGGGGGAATGTAGGCTGCCTTGGGCCCCAAGCCCCCATGCCAAAGCCCCGCCCGGTACACCTCCCGGGCGAACTCCTTGGAGGTGTCCACGCCGATGGTGCGGGCCAACCAGGCGGAGAAGAAGGCCCGCCTTGTGTAAAGCTCCTCCTCGGGCACCCTTCCCTCCCAACCCAGGGCCCGGGCGGTGCCGGGATGGCGGCTCAGGTGGTCGTAGACCCGGGCCACGAAGGCCGCGGCCCCCTCCAGAAGCCTTTCTGCCTCCAGGCGCATGGCCCTTTTCTCCTCTTCCCCCAGCCCGCCAAAGGCAAGGAGGTCGGCAAAGACCTCCTCGGGCAAAGGCGGCAGGTCCAGCACCAAGGCCTCCTCGGACAGGCTCACCGCCTCCTTCATCCTCCCCTCCTTTCCCTTTCCTCGCGCATTTTCCTCAGCATATCCCCCGTGACCACCCGCCTCCGCATGGCCCAGGCAAAAACCAAGGCAGCCAGGAGCTGGAACCCGCCGGACACCGCAAGCCAAGGGCGCAGGCCCTCTTGGCCCAGGAAATAGAGGGGCTCGAGGACGAGCCTTAGGAGCAGGCCAGCGTTGAGAAGAACGAAGGTGAGCCCCTCGAGGCCATCCTGCCTCAAACCCCCGGGCCTGGGCATCAGCCAGTAGGCCACCCCCATGACCATCTGCAGGAAGAAGCCTACGAGCCCCGCATGCACGTGGGAGGAGCGAAAGGAACCTTGAAGGCCAGGCAGGAGGTAGAACAGAGTGCCCAGCAAAGCCGTGTAGACCAAGATACACCAAAGCCGCCCGGATGAAGAGAAAGTGCCAAAAGCCCATGGGTTCCCCCAGGAAAGCGCCCCTAGGGCCTAACCTCCTTTGCGGATCAGGATCTTCACCTGCCCTTGGCCGAGATCCTTCAGCAGGTAGGTGTGCCCCTCTGCCTGAAGGCGGGCCAAGAGGTGCACCGGCCTGCGCACGTGGTGGACCAGAAGCTTCTCCCCGGGCCTTAGGCTGGCCAAAGCCTCCAGGACCCGCATCATGGGCAGGGGGGGCTCGAGGTTCTCCTCAATGTAGACCTCCGCCTGGTAGCTTTCCCAATCCGCCTCACTTAAGGAGGCCGGGCCAGCCGCCACCTCCTGCCCCTCCCCCACCCCCTGGCGGTAAAAGTGAACGCGGTAGTGCCCCTCTCCAAGCCGCTCGCACCAGGCTAAAAAGCCCTGCTTCCCCAGGACCTTGTAAAGGGGGATGGGCTCAAAGAGCACCTCCAAAACCAGCCTCTCCCCAGGTCCCACCTCCCGGGCCGCTGCCATGATGGCCTGGAAGGGCTCCCCTCCCTGCTCCAGAATGGGCCGCACGTCCAAGTGGAAGCCAAGGGGGGCGGATAGCCAGGGAGGAGGTGGGGTGCCAAGAAGGCTTTCCGCTTCCCCCACCGGCACCTCCGGCCTGGCCTCCACCCTCAGGGCCCGGTTGAGGCGGGCCACCAGCTCCTCTGGCTCCAGCCCCCCCATCCTGGCCGCCTGGGCCACGGTGACCAGACTGGGCAGGGTCTTGCGCAACAGGGGGTTTTTTAACTTCTGGAAAGCGGGGCTGGCCTCCGCCAGGACCTGAAGGAGCTGGGGCCAGCGCCGCAAAACCTCGGCCACCTTCATCTCAGGCCGGACTACCTCTTGCCGATCCGCACCCGCCATACCTCCGGTCCCTCCTCGAGGTACGCCCAGTCCACCTGCCCCGGCCTTTCCGCCATGAACTGGTAGTAAAGGGGCTTAGGGTCGTGGTCATTGACCAGGACAAAGCTTTCCCCGGCCTTTAGGCTGTCAAACAAGGCAAAAATCCTGGGGTGCCGTTCCCGTGGGGGTAAGGTGCGCACATCCAGCTCCATGGCCCAAGCTTCCCCCGTCTTCCCCCTATCCGCCATGACCTGGGTCAAGGGAAGACCCGGGCAAGGATGCCTTGCCCGGGAGCTTTCCCTATCCCACCCTCGCTATCGCATGCCTTCCGACCTTCCAGCTTATGGAAAGCCCTCACCAGGGCTCCCACCCTAGCAGAGCCAGGGCGGGGTGACCTCAGCAGGGCTTCTCTGCCCCCTTGCGGGCGTAATAGTACCAGTTCAGGAAAAGGTTCAGGGCGTAGAAGACCATGAGGCCGTAGAAGAAGGCGGTGAAACCTCCGGTGGCCCGCTGGGTGTAGGCGGCCAGGGTGGAAAAGATAAAAGGCCCGTAGGCGGCGATGGCCGCGGTCCAGCCGATGACCCCTCCCGCCTGCCTGGGCGGGAAGATCATGGGCATTTGCTTGAAGGTGCTGGCATTCCCCACCCCGCTGAAGAAAAAGACCAGGAGCATGGCCAGGGCAAAGAAGGGGAACTGCTCCAAAGAGGTGGGCCGGGTGAAGAGGGTAACCAGAAGGGCGGAGAGGAAGATGCCGATGGCGGAAACCTGGGTGACGATGGCCCCGCCGTAGCGGTCCGAGATGGGCCCCGCCAGGATGCGGGCCAAAGAGCCCACCAGCGGCCCCAAGAAGGCGTACTTCAAGGGATCCGGGGCCCCTTCAAACTTCCCGTAGACCTCGCGGATGAGGAGGGGAAAGATGGCGGAGAACCCGGAGAAGGAGCCAAAGGTCATGATGTAAAGGCTAGTCATGATCCAGGTATGCTTGTCGCGGAAGATGTCAAACTGCTCGCGGAAGTTGGCCCGCACCGGGACGCTTCTCAGATACACCCAGGCCAGCAACGACCCCACCAGCACAAAGGGCACCCAGAGGAAGGTGGCGTTTTGCAGCCAGATGGGCTGGGACACCCCGGGCTTGGGGGTGAAGGCTTGGGGCCCCCCCAGGAGGGAGCCGAAGAGGGCAAAGCCGATGACCCAGGGGGTCACGAACTGCACCACCGAGACCCCGAAGTTGCCTATCCCCGCCTGCAAGCCCAAAGCTGTTCCCTGGAGGCGCTTGGGGAAGAAGTAGCTGGTGGAGGGCATGAAGCCGGAGAAGTTCCCCCCGCCGATCCCCGCCAAGAAGGCCAGGAGAAGAAGCACCCAATAAGGGGTTTCCGTACTCTGCACCGCAAAGCCCCAGCCCAAGAGGGGGATGAGAAGAAGCAGGGTGGAAAAGGTCACCAGGTGCCGGGTCCCCAGGATGGGGGGCAGGAAGGTCCAGATGATGCGCAAGGTACCCCCGGCCAGCCCCGGCATGGCGGTAAGCCAGAAAAGTTGCGTGGTGGAAAGCTCAAACCCCACCTTGGGCAGGCGCACCACCAGGGCGCTCACCACGAACCAGGTGATGAAGGCCAGGGTGAGGTTGAAGGTGGTGATCCAAAGGGTGCGCCAGGCCAGGCCAGGATCCCAGCGCTTGGGGTCTTCGGGGTTCCAGTCGGTGATCCAGGTGCCTTTGACTGCCCTTAGCATGGCCGGTCTCCTTTCAGCTCAAAATCGTTTCTCAGGTGCTTGGCCTCCTCCTGTAAAAGCTGCATAACGGTGAAGTGCATCCAGAGGAAGGCGATGGCCGTCAGTACAAAGAGGACGAAGAAGGTCATCTGGGGTAGACCCGTCCAGGCCTGGGCATAGGCGAAGAGGGGCGGCAGGAAAAAGCCCCCCAAGGCCCCCAGCATGCCCACCAACCCCCCCACCGCCCCCACGTCCTTAGGGAAGTAGGTGGGGATGTGTTTATAGACCGCCGCCTTACCCACACCCATCCCCACACCGATCAGGAACACCAAGGCGGTAAAGAGCCAAACGTTCATGGTGAACTGCATGACCTCCTTGGTCCCCTGTTTGGTGTAAAGGACGATGTGCCCCTCGGGCATCATGAGGATGCCGGAAGCCAGAAGGATAATGCCGAAGGTCCAGTACATGACCCTCCGGGCTCCTAGGCGGTCGGAGAAGTAGCCGCCCACGGGGCGCAAAAGGCTCGCAGGGAAGATGAAGAGCGCGGTGAGCAAAGCAGCCTCGTGCAGGGGAAGGCCGAAGACGTCCACGTAGTACTTGGGCAGCCAAGCGCTCAAGGCCACGTAGGCCCCGAAGACCACCACGTAGTAGAGGCTGAAGCGCCAAACCCTTATGTACTTAAGCGGTGTCAGCATCTCCAAGAAGGGCCTTCCCTGTCCCGGGCGCTTGTCCTTCCGGGGCGTGCCGAACCACATGAGGAATCCCATGAGCACGAGGAGCACCGCGTAAAGAAAGGGAATGAAACGCCAGCCTCCGGGGATTAAGCCCCCCAGGTATCCCGCTGCCGGAACACTGGCGATGAGGGCTGGGCCAATGAACTTGGTCACGCTGGCCCCCACGTTTCCCGCCCCAAAGACCCCCAGGGCAAAGCCCTGCTGCTCCTTGGGGAACCAAGCGGAGTTCCAGGCGATGCCTACGCTGAAGGCATTCCCCGCAAACCCCACCAGGAAGGCGTAGAGAAGAAGCTCCTGGTAGCTCCCCGCCCGGGAAACCAGGTAGGCGGGGATGGCGGTAAAGAGGAGCATGAGGGTGAAGACCAGCCGCCCCCCATAGCGGTCGGTGAGGATGCCGGCGAGAAGCCGCCAAAGGGAGCCATTCAGGATGGCCACCGCCGAGAGCCAGGAAAGCTGCACATCCGTAAGGCCAAACTCCTTGCGGACGGGTACCCCCAGCACCCCGAACATCAGCCACACGGCGAACATCAGGGTGAAGCCGAGGGTGGAGAGCCAAAGGACCCGAAGCCGTTCGGGACGCTCTTTCTCCAGTTGAAGGGGGTCGTGGACCATAGCTCACCTCGCCAACTTGCGCACCCAGATGACGATCTGCCAAGGCCTCACCACGTAGCCCAAGGGCACCGTGATGATGTGGACGAGCCGGGAGAAGGGGAATACCGCCAGGAAGACCCAGAAGTTAAAGACGTGAAGCTGGATCCAAAAAGGGAGGTCCGCGATGAGTTCCGGCCTAGGCTGCAGAGTGAGGATGGACCAGAGGTAGGGGGTCATGACCGCGGGGAACCAAAAGCTCCCGTAGCGGTAAAGGAGGGCGGTGAGGACCCCCGTGAGGGCCGAGAGGAAGACCACCACCAGCACCACATAGTCCATGGCGGTGGAAGCCGCCCGCACCCGGGCCACGGAGATCCGCCGGGCCAGGAGCACGTAGGTGCCCACCAGAGCCCAAACCCCAAAGCCGAGCCCGGTGATCTCCAGGAGGTAAAGCCTTAAAGGCACCGCATTCCAAAGGAGAAGCCCCTTGGGAAGGAGGAGGGCCAGGAGGTGGCCCAAAAGCACGATCACCAAGCCCCAGTGCATGGCCACGGAGCCGAAGAAAAGACGCTTTTGCTCCAGAAGCTGGCTGGACTGGGCGGAGACGGAAAAGGGCCGGTAGACCATGCGGTAGGCGGTGACCGCCACCGCCAGGGTGAGGGCGATGTAGGGGAAGACGCCGAAAAGAAGGGTGTTCCAATTCATCCTTCACCTCCTTGCCAGAACTCCCTGCAAGGCTTCCTGGACCCCCTCGAGGACCAGGAGATAGGGGTTCTTGGCGTCTAAGGTCTTCAAGGTCTTGTGCATCTCCTCCAGGGCCTTGGGCAGGATCTCCAGAAGCTCGGGAAGGGGGTTTTCCGAGCGGGCCAAGTAGCGGAGGACGTTGGCCAAGTGGTCGGGAAGCTCGCTCCCCGGGTCCAGGTCCATCTCCCGGAAGGCCCGCACCAAAGCGGCCAGGAGCTCTCCCCGCTGGTAGCTTTCCCCGTAGACGGCAAAGCCCACGTAGGGGGCGGTGGTAGGGGTGAGGTCCAGGGTGCGGGTGTAAAGCTCCTCCCACTCTCCCAGGGAAAGCTCCTCCACCTGGCGCAAAAAGCGCTCCAGCTTCTGCTTGGCGGGGCCCCTAGGGCACTCGATCCAGCGCCGCCAGAGCTCCTCCAAGCGCCCCGGCGTGGGGTAGTCCAGGGCCAGGGCCAGGGTTTCCAGAAGGGTGGCGTTGCCCATGGTCTCCTCCTACTCCCCCCTTAAGGGCGGCTGGATGTAGCCGAAGCCCGCCTCCCCCTTGTGGGCCAGGGGGTCCTTCCAGACCTCCGCCGCCATCTCCCGGTGGTAGGGAGGCAAGACGAAGCGCTCCTCCAGGGTGGGCAGGGTGGTGAGGCGGTAGATGGCCTCGGCCTCCTCCAGGGTGAGGCCGGCGTCCGCCAAAACCTTCAGGGCCTTCTCCGTGGGCCGGCCCTCGAGGCTCTCCTGCCGCTTCAGGATGCGCACCGCCAGCATCTTCTTGAGCACGGGGACGATGAGGGCCTCGTTGCCGGCAGCGAAGAGGTTCGCCAGGTACTTCACGGGCAGGCGGGCCTTCTCTAGGCTCTCGTAGAGCTCAAAGTCCAGGTCGGTCTCCGGCAAGTCCAGGCGCACCAGGCCCCCGTTCCCCTGGCTGGCCCTCAGGGCCTTCTCCACCGTGGAAACCACGGGGGAGAGGGGCGGGACGTAGAACATCATGGCCAGGGTGCGGTACTCGGGATGCAGGGGCAGGGCCAGGCGCCAGACCTTCACGAACTTGTAAATCGGAGAGTTCTGCGCAGCCTTGATCCAGCCATCGTCTATGCCCTCGGCCTTGGCCGCGGCGATCACCTCGGGGTCGAAGGGGTCCAGGATGACCCCCAGCTGGGACTCCACCAGCTCCTCGTCGGGCACCATGGCCGCTTCGGGGATGCGGTCGGCGTCGTAGAGGAGCACTCCCATGTAGCGGATCCGCCCCACGCAGGAGTGGGCGCAGGCGGGGGCCTGGCCCGTCTCCAAGCGGGGGAAGCAGAGGATGCACTTCTCGCTCTTGCCCGTGGCCCAGTTGTAGTAGACCTTCTTGTAGGGGCAAGCGGCCACGCACATGCGCCAGGCCTTGCACTTGTTCTCGTTGACCAGGACCACCCCGTCCTCCGCCCGCTTGTAGATAGCCCCCGAGGGGCAGGCGGCCACACAGGCCGGGTTCAGGCAGTGGTTGCAGATGCGGGGCAGGTACTGGAAGACCACCCCCTCGATCTCGGAAAGCTGGGCCTGTACCTCTGGATCCAGGGCCTGCAGGTTAGGGTCGTTTTGGGCGTAAAGGGGGCTTCCCCCAAGGTCGTCGTCCCAGTTGGGACCGGCCTCAGGGGTCATGGGCTCCCCCGTGATCATGGAGACGGGGATGGCGGTGGGCTGGTCCTCCCCTTCCGGGCTGGTGAAGAGGTCGTTGTAGCGGAAGGTATAGGGCTCGTAGTAGTCGTCCAGGGAGGGCAGGGCGGGGTTGAAGAAGAGGCGGAAAAGCCCCTGGGTGCGGGAGTGCAGGCGCAGGTCCAGATGGCCGTCCTTATACTCCCAGCCCCCCTTGAAGCGCTCCTGGTCCTCCCAGCCCGTGGGGTAGCCGGCACCGGGCCGGGTTTCCACGTTGTTCCACCACATGTACTCCGCACCCTTGCGGTCGGTCCAAAGGTTCTTGCAGGCCACGGAGCAGGTGTGGCAGCCGATGCATTTGTCCAGGTGGAAGAGCATGGACATGTGGGCTCTAACCTTCATGGCGTTCCTCCTTTACCACTCTGGGGGCCGCTCCAGCTTGCGCACGAAGACCCAGGTGTCCCGGTTCACCCCCACCGGCCCCCAGTAGTTGAAGGCGTAGGTGAACTGGGCATAGCCCCCGGACATCAAGACGGGCTTGAGGCGGGCCCGGGTGAGGGAGTTGTTCATGCCCGCCCGCTTGCCCCTAAGGGGGCTCTTGGGGATGCCCACCGTGCGCTCGGTGGCGTGGTACACGAAAACGGTTCCCCTGGGGATGCGGGCGGAAACGATGGCCCTCTGTACAAAGACCCCGTTGTCGTTGAAAAGCTCCACCCAGTCGTTGTCCTTGATGCCCAGCTCCGCCGCATCCTTGTCGTTGAGCCAGACCGGGTAGCCGCCCCGGGAGAGGGTCATCATGCGGTGGTTCTCCGAGTAGGTGGAGTGGATGGACCACTTCCCGTGGGGGGTGATGTAGTTCATGAGCTTGCCGCCTGCCTCCTGGGCGCTCTTCTCCGTTTCTTGAAGCATGTGGACCTCGGGCCTTGGCTTGTAGGTGGGGAGGTGTTCGCCCCAGGCCAGGTAGTTGGGGTGGTCCAGGTAGAAGTGTTGCCTCCCCGTGAGGGTGCGCCAGGGGATGAACCGCTCCACGTTCAGGGTGTAGGGGCTGTAGGCCCGGCCTTGGTTGATGATGGCGCTCCAAGTAGGGGTGGTGAGCTGGCGGCGGGGCTGGGCCACCAGGTCCTTGAAGGAGATGCGCACGTGGCGGCTCCCCTCGGCCAGGTCGGTGAGCTTGACGCCGGTCTTTTTCTCCTCGTCCAGAAAGGCCCGGTAGGCCAGCTCCCCGTTGGAAACGGGGTCCAGGAAAAGGATGGCCTCGGCCACCTGGCGGGCCTCCTCGAGGCTCGGCCGCTTCTCCCCCTGGAAAAGCCGGGGCTGGCGCTCGGCGAGCTCCCGGTAGAAGTCCTCCACCGGGATGGAAAGCCCGTGCATCCCCACCCCGTTCTTCTCCACAGCTGGCCCCAGGGTGACCATCTTCTCGTAGAGCTGGGTGTAGTCCCGCTCCACCACCCGGAACTTGGGCATGGTCTTGCCGGGGATGGGCTCCGCTTCCCCTCTCTTCCAGTCCCGGTCCTCAAGCTGGGCCAGTTCGTCCGGGGTGTCGTGCTGGAGGGGGATCATGACGATGTCCTTGACGGGCTTAGGTAAGTGGACCCTGGCCAGCTCCGACACCTTCTTGGCCACGGCCTTGAAGATCTCCCAGTCTGGCTTGGACTCCCAGGCCGGGGGCACGGCGGCCTGCAGGGGGTTGATGAAGGTGTGGAGGTCCGTGGTGTTGATGTCGTCCTTCTCGTACCAGGTGGCGGCGGGGAGGACGATGTCGGAGTAGAGGGCGCTGGTGTCCATGCGGAAGTTGAGGTCGACCACCAGGTCCAGCTTCCCCTCGGGGGCCGGCTTGCGGTAAACCACCTCCTGCACCTGCCCCTCTGCCCTTTCCTCCGCCACCAGGTTCGTGTGGGTGCCTAGGTAGTGCTTGAGGAAGAACTCGTGCCCCTTGGCGCTGGTGCCGATGGCGTTCCCCCGCCAGATGAACCAGACCCTGGGCCAGTTCTCGGGGGCGTCGGGGTCCTCCACGGCGAAGCGAAGCTCCCCCCGCTTCAAGGCCTCCACCACGTACCCCACGATCTCCGCCTCGGTCTTGGCCCCCTTGGCCTCCGCCTCCTTGACCACCTCGAGGGGGCTTTTGTTGAACTGGGGGAAGAAGGGGAGCCACCCCTTGCGCACCGCCCGCACCTGGTGGTCGATGGTGTGGTCGGAAAGCCCCTGGGCCGTCTTGTCGTAGGCGGAGAAGCCCCGCTCGTAGCGCCACTGGTCGGAGTGGACGTAGTGGAAGCTCGGGGTGTTCTGCTGCCTGGGGGGATAGCCCCAGTCGGTGGCGAAGGCAATGGGACCCCAGGAGGCCTGGTTGGCCAGCTTCTCCTGGCCCACGTAGTGGGCCAGGCCCCCGCCGTTCACCCCCACGCTTCCCGTGAGCATCAAAGCCACGATCCCCGCCCGGTACATGAGGTTGTTGTGGTACCAGTGGTTGATGCCCGCCCCGATGATGATGAGGTTTTTCCCCTTGGTCTTGAGGCCGTTTTCCGCCCAGGAGCGGGCGTACTTAAGGAGGGTATCCCGGTGGATCCCGGTCCACTTCTCTTGCCAAGCGGGGGTGTAAGGCCGTTCGTCCTCGTAATCCCTGGGGTAATCCCCCGGAAGACCCCGCCCCACCCCGAACTGGGCCATGAGGAGGTCAAAGACGGTGGCCACCGCCACCTTTTCCCCCTCCTTGGTCACCACGTACTTGACGGGCACGCCCCGCTTGAGCTTTTGGTCGGAGGCGAAGTCGTCAAACTCCAGGAGAAGGACCTCGTCCTCCACCCCCAAGAGGCTCAGGTGGGGGTTTAAGGGCTCGCCGGTTCTGGGGTCTTCTAGCTTCAGGTTCCACTTACCCTTCTCCTTCTGCCAGCGGAAGCCGAGGGTTCCCCCGGGCATCCTGGGGCCTTTCTCCTCATCCCAGAGGAGGAGCTTGAAGTCCCCGTTTTCCTCCTCGGCGTACTCCGAGAGGCGGTTAGCCCTGAGGTAGCGCCCGGGACGGCCATCCCGGATCTCTATCAAGAGGGGGGCGTCGGTGTACCGCTTCAGGTAGTCCAGGAAGTAGGGCACCTCCCGCTCGGCGTAGTATTCCTTGAGGAGGACGTGGTTCACCGCCATCCAGAAGGCCCCGTCCTGGCCAGGGTTAATGGGAATCCACCAGTCGGCGTACTTGGAAACCTGGGAGAAGTCGGGGCTGAAGACGGTGAGCTTGGCCCCAGCGTGGCGCACCTCGGCGATGAAGTGGGTGTCGGGGGTGCGGGTCATGTTGAGGTTGGAGCCCATGACGGCGATGAAGCGGGCGTTGTACCAGTCGGCGGACTCGTGAACGTCCGTCTGTTCTCCCCAGATCTCGGGAGAAGCGTTGGGCAGGTCGCAGTACCAGTCATAGAAGCTCAAGGGGACCCCGCCCAAAAGGGAGAGGAAGCGGCTTCCAGCGGCGTAGGAGATCTGGCTCATGGCCGGGATGGGGGAGAACCCGATCACCCGGTCCGGCCCGTAGCGCCTCACCGTGGAAACCACCGCGGCGGCGATGAGCTCCAGGACCTCGTCCCAACTCGCCCGCCGGAAGCCTCCCTTACCCCTTGCCTTCTGGTAGCGCTTGCGCTTATGGGGATCGCTCTGGATGGCCTCCCAGGCAGCCACGGGGTCGGGATGCTGCTTTTTGGCCTCCCGCCAGAGGTCCAGAAGGGCCCCCTTGGCGTAGGGGTACTTCACCCGGATGGGGCTATACAGGTACCAGCTGAAGCTGATGCCCCGCTGGCAGCCCCGGGGCTCGTAGGGGGGCAGGCCCGCCTCGAGGCTCGGGTAGTCGGTGGCCTGGAGCTCCCAGGTGACGATCCCATCCTTAACGAAAACCTCCCACGAGCAAGACCCCGTGCAGTTCACCCCGTGGGTGGTGCGCACCCGCTTGTCGTGTTGGAACCGGTTGCGGTAGAACTCCTCCCACTTCCTCTCCGCTGGGCTTTCTATTTCCTTAATCCAATCCTTCATGTTTACCTCCTAAGCTGGTCTTGGATACGCTCCGCCAGGCTCTTGGGCCTCAGCTGCCAGAGGATGGCCTGGTAAAGCAGCAGGAGCCCCAAAAGGACCAACCCCGCCACCAAGAACCGACCCAGGTACAGGGAAGCGGGCCTTGGCACCTCGTTGGCAACCTGCACCAAAAAAGCGGCCAGGGCTGACGCCTCCACCTCGGTCAGGGGCTTGCCCTTGTAGGCTTCCCGCATCACAGGGAAAGCGGGGTTTTGTAATAGGGCCGTAAGCCCTGCCTCGCCCCCTAGGCGCTTGGCGGCATCCGTGAGGTCTTTCCCCATAGACCCCCCGCCCAGGAAGCCCACCCCCGCCACCGTGTGGCAGGCTTGGCAGGGCGCCCCACCGTTTTGCAGGGCTTTTTGCCCCAGGTACAGGGCCCGGCCCAAAGCGGGATCCCCTCGGACCTGGGAAGCGGGCGCCTTGGCCTCGGCTTGCGCACCCGATAAACCCTTTAGGTACTGGGCGATGGCCCGAGCCTCGGCCTCGGACACCTGGGGCATGGGGGGCATGACCCCGCTATAGGTCACCCCGTTTACCTCCAGCAGGCCAGAAAGCCCCTCCCGCACCACCTTCACCACATGGGCCTCGTCCTGCACCTTGGGGTTCCCCGCTAAGGGAGGGATGGCCCCGGGGATGCCCTGCCCCTCTGCGCCGTGGCAGGCCGCGCAGTACTGGCCGTAAAGGGCCTGCCCGTCCTGGGCTAGCGCCAGGGAAAGGGCCAGGAGCAAGGCCAGGGGAAAGAAGCGTTTGCCCTTCATCCTCACCTCCGGTTTCCAGTGTGGGAAGGGGATCTGGCGCCCACTTTTCCTCCTCGGGACATTCGTCCTAAAAGAAGCCCCCTATCCTGGAAGGGGATGAGGCCCTTAGCCCGGCTACGGCTAGACCCCAAGGGGGTGGCCACGGTCCTCGAGGCCGACCCCTCCTTGGGTCTGGAAGGGGACAGCCTCCCTTGTGCCCTACTGGTCCAGGGGCAGGACCCCTTCGGCCGCCCCCTTTGCCCCCGGTGCCCTGTGCAACGGGAGCTCAGGCGGGGAGCCTACCGGGCCAGCACCCCCCTTCTCCTCAAAGGAAGGCGGCTGCGTTGCCAGGGCTACCGAGAAGGGGAAGGTTTTTTGGTGGAGCTTCACCCCGAACGGGCCGAGCCCCCGGATCTCCTCTTGGAGCTCTCCCGCCTTACCCAGCACCTCCTGCAAAGCCCGGAGAACTTCCCCAGGGCCCTGGAGGAGTTCCTCAAGGCCCTGCGGCTGGCCCTGGGCATGGAGGCCGCCGAGCTCTTCCTGATCGACCCCGAGGGGCACCACCTGATCTTGACGGCCTATGAGGGCCTTCATCGGGAGGCTTTCCTGGAAAGGCCCTGGTTCCAGTTGGGGGAAGGGTACCCCGGCCTCGTGGCCCTGAGGCGGGAACCCTTCTTCACCCACGCCCTCCCGGAAGACCCTCGGTATCTGCGGCAAAAGGTCAAGCAGCTGGGCTACCAGACCTACATCTGCTACCCCTTAGAGCTTCCCCAGGGGCTCATCGGGGTCCTGAACCTGGCCTCCCGCAATCCAAACCTGGACCACCAGGAGCCCCTGGAAACCCTCTCCCGCATCAGCCCCCTCTTCGCCAGCACCTTGTATACCCTTCTTACCCGGCTGGGAGAGGTGGGCTTACAGGCCCTCCACCAACATTTCTACCGGGGCGAAGTTTCCGAGGCCCGGTTGTCCTTCCTGCAGGGGATCCGGCGCCTCACCCAGGCTACCGGGGTCCGGGTGGTGGCACGGGAAGGAGAGCGGTGGGAGGTGGGCCTGGTTCCCGCTTGCGCCATGCGGGATTGCCCCGCCTGGAAGGGAAGGGTGATGGGCCACAAAAACGGGCTTCCCGAATGCCCCGAAGCTCAGGGGCGGCCCAGGACCTGCCTGCCCCTTTGGGCCCGGGGAGAAGTGGTGGCCATGGTCACCCTATTCCACGCCCGTCCCCCCAAGCCCGCCACCCGTCCCGCGGCCCCTGCCCTGTGGTTTTCCAGGCTGGCCGTTCCCTTTCTCTTCCCCTCCGCGAGCCAGGAAAAGGCCGATTCCCCGGAGCTGGAAATCTACGCCCTGGGGCAGTTCCGCCTACGGTACCGGGGAAGGGAACTCACCCCGAAGCACTTCGGCCGGAGCGGGGCCTTCCAGCTTTTCAAGTACCTTCTGGCCAACAAGGACCGGGCCCTCTACGCGGACGAGCTTTGTGAGGTCCTGTGCCCCCATCTGCCACCCGAAAAGGCCCGGCAGGAGCTCTACACCTTGGTTTACCACCTGCGCAAAACCCTCCCGGGCATCGTGGAACGGGAAGGGGAATACTACCGCTTGAAACTGCCCCAGGACCGCTTCTTGGACTTTGAGCGTTTTGAGGAGCTGATGCGCAAGGCCGACCTCGAGGAGGGGCTTTCCGCTTTCAAAACGCTTCGGCAGGCCCTGGACCTCTACAAAGGCCCCCTCTTCGGGGACGACCCCTATGGGGAGTGGGCGGAGGTGGAGCGGAACTACCTGCAGGACCGGGCCCTTGCCGGCCTCCTGCGTCTTGGGGAGTTGGCCGAAGCGTTGGGCTACGTGGAGGTGGCCAAGGAAGCCTACGCCCGGGCCCTAAAGCTGGAGCCCTACTTGGAGGACGCGCAAAGGCGCCTGGCCCTCCTCAAGGGGTAAGGGATGGACCTCAGGCAGGTTCCCCTCTTCCGAGACCTGGCCCTCGAGGACCTCAAGGCTTTGGAACACGAGGCCCGGGCCAGGCGGCTAAAGCGGGGGGAGGTGCTCTTCCTCGAGGGGGAGCCTGTGCGCTCCCTCTTCGTGGTGGAAAGGGGCCTCATCAAGGTGTACAAGCTGGACCCTGAGGGACGCAAGCAGGTGGTGCTCCACCTGGAAGGCCCAGGACGGGTCCTGGCCGAGGTGGCCCTCTTCCTGGAGCGGCCGACCTACCCCGCCAGCGCCGAGGCCCTGGAGGACAGCCAGGTCCTGGCCATTCCCAAGGAACGCTTCTTCCAGCTGGTGGAGGCCCGCCCTCCCTTGGCCCGGGCCCTCATCCGCTACCTGGCCCGTCGCCAGGGGCAGCTTCTCCACCTTCTGGACCGCCTGGTCTTCCATGAGGTGCGGGAGCGGCTTTGCGAGTTTCTCCTGGACAAGCTTGCCCAGGAGGGGCAGGGTTTTCACCTGCCCACCAACCCCGAGCTTGCCGCCCTTTTGGGCACCGTGCCCGAGGCGGTTTCCCGCAACCTGGGCCAGCTCTACCGCCAGGGCCTGATCCAGCTAAGGGGGCGGCGGGTGGAGATTCCCAACCCCCAAGCTTTGGTGGAGCTGATCAAGTGAGAGTAGTTATCGCTTTAACTTACAAAATCCGAGCGGAATACTTGACATTATCTCGGTTGCGGTTTAGCCTGGGCCCAGGAGGTTGGTTATGCTTTCCCTAGCCCAGCTTTCCCCTGGCCACCGGGCCCGCATCCTCCAGATCCCCCCGGAAAAGAAGCGGCTTCTCGCCCTGGGGTTAAGACCTGGGGCGGTGGTGGAGATCCTCCTCAAAGCTCCTTTGGGGGACCCCCTCGAGGTTCGGGCCGGGGAAGCCTACCTGCTTGTCCGCCGGGCTGAGGCCAAGGGGATATTGGTGGAAGCCCTGAGCGTTGCAGAACCCCATGAACTGCCCCCGGTGCGACCCACCCGATAACGCCGCCCTGGAGGCCCCCTCCACCCGCACGAAACGCTGGGCCCTGGTGGGTGGGCCCAACACCGGAAAATCCTCCCTCATCAACGCCCTGGCGGGAAGCCAGCTCTCGGTGGGCAACTGGCCGGGGACCACCTTGGAGCGCCTTTCCGCCCGCCTGGACCTGGGGCCGACCCAGGTGGAGCTGGTGGACCTCCCCGGCACCTATAGCCTTCTTGCCACCTCGCCCGAGGAGGCCCTGGTGGCCCGCGAGCTCCTGCAGCACCCCCCGGACCTGGTCCTCAACGTCCTGGACGCGGGCAACCTGGAAAGGAGCCTGGTCCTCACCCTGGAACTCATGGAGCTTGGGTTGCCCATGGTCCTGGTGGTCAACCTCCTGGACGAGGCGGAGGCCAAGGGCTTAAAGATTGACCTCGAGGCCCTGGAGGAAGCCCTGGGGTTGCCCGTGGCCGGCACCGTGGCCAGCCGAGGCCAGGTGGCGGCAGTCTTGCCCAAGGCGAAGGAGGCCCGCATCCCCAGCCCCAAGGTGCGCTATCCCGAGCCCCTGGAGAAGGCAGTAGACCACCTTGCTCCTTGGATTCCCAATCGGGGCCTGGCCCTTTTGGCCCTCATGGGGGAGGAAAACCTCCCCCTATCCCAAGAGGCGCTGGAGGCCGTTCAAAGGGCACGGGAAAGCTTGAAGCGCATGGGCCACGACCCCTACCTCCTGGCCCTGGAGGGGCGCTACCAGAAGGCCCGCGAGGTCTACGAGAGGGCAGTTCACCGTCAGGGGAGCCCTGCCCCCCTGACGGAACGGCTGGACCGCCTGGTCCTCCACCCCCTCTTGGGCCTGCCCCTCTTTCTCTTGGCCCTGTTCCTCACCTTCCGCTTCACCTTTGCCCTGTCCGCCCCCTGGGTGGATTTCATCGGCCGGACGCAGGAGGTTCTGGCGGGGTGGAGCGGGGCCCTTCCTCTTCCCCCTCTCCTGCGCTCCTTCCTGGCGGAAGGGCTGGTGGCCGGGGTGGGGACGGTCCTCGCCTTCACCCCTATCCTTTTCCTCCTCTACCTGGCCCTGGCCTTTTTAGAGCTTTCCGGGTTTCTAGCCCGCATGGCCTTTGTGGCCGACCGGGCCATGCAGTGGGCGGGACTGCCCGGCAAGGCCTTCATCCCTCTGGTCTTGGGGTTCGGCTGTAACGTGCCCGCCATCTACGCCACCCGGGCCCTCTCCCACCCCTTGGACCGCTTGCGGGTGGCCCTGGCCATCCCCTTCCTGGCCTGCGGGGCGAGGCTTCCCGTCTTCACCCTCTTCGCCTTCGTCTTCTTCCCCCAGCAGGCCCCCCTGGTGGTCTTCGGCCTCTACCTCCTGGGCCTCCTGGTGGGTCTTCTCACCGCCTTCCTCCTGGGGCGGGTGCTGCGGGCCGACCGGGGGGAAGGGGCCATGGAGCTCCCCCCCTACCGCTTCCCACCCCTGAGGCTCCTCCTCCGCCTCTCCTCGGCCCGCACGGGGAGCTTCGTGCAAGGGGCTGGGGGACCCATTCTGCTGGCAGTCCTTGCCATCTGGGGTCTTCTACACATCCCGCTCTTGGGGCAAAGCCCCTACGCCCTCCTCGCCCAGGGCCTCACCCCCCTCTTCCGTCCCTTGGGGGTGGAGGACTGGCGGCTGGTGGGGGCCCTCATCCCCGGGTTCGTGGCCAAGGAGGTGGTGGTGGGTACCCTGGGGGTGAGCTTCCTGGGAGGGGAAACCCTAGCCCCCATGGGCCTCTGGGAAGGGCTCCGCAACCTAGGAGAGGGCCTGGTCCAGGCAACCCAAGGCACCCTCCAAGGCCTGACCTCCCTCCTGACAGTGAACCTCTCCTTGACCCCAGAACCCACCCCCCTGCAGGCGGCCCTGAAGGAGGCCGCATCCCCCTCCGGGGCCCTGGCCTACCTGGTCTTCGTCCTCCTCTACACCCCCTGCGTGTCCACCCTAGCCGCCCTCCGGCAGGTGGTGGGCCCGCGCTGGAGTGCTTTGGCCGTGGGCTACCAGCTGAGCGTGGCCTACCTTCTGGCCCTCCTCGCCCACCGGGTGGTGCCGTGATGGAACGTGCCCTCGAGCTCCTCAAGACCCCCAAGACCCCAGCCGAGCTGGCCCGGGCCCTGGGCCTGACCCTGGCGGGAGCAGAACTCCTCCTGGCCCAGTTGGCCCAGCGGGGCTACGTTCGCCCCCTAGGCTGTGGAACCGGCTGCCGGGGTTGCACCTTCCGAGGCCTGTGCCAGGGACCAGGGGAAACCTACTGGGTCCTCCAGCCGGGCCAGACCCTCCCCCGGTCGGCCTCGGGCTAAGCTGGCTCCTCGAGGACGTGGACGTTGGCCAAGGTGTGGGCCCAAACCCGGTTCCTCTCCACGTACACCCGCCAGGGCTCGGGCACGTCCTCCTCAGGGTAGATGGCGTTCACCGGGCAGGCGGGCACACAGGCCCCACAGTCGATGCACTCGTCCGGGTGGATGTAAAGCTGTTCTCCGGCGTCGTAGATGCACTCCACGGGACAGACCTCCTGGCAGGAACGGTCCTTAACGCCGATGCAGGGCTCGCAGATCACGTGGGGCATAGCTACCTCCAAGGCCTAGCCTGCTTCCTTCCCTTTGGCCCGTCCATGACCGGGGTCAAGGGGCTTGGGGCCTTGGAACCCACGCCCCAAGCCTCCTAGGGAACAAACGCACACTTATGGGGGAGCGGGAAAGGCAAGAATAGGACATGGTAGCCTTGAGAAAACCTCTCCCCCCCTATACCCTCCACACCCCAGGAGGGCAAAGGGTGTATTTGCCGGACCTTAAGGGAAAGATTCTGGTTCTCCTACGGGACCCCGGGACGGCCCAGGTCTTGGCCCAGAGGAAAGCCGAGCTCGCTTCCCTCGAGGCTCGGGCCTTCCTCCTCGCCCAAGAAGCCCAGGAGAGCCCCTTGCCCCTCCTCGTGGACCGGGGAGGAAACCTGGTCCGCGCCATTCCGGAAAAGGGCGTGCTGGTGGCCGACCCTTTCCTGGAAGTCTACCACCTGGGGCCGGTGGAAGGCGTGGAGGAGATCCTGGACTGGGTGCGCTTCACGGGAGCCCAGTGCCCTGAGTGCGTCCTTCCGGAGGCCGAATGGCTCTAAAAGTAAAGCGGATCTACGATCCAGCCTCACCAGAGGATGGGGTGCGGGTGTTGGTGGACCGCCTCTGGCCTCGAGGGCTTAGCAAGGAAAAGGCCCAGGTGGACTGGTGGGCCAAGGAACTCGCCCCCTCCGACGAGCTCCGCCGCTTCTTCGCCCACGACCCCGAGAAATACCCGGAGTTCCTCCGCCGCTACCGGAAGGAGCTAAGTGCCCCGTCGTGGCTTGCGCCACGACGGGGGCCCCAAAGAGGCCATGAGCAAGCCGCTTTGGCTTTGGCCGGTGGGGCAACCTTTGCGTGCGGGTACTTAGAGGGCAACCCCGCCTTGGAACGCCTCAGGGCCTTAATCCAAGAGAAGACCGTGGCCCTTCTCTTCGCTGCCAGAGAAGAGCCTTACCACAACGCCAGGGCCCTGCCGGAGATCCTGGGGCAGGAGCAGGAGCCTTGAGCCTAGCCCTTCTGACCCCTTGACAGGGCCAGGGGCTGGGGTTAGTATTTAGGAGTACTAAGGAGGTAGGGTATGCGCCTGAAGCTACCGGCGTTCCTCGGCTTCACGGTCCTAAGCTTTTTGGTCTTAGCCCAGTACCAGTACGGGAGCGGCCAGGCTTCGCCACCCACCTTCCCCTATCCCGAGGGCTACCGGCTCTGGACCCACGTGAAGAGCATGGAGCTCAAACCCGGCCATCCCCTCTACGAGAGCTTCGGCGGCTTGCACCACATCTACGTGAACCAGACCGGGCTGAAGACCTACCTGGAAGGTAAGAAGGATCCCTTCCCCAAGGGCACGGTCATCGTCTTCGACCTCCTCGAGGCCAAGGAGGAAGGAAACGCCCTCCTGGAAGGCCCAAGAAAGCTTATCGGGGTAATGGTCAAGGATCCGGACCGGTATAGGGCCACGGGAGGCTGGGGGTACTACGCCTTTGGCCCCGACAAGAAACCCCTTAGCATCGACCCCACCTCTTGCCACGCCTGCCACCAGGGAGCCGCCAACACCGACTTCGTCTTCAGCGCCTTCCGGCCCTAAGATGGAGAGGTGGGCGCTTCGCAAGGCCAACGTAGAGAGGAAACGCTCCTCGCCCTTTTGGAGCGCCTGGCCCAGGTGGAGCGGGCCCTCCTCACCCGACAGGCCTACCACCTGGGCCTTACGACCCTACAAGCCCAACTTCTCATGCACCTTTCTGAGAGGCCTCAGGGAGTGGTGTCCCTGGCAGAACTCCTCTCCCTGACCCCAGCCACGGTGAGCGAGGCCCTAAGCAGCTTAGAGGGCAAAGGGCTTCTCTTCCGAACCAAGGACCCCAAGGATGGCCGGCGCTGGATTCTACAGCCCACGGAGGATGGGCTCCACCTAATCCAAGCCTTGAAAAGCTATTCTGACCCCCTGCTACAGGCCCTACAGGGCGTACCCAATCGGGAGGGCCTACTCTTAGGACTGATGGAGCTTCTGGCGGAGCTGGTGCGCCAAGGAACGGTGCCCGAGACCGGCCTTTGCCTTACCTGCCGCTATTTGCGGCGAGAAGAGGGTTTTTTCTGCTCCCTCCTCCGCCTGGCCCTAACGCCTTTGGACCTTCGCCTCGCCTGCCCGGACCACACCCCCGCCTAAGTACCCCGTCGTGGCTTGCGCCACGCCGGGGGCCCCAAAGAAGCCGTGAGCAAGCCGCTTTGGCTTTGGCCGGTGGGGCAACCTTTGTGTGCGGGTGCCTAGGCGCCCGCCCTTGGAACCTTGCCCACTTTCTCCAACCAAGCCGGGGGCACATACACGCATCGGGGCTCGCTGGCCAGATAATCCCCGGTTTCCGCCCAGGCCCTGGCCCGGCTCCCCCCACACACATAGCGGTACTCGCAGACCCTGCACTTCCCTTTGAGAAGGTCCTTGTTGCGGAGTTCCAGAAAGAGGGAGCTGTGTCGATAAATCTCCAGAAGAGGCTTCTCCCGGATGTTGCCGGCATAAACCGGCAAGAACCCCGAAGGGGCCACATCCCCGGTGGCGGACACGAAGACAAAGCCGTTCCCATCCGTAACCCCAAGCCGGGAGTGCTCCATGCCATCCTGGAAATACTCCTGGTAGAGGCTCTCTCCTGCCGCCAGGGCCCGGTCCTGGGCCCCCAGTTCCCTCCGCTTCTCTAACACCACCCGGCGAAAGTGGTGGGCTTCGGTGGTCTTTACATGGAAGGGGTAGGAAAGGGAGACCTCGTACAGCCAATGGAGCACCTCCTCGAACTCCCGGGCAGAAAGCTGCCTTAGGAGAGCCCCCCGCCCCACGGGCACCAGGAAGAAAAGGCTCCAAAGGACCACCCCCTTCCCGGCTAGCAGATCGGGCAAAGCCTGGATCTCCGGCCAGTTCTCCCGGGTCACAGTGGTGTTCACCTGGGTAGGAAGCCCCGCCTCCTTGGCCCAGTCCAGGGCCGCCAGGGTCCGGGCAAAGGTGCCCTCCTCTCCCCGAAAGGCGTCGTGGCTCTGGGGGCTAGCCCCGTCCAGGGAAAGGGCCAGCCGGGTCACCCCCGCCTCCTTGAGCTGGAAGACCTTCTCCCGGGTGAGGAGAGGGGTGGCCGCCGGGGTGAGGCCCACCTTAAGGCCCAGCTCCCGGGCCCTTTGGATGAGGAAAAGGAGGTCGGGACGGGCCAAGGGGTCCCCCCCGGTGAGGAGCAAAAGGGGCCTGGGACGGTAAGTGGCCACCTCCTCGATGAGCCTCAAGCCTTCCTCCGTGGAAAGCTCCCCGGGCAGGGGGTGGGGCATGGCGGAAGCCCGGCAGTGACGGCAGGCGAGGAGACAGGCGTTGGTCACCTCCCAGGCCACCAGATAAGGGTACTGGGCAAACTCGGGGCGCTCCATAGGGCCAAGCTAACCGGAAGACCCCCGGCTCGCCATGACCGGGATCAAGGCCAAGCGGGGAGCGCCTGAACGCTCCCCGCCCTCGACCCAGAGGGCTAGTAGATGTCGTAAGCGGTGTTGTACACGTTGAACTTTCCCGTAGGGGTGCGCACCCAGTCCCCAGTGATGCGGGCCTTCTCCTTCAGGGTGAGGGCGTCGTAGACCACGATAAAGGTGGGGGTGTCCTTGGCACCCCAAGCGGAGACCCAGATCTCGGTCCCGCCCTTGTTGAACTCGGGATGCACCATGCGGGCCTTGAGCTCCTGGGCTTTCGGCACCTCCCAGCACTTGGTAACCTCCAGCTTGCGCTTGTCTATGGCGCAGAGGCTAGCCGCCGCCTGGGGGCTTGGGCTCATGGGGAAGTCCACGATGACCCAGGGGCTGTTGGGGTGGGTCTTGATGAAGAGGGTGCCGGCGTAGGGGAGGGAGATCCGCTTGACCACCTTCCAGGCGTACTGGGGATGCCTCTCAGGATCCACCCCCACCACGGTCACCTCGGGGCTGCCGATGTTCCCCGTAGCCCAAACCGGCCCGTAAGTGGGATGCTCCCAGTTGGAACCCCGTCCCGGGTGGGGCCTGACCCCCGCCTCCACCTCAGCGGTGAACTCCCGGGTCTTGGTATCGATGACGATCAGCTTGTTCAAGGCGTTGGCCGCCACGATGAAGTAGCGCTTCAGAGCCCAGCCCCCATCGTGCAGGAAAAGGTCGGTGTCGATCATGGTGATGGGCAGGGGCCGGCCCTTCTTATGCAGATTGGAGTAGTCCACCAGCCAAGTCTGGCCCGACTCCTTGAGGTTTACGATCCACTCGGGGTTAAAGTGGCTGGCCACGATGGCCGCCACCCGGGCTTCCGTCACCAGTTCCCCGGCCCCCTTGGCGTAGGAGATGGTGGAGACCATCTTGAGGGGCTCGAGGGTCAGGCCATCCAGAACCACCATGGTGGGCGGCCAGTAGCACCCCACCACCGCGTACTTGTCCTCGTAGCCCCTAAACTTGCTGGACTCGATGGAACGGGCGTCCACGCAGGGCTTGGACTCGGCCACCACCTGGGGCGGGTTCATCCAAAGATCGATGAGGCTCGCTTTCCCATCCCGGCCGATGGCCATGAAGTAGCGGCCCGTGGCCGAGGAGCGCAGGATGTGGGTGGCGAAACCCGTGGGCACGATGGCGACCAGTTCCTTCTTGTCCCCGTCGATGATGGCCACCTGTCCGGTGTCCCGGAGCACCTGGCCGAAGAAGTTCTGCCAGTTGCGGTTATGGAGCGGTTTGGTGGGCCGCTTTTCCGGAGGAACCTGCACCTTCCAGGTCTTCTTGATCTCCTCAAAGGTGGGGACCGGAGGCGCCGGGGGCTGCTCCAAAAGGAAGCGGGCCACAAGCTCGATATCCTTTTCCTTAAGAATCCCCTGCCGTCCCCAATCGGGCATGCCCCCAGGCAGGCCGCCGAAGATCACCGCCTTCAGGTACTCCACTCCCTTTTCCGCCATCTTCTTGGGGTCAAGGGCGGGTCCCGTGGCCCCTTTGCGCAACACCCCATGGCAGCCAGCGCAGCGGTCAAAGTAGATTTTAGCTGCCTCCTCCTTTTCCACCGGATTTAGGGGTGCCGGAGCCTGGGCCAAGGCCAAAGCCCCTACCAACAGAAAGCCTAATAGGTCTAACCTCATCCTCATGGCTTTCACCTCCAGCAACTAGGATAGAGAACTCCGAGTAGTACAGATGTCCTATGGCCAAAGTCCCTACAAAACTCCGCACTGAAACAAGGAAACCGGACCCCAGATGGGGTCCGGCACGGGAAGGAAAGCCTAATGGGCGTGCTCCTTCTCGTGAAAGGTGGTCACCACCCACCACATCCCTTGGGGAATGAATAGGTAGACCATGGAGCTGAAGGCGATCAGGTACTTCCAGAAGGGGTCCAGGTAGGGTGGCAGGATCATGCCCAAAGCCCCCAGGGCCTGCAAGGCGGCGAAGAGGTAGGAGAAAGCAACAACGGCAGGCCTCCCCAGCATCCGCCCCAGGGCGTAGAACATGGCGTAGAACCCTGCGGCGGAAACCATGAGCATCCCATAGAGCATCAGGTCCCGCACCGCCTCGCTAGTCATGGGCCCCCACCTCCTTGGCCATCCTGGCCTCGCCTCTGCCGATGGTCAGCACATCCCAGAGAAGGACCAGGTAGCTGACCAGGAAGAAGACCCCAAAGACGAAGCGCCAGACCATGCCGTTTTGGAACCAGGGATGCTGCTGGGCGTCTATGTAAGCCTGCCAGGTGCTGCCTCCGATGGCCCGCTCCACCATGGTCTGGGTGAAGCCAGCCACGGTCATGGCCGCAGACATGCCAAAGATGCTCACCACCATCAGCACAAACGCCCACTTCCAGAGCTTAGAGTCAAAACGGGGAAGCTCAGGACGACGCACCTGGTGAAGGGCCATGTAGATCACCGTGAGGATGGCGGTAACGTACGCCCCAAAGAAGGCCAGGTGGCCGTGGGCCGGGGCCAACTGGGTGCCGTGGGAGTACAGGTTGATCTGGGGCAGGGTCTGCATGAACCCCCAGACCCCGGCGCCGATGAAGTTCCCGAAAGCTTGGGCGATGGCCCAGAAAAGGGCGGGCTGGTTCACGGTCTGCATGCGGTGGACTCCAGCGTCGTAGACGGCGTGGACCACCATGGCCACCAGGGGTATGGGCTCGAGGGCGCTGAAGAATCCGCCCAGACCCAACCAGTACTCCGGGGTGCCGATCCAGAAGTAGTGGTGCCCAAGGCCCAGGATCCCGGTGCCGAAGACCAAGGCCACCTCCAGGTAAAGCCAGGTCTCCACGATGCGCCGGGGCGTGCCCAAGAGGTGCATGAGGGCCATGGCCATGATGGAGCCCACCAACACCTCCCAGGTGGCCTCCACCCAAAGGTGCACCACCCACCACCAGAAGTACTGGTCCATGGAGATGTTGGGAGTGTAGTGCATGCCCGCGGTGTAGAGCCCAGCCAAGGCCACCAGGTCAAACATCAACACCGCCACCACCCCGGTGATGCGCTGGGCCTTGAGGGCCGTGGCCACCACGTTGTAGAGGAAGATGGCCATCACCGCCACGATGCCAATATCCGCCCAGCGGGGGGCTTCTATGTACTCCCGGCCCTCGGTGATGAACCACAAGGTAAAGGCGTTGCCCGGCCCGTACTGCACAAGGAGATAGACCAACACCACGATGCCCACCGCAGCGATGAGGGTAAAGAAGGCGAAGCGGGCAAGCCGGATGCCCACCACCTCCCGCCCGAGCTCCAGGGGCAGGAACCAGTACACCCCCCCCATGAAGCCCAAGAGGAGCCACACCACCATGGCGTTGATATGGAGCATCCGGTTGGTCATGAAGTTAAGCTTGCCGTGAAGAAAATTGGGATCCAGGTACTGCCAGGCCGCCAGCAAACCGAAAAGGATCTGGGCCCCAAAAAGGGCCAAGGCTACCCAGAAGTACCAGAGGGCCAGTTTCTGGGACTCGTAGAGCCTTCCTTGCGGTAAAGCCTGGGTCATGGGACACCTCCTACTGCACCCCAGCGAAGCGGTCGGGGAAGCCGTTGGTATCGATGGCCGACATCCACTTCAAAAAGGCCACCAAGGCCATGGCCTCCTCATCCGTCAGACCCAGGTTGGGCATACGGCGGACAAAGGTGGGATACCGGTCTGGGTGTTGAAGCCATTCCGCCATGGCCTCCTCCTTGGTGGCCTTACCGGTCATGCCCTTAACCATGGTTTCCCATTTGGGGTCCAACCAGGCGCGGGTGAGGTCGGGAGCGAAGTAGGCCCCGTTACCCAGAAGGGTGTGGCAGTCCATGCAGTTACGGCTTTGCAGGGTCATCTTGCCCTTGTTGACCAGGGCGTAGGCCTCGGCCTCGCTCCAGACCTTTCCGAAGAACCCCACTTCTTCCCCGACCACCGGGATGTCCCGCCGCTTCTCGTAGTCCCGCTTGAGCCCAATGGTCCTGTTGATCACGGTATAGGCTGGCACCCGGGCCGAGCCTTCCCGGATCTGGTTCAGGGAATCAATGGTCAAATAGACCAGGATCCCGGTCATGATGAGGGAACTAACCACGGCGGCGTTGCGCCAGAAGCGGGGCTCGAGCCACCCGGACCCTCGGGAAAGCCACAGGGTGAGGATTACGGTGGCGAAGAGGGCTCCTATGGTGGTTTCTATCCAGCCAATCTCCATACCTTAACCTCCTTTCACCTCCAGCTCATAAACTCGGACCTATAGGGCGCCTTTTCCATGACTCAGGTCAAGGGCAAAAGTCCCTGGGGACACCCGCCTGGCTCCGTGTCGACGCAGGGATTCCTGGGAAGCCGTCGAAGCGGGCTCGATTATTCTTGCGACACCTGTCCCAAATGGGGATAACCCTTGATGCCAGTCAAAGCCAATTCTTTAAGGGTATTTTGAGGCCTATGAAGGTGGCTTTTCTCGGCCTGGGCTTCCTCTTCGTCGGGCTGGGTTTTTTGGGGGCCTTCCTCCCCCTCCTCCCTGCCACCCCTTTCTTCCTGGTGGCGGCCTACCTCTTCTCCCGAAGCCACCCCCGCCTCGAGGCCTGGCTTCTCTCCTTACCCCAGGTGGGTCCCCTGGTGCGGAACTACCGGGCGGGCCGGGGCATCCCCCGAAAGGCTAAGCTCCTGGCCACAGGCATGGCTTTGGGGGCCGCAACCCTCAGCGCCTACGGCCTGCCCCACCCCGCGGGCCGGGCCCTGGTCCTCCTCCTCGTGGGCTACGGCCTCTACTTCCTCTGGCGGCGGGTGCGGACCTCGCATTAGGAGGAAATCCCCTGCCCGAAGGCTTACCATGGGGCCATGGCCCTGCGCAGTCTCCTAAAGCGGGAAGAGTCCTACGCCCTCCACGCCCTTTTGCTCCTGGCGGAGGAACCGGGGCTTGGCGCGGCGGAGATCGCCAGGAAGCTCAAAGCTCCCCCCGCCTTCATGGCCAAGGTCCTCTCCAAGCTGGCCAAGGCGGGCCTGGTGGAAAGCCGCATGGGCCGGGCCGGGGGGGTGTGGCTCCGGGTTCCCCCGGAGGAGATCACCCTCCTCAAGGTGATGGAAAGCCTCTCCGGCCCCGTGGCCATAGACCTTTGCGCCACCCTAAAGCGCTGCCCTACCGAGGAAAGGCGGGGATTCTGCTACCTCAAGCCCAGCCTAGTGCGCATGAACCAGGAAATCCGTAAAACCCTGGCGGGCTTTACCTTGAAGGATCTCCTGCCAGAGTCCACCAAGACCGCTTGACCCAGGTCATGGCGGTCCAGCCCCCCGGGCGCCAAGCTTAGGAGGGTATGGTGGAACTCACCTTAAAGGCCACGGTAAACGAGGTCCTACAGCGCCATCCGGAAGCAGTAAGCCTGTTAAACAAGATGGGCATCGATACCTGCTGCGGCGGGGCCGATTCCCTGGAAGAAGCCTCCCGCCAAGCAGGCAAGGATCCCGAAGAGGTATTGAAGGCCCTTTTGGCCTTACTGGGGAGGCAGGAATGAACCTGCTGGAGAAGGCCCGCTACGGTGAGGTTCGCGGGGTGGAGCTCCTCGCCGACCACCCGGAGGTGCGCCTGGTCCTCTTTAGCCTGCAACAAGGGCAGGAGGTACGGGGCCAAGGGGAGCCCAGGGTGCACCTCGTCTGCCTCGAGGGGGAGGGCATCTTGTGGGCCGGGGAACGGAGCCTCCCCGCCACCCCCGGTACCCTCATGGCCGCAGAGCCGGGGGAAGCCCATGGGGCCAAGGCCGGGGAGGGAACCTTTTTGGTGCTTGGCATCATCACCCCCAGGCCATGATCCCGGCGAGCCGGCTCGCCCTCACCGCGGCCCTCCTCTGGTTCTTGGCCGCTAGCCTGGTGGGCCTGCTCCTAGGCCTGGGCCTCCTGCCCTATATCTGGCGGCCCGCCCACGCCCACATGCAGCTTCTGGGCTTCGTAAGCCTTATGATCTACGGGGTAGCCTACCATGCCCTTCCCCGGTTCCGGGGGGTGGTCTTTCGCAGACCGGGACTGGCCCTCTTCCAAGTGCTCCTGGCCAACCTCGGACTTCTGGGAATGGTCTTGGCTTGGGGCCTGGGGCTTGGGATCCATGTATGGGGGTTCTTTGCTTTCCTCTCATAAGAACTCCTTTTGAAGCCCTCCCTCAACATCCTCCTGGCCACCAGTGGAAGAGGGTGTAGCTCCGGACAAGGGCGTGCTGGGTCTGGAGGTAAGCGCACCGCGCCTCCACCCGCTCCCAAAGCTCCTCCTCCGTCTCCACCTGCCCGTTGGCCACCACCGCATCCACCAAGGACCACACCCGCTCCACCGGCTGCAACTCGGGAGAATAGGGCGGCAAGAAGACCAGGCCTATTCCCTCGGGTACCCGCAGCCTAGGGGAGGTGTGCCACCCCGCCCGGTCTAGAACTACCAAGACCCACCTTTCCCTTCCCGCCCCTCGGACCCGGGCAAAAGCCTCCAGAACGGCCGCAAAGGATTCGGTGTCCACCGAGGGCAAGAGCCAGTGCTCGTTCTCCCCCGTGCTGGGCCGCACGAAGGTGTAGACGTAAAGCCACCGGTAGCGGGGCCTCTCCCAGACCAAAGGGGTCTTGCCCCGCAGGGCCCACACCCGGCGGCGGACGGGCTTCAGGCCCAGGCGGTGTTCATCCATAGCCCACAGCTCCAGCTGAAGCCAGGGGAAGGAGTAGCGTAGAAGGACCAAGGTCAGGAGGAGTTTTTTTTGAACTCCTCCCCCTCCTCTGGGTCCCGCTCCCGGTGTCTGGGACGGGGACGTAAGGGGGCAAAGCCCAGCCGCTTCATCCAGCTCCAGGCCCGCCTGGGGTCCACGGGGCGCCCTAGCTTCTCGGAAAGCCACTCCGCCGCGTTGCGGATGGTCCACAGGCCATCCCGGGGATGGGGAGCCGACAGGGCTTGGCGGAAGGCCTCTTGGACCTCTGGGGGAAGGAGGGGGGGCTTGCCGCGGTTGCGGTGGCGCAGGTCGGTCATGGCCTCCATGCCGCCTTGGTTGTAGCGATGGACCACGGTGCGGACCCAGCGCTGGGAGTAGCCTAGGGTTTTGGCCACCTCGGGGATGGAGTGGCCGGTGGCGAGGAGCCATAGGGCATGCCAGCGGGCACGTTCCACGGGGTCTTGGGCGTCCCGATAGAGGGCGTGGAGGTTGTCGGGGTGGGGAGGGTTCTTCAGCTCCAGCCTAGGGCGGCGTTGGTGTTTGGCCAGTTGCATGACCCCATCCTAGCGGATGGGGTCATGGGGAGTTCTTATCACTTGTGGCGGGAAGCCTCTTTGTCCTCCTCATGCTGGAGGTACTCTGGGGCTAAAGGGTCTTCGGACCACAGCTTGGAGAGCGGTATGCGCGCAACCGGTGTTCCCCTTAAGACCGTAGCCCTCCCCACGGAGCACGGGGGCTGGGGGTTTACCCTAGAACCCATCCTCCTGGGCCTACTCCTCTCGCCAGGACCCCACACCTTGGGGCTGTTCCTCCTGGGTCTTTTCGGGTTCCTGGCCCGGCACCCCTTGAAGCTGGTTTACCAGGACCTAAGGAAGGGCAAGCGCTACCCCCGCACCGCCCTAGCCTCGAGGGTGGGCGGGACCTATCTGGCCCTGGCCCTTCTGGGCTTTCTCCTCACCGCCTGGACCGCCCAAGGCCCTTTTCTCCTACCCCTTCTCCTCGCCCTCCCCCTGGGGGCCTACATGCTCTGGGCGGATGCCCTAAATCGCTCCCGGGACCTTTTTCCGGAGATGGCCGCTGCCTTGGCCATGGCCTCCTTAGCCCCAGCAGGGGTTTTGGCAGGGGGCTTGGAACCGGATATAGCTTTGGGCAGCTTTCTGGCCCTGGCCCTGAGGGACATCGCCGCCCTCTACTACGCCCGCACCCAGGTGCTCAGGGCCCGGGGAAAAAACCCCAAGCATTACCCCGCCCACCTGACCCTTTGGACCTCCTTCCTCCTTGCCCTTTTTCTTCAAGGCCAGGGGCTTCTGCCCGCTCCTACCACCCTTGCCCTTCTCCTCCTGGCCCTGTATGGAAGCCTGGCCCTCTTAAGGCCACCGGTGGAGGCCAGGATCATCGGTTGGACGCAGATGGGCTTTGGCCTTCTGGTGGTCCTGGCCACCGCCTTGGGCTACACCCTCCAGAGCCTTCCCACCGCCCTTTTGGGGGTACCGCTCCTGCACCGGTTCCTGGGATGGGCCCTGGTAGGCCTGGCCTTTCTGGTAGGGCTTTACCTCCTCCTGGGAAAGGAGGTCAACAGGCCCGTGCGCCTTCTCCTAGGCCTTTACGACCTGAATGCTCTCTTGGGCCTTCTTCACCTGGCCTTTTTCTGGAAGCCCCTCCCTCACCCCCTCCTGGCCCTCATCGGGGTGATCCTCCTTCACCTCCTCCTGAGAAAGCCCCATCCCTGGCCCGGGATTGGCTTCCTCCTCCTAGGCTTCCTCCTTCTTTGGCACTGAGGCCCATGGTGGCCGAAACCACCCTCCTCCCCCCGCCCCCTGGGAAAATGAGAGCATGAGGAAAGCTTGGGGGATTCTCCTCCTTCTTCCCTTGGCCGGGGCCCTCTACGCCCTGTGGACCCAGCCCATACCGCTTTGGGGTAGGCCAGGGAACGTATCCTGGGAACTGGCTCAGGCGCCTCCTGAACGCCTACAGGAGGTCTACACCCAGGCCCACCCCGCTGTCCTGCGCATCGATGGCCCAGAGGGAGGCCGGGGCACAGGATTCTTCTATCGGGAGGGCCTCGTCCTCACCGCCTACCACGTGGTGGCGGAGGGAGGGGCCTACACCCTCCTCCTCGCCAACCGCACCCGGGCCCAGGCCCAGGTGGTGGGCTTCCACGAACCCCTGGACCTGGCCGTCCTCCGCACCGAGGCCCAGGCCCCCGCCCTCCTGTCCCTGGAGACGGGGAGGCGGCTCCAGGTGGGCGAACCCCTGCTGCACATCGGCAACGGCCGGGGGCAGTTCATCGCCCCCCGCTTCGGCCGCGTGACCCGCCTCGAGGCCAGCCCCTCCCCCTTCCTGCCCCAGGGCCTGGTGGAGGCCAGCCTCCCCCTGGCCCCCGGGGACTCGGGGGGGCCGGTCCTGGACCGGGAGGGCCGGGTGGTGGGGGTGGCGGTGGCCATCGGCCAGACGGAGGAGGGCTTCCGCAGCTTCTTCACCCCCCTCCTGGGCCGGGACCAGGTCCTGGCGGAGATGGAAGGGGGTAAGCGAAGCTACTGGCCCTACTTAGGCCTAAGGGGCCCCCGGGCCCTGACCCCGGAGCTGGCCCGGGAGCTGGGCCTGCCCCCGGGTGGGGTGCTGGTGGGCGAGGTGGTTCCGGGCGGGGCCGCCCACCGGGCAGGGTTGAGAGGCCTGGAGGCAGGAGGGGTGCCGGATGTGATCCTCGAGGTCAACGGGGTCAAGGTGAACAGCTTCGAGGATCTCCTGCGGGAGGTGCGCCGCTACCAGGTGGGGGACCGGGTCCGCCTCACCGTGCGCCGGGGTGGGGAGGTCTTCCAGGTGGAGGCAGACCTCGCCCCCTTTCCCGGAAGGTGATCAGGCCATGAGGTCCCGGTAAGCGGGAATCCCCGGTGCACCTTCCGTTAAAAGCACCGCTCGGAGGATGGCCCGGGTCACGGCATCAGCGGCGTAGGCCCCCAGGCGCAAAAGGGCGTAAGGATCCACACCCTTCCCATCCCCCTGGGCCAGGGCAAAGACCAGGTCCCCATCCACGGGCGTATGGGCTGGGCGGATGGCCCGGGCGATGCCATCCTGGGCCATGATAGCAAGCCTCCTGGCCTGGGCCTTGCTCAAGGGGGCATCCGTGGCCACCACCGCCAGGGTGGTGTTCTGGCCCAGGAGGAAGGGGTAACGGTAATCCTCCGGGCTTCCCTGGTAGCGGGAGCGGTCCGGCAGGAGGGCCCTTTCCTCCCCCGCCAAAAGCTCCTCCCCGTAAAGCCTCCCCGTCTTGGGGTCAAAGGGGCGGCCCAGGCTGTTCACCGCCACCAGGGCCAGGACCCGGTACCCCTCTTCCAGAAGGTACCCCGCCAGGCCCACCCCACCCTTTACCCCTCCCGCCACTGCCCCGGTGCCCGCCCCCACGCTACCCTCTTCCACCTCCTCCCCGGCCGCTAGGGCTGCCCGGTACCCTGCCTCCTCCCCCGGTGGCCGGTTCACCCTTCCCCGGCCCAGGTCGTAAAGCACCGCCCCAGGCACGATGGGCACCACGCCCCCGGGGGTGAGAAAGCCCCTTTTTCTCTCCGCCAGGTAGCGCATGACCCCATCCGCCGCCCTTAGGCCGAAGGCGCTTCCCCCGGTAAGGAGAACGGCGTTCACCTTTTCCACGGTGTTTTCCGGCAAGAGCAGGTCCGTCTCCCGGGTGCCGGGGGCCGCCCCCCGTACGTCCGCCGCCCCCACCCAGCCCTCCTCTACCAGGACCACGGTGCACCCGGTGAGGGCCTCGAGGTCGGTAAAATGCCCCACCCTCAATCCCGGCCAAAGGGCCGCCTTACCCCACAAGGCTTCCGCCATAAGCCAAGTATCGGGTAGGCTAGGGAGCAGAACAAGGAGGGCATATGTGGGAGTACCTGATCCACGGCGAGGCTTCCCCTAACGTCCAAGCCTTTTTGGAGGGACTGGGAAAAGCCCTGGAAGCCCAGGGGTTCCACCACAACCCTAAGGCCGAGGCCCCCAACCTGGTGCTGAACGCCATCTCCCTGGAAAACCCACGCCCCTATCGTCGGCGGGCCCAGGCCACCTTCGTGGCCTCGGTGCTGGAGCTTCCCCGCTTCCCGGAAAACCCCCTCCAGGCTCTCTACCCCTACCTGGTCCGGGCGCTTTCCAACGTGCTCCTGGCCTACGTGCCGGGCCAGGGGGTGAAGTTCCTCACCCTGGAGCTGGGGCACTACGACGAGCCGGAAGGGGAAGGGTTCTACGAGCGGGTGGCCGCGCGCCTGAGGCCCATCGCCTGTAGCCGCCTGGTCATCAACAACGTCTTCCACAAGGACCTCGAGCCCGAACTCTGGCAGGGGGACGAGCTCACACGGAGCATGTACCGGGCGGGCAAAAAGCTCAAGGAGTGGGACCTCCTTCCTGCTCCCTTCCCCATCGAGGAGATCCTGCCCCCCGAGGACCTACGGCATGTCAAACGGCTTTACGGTATCGGGGGTCTTTCCTACGGCAACCTCTCCGTGCGCAAGGACGAACGGCGCTTCTGGATGTCGGCCAGCGGGGTGGACAAGGCGAACCTACGGGAGATCGGCCGGGACATCCTCATGGTGAAGGACTATGACCCCCAGCAAAACGCCATCCTCCTCTCCGTCCCCCCCCACGTGGAGCCTAGGCGGGTGAGCGTGGACGCCATCGAGCACTGGATGATCTACCGGGAGCACCCCGGGGTCGGGGCCATCCTGCACGTGCACGCCTGGATGGAAGGGGTTCCCGCCACCCCCTTCAACTACCCTTGCGGCACCTACGAGCTGGCCCAGGCGGTGGCGGAGAAGGTGCGCCAGGCCCCCGACCCCACCCGGGCGGTGGTGGGCCTCAAGAACCACGGCCTCACCATCACCGGGCGTAGCCTGGACGAGATCCTGGAAAGGATCGAGGGCCGGCTCATCCGCACCGTGCCCATGGCATGAAGGCCCTCCTCTACACCCCCTCCCTGCCCCGCTTCTTTGCCGCCAGGGTCCTGGGCAAGCGGTTTCCCAGGGGGCTTCTCCCCTTGCGCTTGGCGGAGGTGCCCCTGCCCGAGCGGGAGGGCTTCGTCCAGGTGCGGGTGCGCCTGAGCGGGGTCTGCGGCTCGGACCTGGCCCTCCTCTACGGGAAAAGCCCCCCATCCATCAGCCCCTTTTTCTCCTTTCCTGCGGTCCTTGGCCACGAGATCCTGGGGGAGGTGGAGGGCAGCCTGGTGGCGGTGAACCCTCTCCTCACCTGCGCCGACCGGGGGCTTCCCCCCTGCCCCGCCTGCCAGCGGGGGGAGGAGGGGCTTTGCCAGAACGTGGCCGAAGGGAGCCTGGCCCCGGGGATGCTGGGGTACAACCGCGACCTCCCCGGGGGCTGGGGGGAGTGGATTCTGGCCCGGCCCGAGCGGCTTTACCCCATCCCAGTCCACGTCCCCGAGGAACGGGCCGTGCTCGCCGAGCCCCTGGCGGTGGTGGTGCGTGGCCTTAAGAAGTTAAAGCCCTGGCCCAAGGAGGTCCTGATCCTGGGCATGGGTACCTTGGGCCTTCTGGCCCTCCAGGCCCTTAGGGCCCTGGGGTTTTCCGGAAAGGTCTACGCGGTGGCCAAGTACCCCCACCAGGCGGCCAAGGCCAAGGCCTTCGGGGCCGACGCACTCTTCTCGAACGCCAGGGAGGCCCTCCTGGAGCGGGCCCGGCGCTACCGCTACCTCCTCTTTGAGGGATACCGGGGAGGCTATGAGGCGGTGGTGGAGGCCTCGGGAAGCGGGGCGGGTTTCCGGCAGGCCCTGGCCCTGGCCCAGGAAGGGGGCAGGGTGCTCCTCCTGGGAGCCCCGGGGCTGGAGTGGGCCGACCTCTCCCCCTTCTGGTTCAAGGAGGTAGGCCTGGTGGGAAGCTACACCTATAGCCCCGAGGAATTTGCCCAAGCGGTGGGACTCCTTCCCGAGCTTTCGGGCCTCGAGGCCCTCATCGGGGGCATCTTCCCCCTCACCGACTGGCAAAAAGCCCTTTCCGCCAAGGGCAAAGCCCTATTCCGGCCAAATGTGTCCTGAGGGGGTGTATCCCCTGGCCTGAGGGGCTACACTCCAGGGAAACCCTTAGGGGGTGGGCATGGCCTGGGAAGAGGAACCCTTTTTGGCGGCAGGGGAAAGGCTTCGGGCCCTCCTGAAGGAGGTCAAGCGGGTCATCGTGGGCCAGGACCACCTCCTGGAGAGGATGCTGGTGGCCCTTCTCGCCCGGGGCCACCTCCTGATCGAGGGGGTGCCGGGGCTGGCCAAGACCCTGGCGGTGAAGACCCTGGCCCAAGCGGTGGGGGGGAGTTTCAAAAGGATCCAGTTCACCCCCGACCTGGTGCCCGCCGACCTCCTGGGAACCCGCATCTACAACCCCAAGGAGGGAGAGTTCAGGACCGAGCTCGGTCCCATCTTCGCCCACCTCCTTCTGGCGGACGAGATCAACCGGGCCCCGGCCAAGGTGCAGTCGGCCCTCCTCGAGGCCATGCAGGAGCGCCAGGTGACCCTAGGCAAGGAAACCTACCCCCTACCCAAGCCCTTCCTGGTGCTGGCCACGCAAAACCCCATCGAAAGCGAGGGCACCTATCCCCTGCCCGAGGCCCAGCTGGACCGCTTCCTCCTCAAGGTGGTGGTGGGCTACCCTGCCTTCCACGAGGAGCTCCTCATCGTGGAGCGCATGACCACAGGGGAGGAGATCCAGGTGGCCCAGGTACTTTCCCTGGAGGAGGTTTTGGAGCTTTCCCGCCTGGCCGACCGCGTCTACGTCCACCCCAAGGTGGCCGAGCACGCCGTGGCCCTGGTCCAGGCCACCCGGGATCTGGAAAGGGCGGGGCTTAAGGAGCTGAAGCCCTTCGTGGCCTATGGGGCAAGCCCCCGGGCCTCCTTGGCCTTGGTACAGGGGGCCAAGGCCCTGGCCCTGGTCCGGGGGCGGGCCCACGCCCTGCCGGAGGATGTGCGGGACCTGTACCTGGACGCCCTCCGCCACCGCGTGATCCTCTCCTACCAGGCCCTGGCGGAGGGCGTGCGGGTGGAAGACGTGCTGGAAGCCGTCCTAAAGCACCTTCCCCCACCCTTTGTGCCCCTTCACGACCCCTATGGAGACGCCCGAAGTCCTCTTGGCCCGCCTGGAGCTTAAGGTGGTACGTCCCCTGGACGGACTCCTTTTCGGGGACTACCGGGGGGTGTTCTACGGCAAGAGCCTGGAGCTTGCGGAGATCAGCCCCTATAACCCTGGGGATGAGGCCGAGCGCATCGACTGGCCCGCCACCGCCCGTACGGGGGAACTCCACGTGCGCCGCTTTCGCGAGGAACGGGAGCTCACCCTCTGGCTCCTCTTGGACGGAAGCCCCTCCATGCGCTTTGGCTCTAGGCGGCGGGAAAAGTACACCCTGGCCCTGGAGCTGGCCCTGAGCGTGGCCTATATCGCCCTCCGCCACGGGAACCGGGTGGGGGCTATCCTGCCCTCGGGCCTTTTGCCCCCTCGAGGAGGGAAGGCCCAGGCCCTCCTCCTGGCCCGGGAGGCCCTTAAGGGCGGGAAGGCGCCTTCCCTGGGGGAAGCCTTGGGGCTTCTGGAGCGGGTGGCCAGGCGCCGGAGCCTGGTCTTCGTCTTCTCGGACTTCCTGGACGCCTTTTCCGCCCCCTTATCCCGCCTGGCCGCCCGGCACGACCTGGTGGGGGTCTTGGTGGAGGACCCCTGGGAACGGGCCCTGCCCCGGGCAGGGGTGCTCTCCTTCGTGGACCCGGAAACCGGGGCCCAGGTGGAGGTGAACACCCTGGACCCAAGGGTGCGGGAAGCCTACCGCCTCCGGGCGGAGGCCCTCAGGGCGGCCAGGATGCGGGAGATCCTTAAGGCGGGTGCCGATCTCCTCCTGGCCTCCACGGAGATGGACCTGCTTCCTCTCCTCCTGGGTTTTGTGGAAAGGAGGCGCAGGTGGCCTTCAAAAGCCCCGAGGGCTTCCTCCTAGGCCTTCTCCTCCTGGGCGCAGGGGGGCTTCTCCTCTGGCTTTTGGACCGGGCCGGGCGAAGACGGCTTCTCTCCGCCTTGGACCCGGCCTTCCTCCCCGGGCCCAAGCCCCCACCCCTTCCCTTCCTCCTGGCCCCTCTCTTCCTTCTCCTGGCGGCAGGCCGCCCCGAGGCCAGCCTTCCCTGGCGGGAGAACCTCACCCAGGTCCTGCTGGTGGTGGACACCAGCCACTCCATGGCCGCGGACGATGAGGCCCCCACCCGGCTGGAGCGGGCCAAGGCCCTGGCCCAAAGCTTCCTTCGCGGCCTGGATCCCTCGGTCAAGGTGGGGCTGGTGAGCTTCGGACCCCAGGCGGTCCTGGTCCTCTCCCCTACCCGGGACCGCCAGGCCCTCCTGAAGGCCCTGCAAGGCCTCAAACCAGGGGGCGCCACTCCTATGGGCCAGGGCCTCCTCCAGGCCCGGCGGATCCTGAGGCCCAAGGAGCCAGAGAGGGATCTTCCCCAGGTGAAACCCCCCGCCGCCATCCTCCTCCTTTCCGACGGAGCGGCCAACGCAGGGGGCGATCCCCTCGAGGCGGCTAAAGAACTCTCCCAGGCAGGCCTCCCCGTCTTCGTACATCCCTTGGGCGACCCTAGGGGAGCGGTGAGCCGCATCGGGGACGGGCTTTACTTCGTGCCCACCAACCCCACAAGCCTCCTGCGCCTGGCCCAGGCCACCGGGGGCCAGGTGCTCGGCGAGGATTTCCAACCCCTCTACCGGGCTCTCCGCCCTTACCGGGTGTGGCGGACCCAGACCCTAGACCTCACCCAGGCCCTGGTGGTGGCGGGTCTTCTCACTTTTTCCTTCGGCGCTTACCTGAACCTGGCCCGGGAAGGGAGGTGGCCGTGAGCCTGCAGGCCCCCGAGGCCCTAAGCCTCCTCATCCTGCTGGCCTTCCTGCTCCTGGGCCTCTATCCAAGGCGCCCCAAGGCGCGCCTACCCCATCCTTTGGTCCCCCTGCTCCAGCAAGCGGCCCGGGAGTCCCGGGGGGTCCTTCCCTGGCTGCCCCCGGCCCTCTTTCTCCTGGGGCTTCTCCTCCTGGTCCTGGCAGCCACCCGCCCCCTTCTGCCCCTGCCCGGCCAGACGAGCCGGAACGTGGTCATCCTGGTCATGGACGTAAGCCGAAGCATGATGGCGGCCGACCTGAAGCCAAGCCGCCTCGAGGCGGCCAAGGAAGCCGCCCGGGTCTTCCTCCGCGAGGCGCCGAAGGCCTTAAGGATAGGGCTTGTGGCCTTCAGCGGCCACGCCCAGACCATCCACCCCCCCACCACTGACCGCAGGCGCCTAAGGGAGAGCCTGGATAGCCTGGAGTTCGGCCGCTCCACGGCCATCGGGGAGGGAATCCTGGAAGCCTTGCGCAACATCCGCGAGGCCGGGGGCGAAGGGGAGATTCTCCTCTTGACCGATGGCAGGAACCGAACGGGGAAAGACCCCTTGGAGGCGGCAGCCGAAGCCTCCCGCATGGGGGTGCGCATCTACGCCGTGGGGGTGGGGGTGCCGGGATGGATCCCGGGCCCCGAGGACCCGGTGAGCGCCTTCGGCTTCTTCCCGGGGGCCTTTGAGGTGGACGAGGAACTGCTGTGGTCCTTGGCGGAGTTCACCGGGGGGCGCTACTTCCTGGTGGAATCGGAAAAGGAGCTTTCGGCGCTCTACCGACAGCTGGCGCGGACGGTGCGCTTGGAAGTCCGGCGGGAAGAGGCCACCGGTTTCCTGGGCCTCCTGGGAGGGGTTCTGGCCCTTGGAGGCGTGGCCTTAAGGCGCTACCTATCCCCCGCCTAGGACCCCCCAAAAGGGTTGGGCACAGGTTCCACCGGAAAAAGCTCCTGGGGCTCCCCTCCCGGCACGGGGAGCATGCGGAAAAACTCCCCGTTCAGAAAAAGGTACACCTGGGGCTCGCAGGCCCCCTCCCCTTGAGGGGGAAACTGTATAGGCAAGGCCGCGGGCTGCGCCTCTGGCGACCAATGCATCCAAGCCGTCCCCACCCCCAGGAGCCCCCCCAGACACAGGCCCAGCAGGAAGGGTTTCATACTCCCAAGGTAGCAGGCCGGGCCCCAGGGGAAGAAAGCCAGCCCACCTTTAGGGCGTTGGGCTACACCCGACCTGCCCCAACTTCCTTAGGCTGAAGCCATGCGCGCCCTGACCCTGCTCTTCTTCTTGGGCCTCTTCAAAGCCCAAGCCCTCGCCCCGGGGGACAAAGCCCCTATCCTCGAGGCCACCGACAGCTACGGCCGCCCCGTGGACCTCCGAGGAAGCTATGTGGTCCTCTGGTTCTATCCCAAGGCGAAAAGCCCCGGCTGTACCGCCCAAGCCAAGCGCTACACGGAACTCTACCCCGAGTTCCAACGCCTGGGGGCCCGGGTTTTTGGGGTAAGCCACGACCCCGCCAGCGAACAGTACGACTTCGTGGAGAAGCTTGCCCTCAAGGGGGGGATGATCCCCGACCGGGACGGGCGCCTGGCCCGGGCCTACGGGGTGCGCAACCTCTTCGGCTTCTACAGCCGGGACACCATCCTCCTCAACCCGGAGGGGCGAATAGAGCGCATATGGCGGGGGGTGAACCCCTTCAAGGATGCGGACACCGTGCTGGCGTACCTCAGGGAGCGGCTTCGGTGAGGCCTCTTTATCCCCTGGGGTGAGCCCGGAGGGGGTAGCCGAGGCCAAAACGGCTCTCCCTCTTCCCTGAGGCCACCGACGCTTGCGCGCCCAGGCTTCTGGCAGAGCTCCCGCCACCGGCCCAAGCCCCCTCTCACGCAAGGGGCGTAAGATAGGGGACGTGTACGCCATCCTCGAGGGCCTGCGGCAGATTCTCCGCCACCCCACGGCCAGCCTCGCCACCTTTTTTACCGCCCTGGTATCCTTCGCCCTGCTCTACTTCCTGGGCCTTGTCCTTTGGAACCTGGAGCGGGTGGTGCATACCTTGGAGCGAGAGCTGGAAGTGGCGGCCTTCCTGCAAAAGGAAGCCAATGTGGAAGCGCTCCTTACCGAGATCCAGGGCTGGCCGGAAGTGGGCGAGGTGCGGCTCCAAAGCAAGGAAGAAGCCCTGGCCCAGCTGGTCCTGGACTACCCCTACCTGGCCGAGGCCAAGGACCTGGTGGAAAACCCCTTGCCCGACACCCTGCGCCTGAGGCTTAAGGATCCGGAGGCGGTGCGCAAAGTGGCGGAAAGGCTACGGAGGCTTCCGGGGGTAGAAGGGGTCGAGTATGGGGGGGAGCTTACGGAAAGGCTGGTCCAGGTGCTATCCGGAAGCCGCCTGGCCATGGGGATCCTGGTGGGGCTTCTTCTCCTCAACACCTTCTTCAGCGTCATGGGCTCCATCCGCCTATCCCTGGAAAGCCGCAAGGAAGCCCTGGGCATCATGCTCCTGGTGGGGGCCACCCGGCGGTTTATCCAGGCTCCTTTTGTGGTGGAAGGAATCCTCCTCACCCTGGGGGCAAGCCTCCTGGCGGTGGGCTTCGGTACCCTCCTCTACCGGGGCCTGGCACAGGCCCTCCAGGGGCTACTTCCCTTCCTTCCCGTGCTGGGGGCCAAGGACCTCTGGCAAACGGGCCTCATGGTCCTGGCCCTGGCGGTGGTCCTGGGAGCTGGGGGAGCCTTCATGGCCACCCAGGCCTATCTGAAGGAAGTCTAGGATGCGCCCCAGCTGGCCTCTCCTCTTCTTGCTTTTGTGCCAAGGCCTTCTGCCATGGGCCTTGGGCCAGAACGTGCCCGCCCAGGAGCGCACCGTGCGCAACCTGGAGGACCAGCTGAACCGGGCCAAGGCCCTCGAGGAGCAAAGCCAAAGGCGGATCCGGATCCTAAACCAAGAGCTTTCCCGCCTTTCCACCCGGGTGGAGAACCTGCTTAAGGAGAAGGCCCGTTTGGAAAGGGAGATCACCCGGTTGGAGAAGGAACGCGTTGCCTTGAGCCGGCAGATCGCCCAGCTGAAAGAGGAGATACACCGGACGGAAGGGCGCATCGCCCAGCTGGAAAAGGACCTGGAAAGCCTCAAGGAACGGCTCCAGGCCTTGATGCGAAGCCTCCACCGGGAAAGGGCGGGCCGCTATCTACCCCTCCTCAGGGCCCAGTCCTTCACCGACCTGGCGGTCCGGGCCCGCTGGGTGGGGTACATCTCAAAGCGGGATGCGGACCTGGTTCGCACCCTTCAGGCTACCCTGAAGGCCCTAAGGGAAGAACGGGAGCGCTTAAGCCTTCTCCTCACCGACCTCACCGCCAAGGAAAAGGCTCTCGGGGAAACCCAAAGGGCCCTCGAGGGGCAGAAGAAGGAGCTGGAGGCTACCCTCTCCAGCCTGGAACGGGAAGCCCAGGGCAAACGAGCCCTCCTGCGGGAGGCTCTGCAGGAAAGGCAACGTCTGCAAGCGGAGCTGGCCCAGCTCCAGGCCCGGGTGCTGGCGGAGAGGCAACGCCTCCTGGAGCTCAAACGCCTGGAGGAGGAGCGGAGAAGGCAGGAGGAGGAACGGCGTAGGCGGGAAGCTGAGCGCCGCCAGGCCGCGGCCCAGCCGGCACCCCGGGAGGCCAGCGTGGTGGTGCCTCCTCCCCCCTTACCCGCCACCGTGGGCCGGCTGGCCTTTCCCGTGCCTGGGGGGAGGATCCTGGTGCCCTACGGGCAGGAAGGCCCGTTCCAGGTCATCCAGGGCCCGGCCCCGGGAAGCCCCGTGCAGGCAGCCGCCGAAGGGTACGTGGCCGGAATCCTCTTCCTGCCCAACCTGGGCTACACGGTGATGCTGGTGCACACGGAAACCCTCTCCACCGTCTACACCAACCTGCAAGAACCCCTGGTGCAGGAAGGGCAAAGGGTAGAGCGGGGCCAGCTCCTCGGATACACGGGGGGAGGCCTTCTCATCCGCCCGGAGGAGCTGGAGTTCAGGGTGGCGGTACGCGTAGGCGGAGAGACCCGCTTCGTGGATCCCTCCGCCTACTACTAAGGCCCTTGAGGGCTATGCGGGCTCGATAAGCCCGTAGTTGCCGTCCTTACGGCGATAGATGACGTTGATCTCGTCGGTCTTGGCGTTGCGGAACACGAAGAAATCGTGGCCCAAAGCCTCCATCTGGAAGGCCGCTTCCTCGGGGTCCATGGGCTTCATCTCGAAGCGCTTGACCCGAACGATTTTGGGACCCTCCTCTTCCTCGGGCTTGCGCAGGGCCTCGAGGTCCTGCACCTCGGGGGGCGGAGGCCCCTGGTACGAGTGGCGCTTACCGATAAAACGGCGCTCCTTGTAGCGCTTGAGCTGGGTTTCCAGGCGGTCCACCATGCGGTCGATGGCCGCGTAAAGGTCGGGATCCTCCTCCTCCACCCTGACGAGCCCCCCGGGGAGGTCCACCTGCACCTCGGCCTTGGCCTTGCGGGCCACGTGGTTGCTGCCCGCCAGGGAGAGAACCACCTTGGCCATGAGCTCCCCGTTCTGGTAGCGGTCCAGGCGGGAAAGCTTCTTTTCCACGTAGTCCCGGATGGCGTCGGTGATCTCCAGGTTGCGACCGATGAGTTTGTAGACGTTCATGTGCCCTCCTTTCCGCCCCGGTTAGGGCTTTCCCTTACCCTTATGCTACCACCTTCCCCAGGACGTTCGTCCCGCACCACCTGCCCGGCCTTCAGGACCACCACCCGCGCCGGATAGGCCTCCAGAAGTTCCCGGCTATGGGTGGCCACCACCACCGTGGCCCCCCGCTGGTGGGCGGCCTTGAGGATATCCAGCACCTGCAGGGCGTTATCCAGGTCCAGGTTCCCCGTGGGCTCGTCTGCCAGGATCACGGGGGGGTCCAGAAGCAAGGCCCGGGCGATGGCCACCCGCTGGGCCTCCCCCACGGAAAGCTCATCGGGAAAGGCCCTCTTCTTGTGGGCCAGGCCCACCCGCCGCAAAGCGGTGGCGATGCGCTCCGGCCACTCCTTGCCCGGAACGCCTTGCACCCGCAGGACGAAGGCCAGGTTTTCCTCCACGGTCATGTCGGAAAGGAGGCGGTGGTCCTGAAAGACCATGCCGATCCGGCGGCGGTGGTAGGCCACCTGGTCCCCCCGGAGCAGCTTCAGGTTCTGCCCGCCGAAGTAGACCGCCCCGTGGGTGGGCACGAGTCGCCGGAGGATGAGGGAAAGCAGGGTGGACTTCCCCGCCCCGGAGTGGCCCACCACGTAGACGAACTCCCCCTTCTTCACCTCAAGGCTCACGTTGTAAAGCGCCTTGGTCCCCGTGCGGGGATACTCCAGGCCCACCCGGTGGAAGGCGATCATGCCCCTACTATACGGAAGGCAGGCCAGACTTTCTTCTCATGGAAAGGCGCTATAGTGGAAGCTAGGTGAGGGAAGAGATGAAAAAACGCGCATGGCTCATCGCAGGGCTTGGGGTGGTCCTGGCCCTGGTATACGCCCAGCTTCCTCGTCCCCAGGCGGAAAACCTCCTGCAAAACCCGAGCGGTCAGGCCCTCCTGGAGGTCTACCAGAGGATCCAGCAGGACTATCTGGAACCCTTGCCCCGGGAGAAGCTGAACGCCCTCCTGGAAGGGGCCATCGGGGGCATGGTTTCCGCCCTGAAAGACCCCTTCACCAGCTACTCCCCACCCCAGCGGGCAAGCCTAAGGCAGGAGGACCTCAGGGGCGAGTTCTTCGGCATCGGGGCCACCCTTTCCCCCGCCAACCCCGACGGCACGGGGGCCAAGATCGAAGGGGTAATGAAGGGCCTGCCCGCCCAGCGGGCGGGGATGCGGGCGGGGGATGTGATCCTCGAGGTGGACGGGGAGGACGTGACCGGCCTTCCCCTCCAAGAGGTGGTGGCCCGGATCCGGGGCCGTGAGGGCACCAAGGTCACCATCAAGGTGCGCCGGGAGGGCACTCCGGCTCCCCTGGTCTTCGAGCTGGTGAGAGAGAAGGTAGAAATCATCTCCGTTTCCACGGGCAAGATCGGAGACATCGGCTACATTGCCCTGGAAACCTTCGGCAACTTTAAGGTGGAGGACCAGCTGAAAAGGGCCATCGAAGACCTCAAGGCCCAGGGGATGAAGAAGCTGATCTTCGACCTTCGGGACAACGCAGGCGGGCTCCTAGATCAGGGGTGCGCAGTGGCCAGCGCCTTCCTCCGGGAAGGCCCCATCGTCTACACCCGCACCCGCAACCTCACCCGGGTCTGGTGCGAGGCCTCGGGCCGCCCCCTCTGGGACGGGCCCATGGTGGTCTTGGTGAACGGCAATTCGGCCTCGGCCAGCGAGATCGTGGCCGGGGCCCTGCAGGACTACGGCCGGGCCAAGGTGATTGGGGAAAGGACCTTCGGCAAAGGGGTAGGCCAAACCCCCTACACCTTGGCCAACGGCGGGGAGCTCACCCTGGTCACCTTCGAGTGGCTTACCCCCAAACGCCGGGCCATCAACAAGGAGGGCCTGAAGCCCGACATTGAGGTCAAGGACACCCGCTTCCCCACCCCCTTCTCCTTCCAAGGGGCCGGGGCCCCGCCAGGGGCCGAGATCTCCGTGACCCTAAACGGCAAAACCGTGAAGGTCAAGGCCGATGCCGAGGGGAAGTTCACCTACGCCGAACCCCAGCGCCAGCGGCCTCTTCCCGAGGACCGTGGGCAGGCGGTTTTGGATCTGGAGCAAGACGCCATCCTCAAGCGGGCCTTGGAGGAGCTTAACGCCACCCGTTAGTTCGGGAAGAAGGCGAAAGGGGCCGGTTTCCCCGGCCCCTTTAAACCACCCCCCTGGCTCCGGCAGGGGGGCCCCGGTAATGACCTCCTCTGCGCTCTTACTACGCCAAGGGCTATTTCACCACCGCCCCCGGTGGAATATCCCCCTCCACGGTGACCAGGGTGAGCTTATCCCCTTCCGAAGCCGCCAGGATCATTCCCTGGCTCTCCACACCCCGGAGCTTGGCAGGTTTCAGGTTGGCCACCAGCACCACCTTCTTCCCCACGAGCTCCTCGGGGCGGTACCAGCGGGCGATGCCGGAGACCACGGTGCGCTCCTCGTTCCCCAGGGAAAGCCTAAGCACCAGAAGCCTATCGGCATTGGGGTGCTTCTCCGCCGCCACCACCTCCGCCACCCTCAGCTCCACCTTGGCGAAGTCCTCGAGGCCGATCCGGGCGTTTTCCATCTCCTTCGCCTCCACCCGGTCTCCCTTCCCAGCCTGGGATGGGCCACCCCCGACCACGTCCTTGGGAAAGAGCACGGGGGTCTCCACCGGGATGGGCCGGGGCTCGGCAAGGCCCCAGCGCTCCGCCTCCTCCAGGCTCACCTCCTCCCTCAGCCCCAGGGCCCGGCGTAGCTCGGCCATCTTGTCCGGCATGGCCGGGGTAAGGAGGATGGAGGCGATCCGCAGGCCCTCCACCACCCGGTAAAGCACCGCCCTAGCCTCCCTCGGGTCCTCCTTGAATAACTCCCATGGACGCTTTTCGTTAATGTAGCGGTTCAGGGCCTTCACATAGGCCATGGTCTCCTCGAGGGCCACGTGGAAGCGGAGGTCCCGCACCAGCCCCCTTAGGCGCTCCGCAAGCCGCGTGCCCTCCACAAGCTCCTCCCCGGGCACCGGCTCGGGGATGCGACCCTCAGCGAAACGGAAGAGCATGGCCCGGGTGCGCTGGAGAAGGTTTCCCAGGTCATCGGCCAGATCCGCCTCGTACCTGGCCCTCAAGGCCTCCTCGCTCACGGGCGTATCCTGGCCATAGGGGATCTCCCGCAAAAGGTAATAGCGCACCGCATCCCGGCCGTACTTTTCCGTAAGGGCAAAGGGGTCCACCACGTTCCCCAGGGTTTTGCTCATCTTTCGGCCATCCGGCCCCAGCAGAAAGCCTCCCACGTTCAGGTGCCGGTACATGGGAATCCCCGCCGCCTTCAGCATGGTGGGCCAGAAAACGGCATGGGGCTTCAGGATATCCTTGCCAATCAGGTGCCAGGCCTGGGGCCAGAAGGTGGCGTAGCGGGGGTCCTCGGGGTAACCCAGGGCAGAAACGTAGTTGAGGAGAGCGTCAAACCACACGTAGGTCACGTGGGCCTCATCCCAGGGCAGGGGGATGCCCCAGGGCACCCGGGCCTTGGGCCGGGAGATGGAAAGATCCCCGATGGGCTCGGAGAGCATGGAGAGCACCTCGTTGCGGTACCCCTCGGGACGGATGAGGTCGGGGTGGGTCTGCAGGTAGTCGATGAGCCACTCCCGGTACTTCTCCATGCGGAAGAAGTAGTTCCCCTCACGGCGCCTCTCCACGGGCCGGCCGTGGATGGGGCAAAGGTCCCCTTGAAGCTCCTTTTCCGTGTAGAAACGCTCGCAACTTACGCAGTAAAGCCCCTCATACTCCCCGTAGTAGATGTCCCCGGCCTCGTAGACCTTCTGGAGCACCCTCTGCACCACCTGCTTGTGCCTTTCCTCCGTGGTGCGGATGAAGTCGTCGTAGGCGATGCCCAGAAGCTCCCACGCCCGCCGGAAACGTTCCGACACCCGGTCCACAAAGGCCTGGGGGTCCTCCCCCGCCCGCTCCGCGGCGCGGTACACCGTCTCCCCGTGCTCGTCGGTACCCGTGAGGAAGAAGGTTCGGTAGCCGTCTAACCGGTGCCACCGGGCCAGGAAGTCCGCCACCACCGTGGTGTAGGCGTGGCCCAAGTGGGGCTCGGCGTTCACGTAGTAGATGGGAGTGGTGATGTAGAAGACCTTTTCCACGCTCGCCTCCTAAAAAACCCGGGGCAGGGGCCCCGGGCGGGGAAGCCCCCCTGCCCTACCCCCGGGGCATGCCCTTCATGCCCTCCATCTTAACACCTAAAGGAAGGTCGCCCCCCCCTCGGCGCTTACCCACGCCCTCTTGGAGCCCGGGCCTTCTGGGGCGCTTAGGGAAGGAGCTCCTCCACCCCCAAAGGCCCCGCCACCAAAGCCCGGGTGGCCAGGCCCACGAAGAGCCCGGTCTCCACCACCCCGGGGATCTCTAAGAGAGCCCGATGGAGCCCAAGGGGGTCGCCGATGGGCCCGAAGCGCACGTCGGCGATGAGGTGGCCGGAGTCAGTAAAGTAAAACTCATCCCCGTCCATGCGGAGCTCGGCCTCCCCCCCAAGGGCGGCGATGGCCCTTAAGGTAGCCCGGTGGCCAAAGGGCACGATCTCCACCGGCACCACCCCCCGGCCCAAGACCGGCACCTTCTTGGTGTGGTCAGCGATGACGATGAACTCCTTGGCGGTGCTCTCCACGATCTTCTCCCGCAAAAGCGCCCCGCCCAGGCCTTTGATGAGGGAAAGGTCCGGGGCAATCTCATCGGCCCCGTCGATGGCCAGGTCCACCCCCTCTGGAGGTAGCTCCACCACGCGGATCCCCTCCCTCAAAGCCAGGTCCTTGGTGGCCTCCGAGGTGGGAACCCCCACAACCCCTTTGAGTTCCCCTTCCCTAAGCCGCCGGGCCAGCTCCAAGACGGCATACCGGGCCGTGGACCCTGTACCCAAGCCCACCACCATGCCGTCCTGCACAAAGGCCACCGCGGCGTGGGCTGCCTCCTTCTTGTAGCTTTCCAAAGGCCTTTCCATCACGACCCCCTTAGGGCCCTGAGGGCCTCGGCCACCTCCTCGGCGTGGCCCTCGGGCGACACCTTCCGCCACACCTTGGCGATGCGCCCTTCGGGGTCGATGAGGAAGGTTTGGCGCAGGACGCCCTCGTACTCCTTCCCGTAGAGGTTCTTCTTGCCCCAGGCCCCGTAGGCCAGGATGGCCTGGCGCTCGGGGTCAGCCAGGAGAGGAAAGTTCAGGCCGTACTTCTCGGCAAACCGCTTGTGGCTTTCCACGTCGTCCGCGGAAACCCCGAGGACCACGGCCCCCAGCTCCTGAAGGTCCCCCATGCGGTCGCGGAAGCCACAGGCCTCCTTGGTGCAACCCGGGGTGTCGTCCTTGGGATAAAAGTAGAGAACCACCCACTTCCCCCGGTAATCGTAAAGCCGGTGAATCCGCCCCTCTTGGTCCGGCAAGGCGAAGTCGGGCGCAATAGTTCCGGGCTCCATGAGGGCATCTTACCCCAACCCCTCAGGTTACGAATAAGGAGGCGCTAAAGTTTGTAGCCGAAGCGGCGGAGAAGGTCCTTGCGCCAGGCCACCTCGGCCTCGTCCTCCACCCCCAGGGGCTTAAAGCCATCCATGACCCCCAGGATGGCCCGCTGCTCCCCTTCCTCCGCCACCACCACCTTGAGGGGATTGGCGGTGGCGGCAAAAATCCTGACCACCTCGGGACAGGCCTTCACCGCGTGCAGGACGTTGATGGGGTAAAAGCCCTCCCCCAGGACGATGAGGAAGCTGTGCCCTGCAGCCAGGTTCAGGAGGTTCCTCACCGCCAGCTGGGTGAGCTCGGGGTCGGTGCCGGAGTGGCGGATGAGGCGCTTGCCGCTGGCCTCGGAGAAAGCCAGACCGAACTTGATGCCCGGCACGGCGGTCACCAAAGCCTCGTGCAGGTCCTCCACCGTCTTGATGAAGTGGGCCTGGCCCAGGATGACGTTCAGGTTTTCCGGCTTCTCAATGGGGATCAGTTTGAGTTCCATGCCCCCATTTTATCCGTGGCCCAAGACCCAACCCCAGGGGGTCCGAAAGGTGTAGCATGGGTCCCATGGACGTCCTGGAGAAGGCCGTGGGGGGGAAGAGGCTTACCGAAACTGAGGTGCTTTCCCTTTTTGACCTCCCTCTACCCGAGCTGGCCGCAGCGGCCCACGAGGTCCGCTTGCAGAAGACTGACCCCGAGGTGGTCACGTTCTTGATAGACCGCAACATCAACTACACCAACGTCTGCACCGTGGCCTGCGCCTTCTGTGCCTTCTATCGCACCCGGCGGCAAAAGGACGCTTATACCCTCACCTACGAGGAGATCGCCAAGAAGGTGGAGGAGCTTTACCAGGTGGGGGGAAGGCGCATCCTGATGCAGGGGGGGGTAAACCCCGACCTGCCCCTGGAGTGGTACCTGGACCTCCTGCGCTACCTCAAGAACCGCTTTCCCGACCTGCGCATCGACGCCTTCAGCCCCGAGGAAATCCTGGGGCTGGAACGGCTTACCGGGCTTAAGGCTGAGGAGATCCTGGAAAAGCTGATGGAAGCTGGCCTGGACGGGATGCCCGGGGCCGGGGCAGAGATCCTGGTGGACGAGGTACGTCATAAGGCTGCCCCTGCCCGCATTCAGACCGCCGACTGGTATCGCATCGTGGACGCCGCCCAGGCCCTGGGGCTTTACACCCTGGCCAGCATGGTGATCGGCTTCGGGGAAGGCCCAAGGGAGCGCACCCTTCACCTCCTGGGCCTCCGCGCCCAACAGGACCGGGCTCTGGAGCGCTACGGAAACGGCTTCGCCGCCTTTGCCCTCTGGACCCTGCAGGTGGAGCACACCCGCCTTAAGGGCAAGGCCCCGGGGGCCACGGCCCATGAGTACCTGAAAACCCTGGCCATCGCCCGGCTTGCTCTGGACAACTTCGCCCACTTCCAGGCCTCCTGGCCCACCTTGGGGTTCAAGGTGGCCCAAGCGGCGCTTTACTACGGGGCCGACGACTTCGGGAGCACCATGCTGGAGGAGAACGTGGTCTCGGCGGCAGGGGGGCACGGGCGTACCCATGCCACGGTGCGGGAGATCGTGCGCCATATCGTGGACGCAGGCTTCAAGCCGGCGGAGCGGGATCCCCTTTACCGCATCCTGCGGTATCCGGACCCCAAGGCCATCCTGGGAGAGGAGGCCGGGCTTCCCTTGGCCTAAGCGGGTTCCTTCTGCAAAAGCCCTTGGCGGATCTCCTCGAGGAGAGGGGCCAGGGGCCGACCCTCTTCAAGGGCTCGCACCAAGGCGCTTCCCACCACCACCCCGTCGGCCACCGCCGCCTGGGCCGCGGTCTCCCGTCCCGAAACCCCGAAGCCCACGGCCACGGGCAAAGGGGTTTTGGCCCGGATGCGCCGCACCAGGTCCCGCACCTCCTCGGGCAGGCGCTCCCGCTCCCCCGTCACCCCGGTCACGGACACCGCGTAGATGAAGCCCGTGGCGTAGCGGACCACGGTTTCTATCCGCCCTTCCGTGGAGGTGGGGGCCAGGAGGAAGACCGTTTCCAGACCGATCTCCTGGGCCAGGCGCACCAGGGCCGGGTCCTCGTCCGGGGGCAGGTCGGGAAGGATGAGGCCCGTGGCCCCTGCTTGCTTGAAAAGGCTGAAGAACCGCTCCGGCCCCCAGGCCAGCACCGGGTTCAGGTAGGTCATGAGGAAGAGGGGCTTAGGGGTGAGGGCGCGCACCTCCCGCACCAGCTCCAGGACTCCCTGCACGCTCATGCCCTTCTTGAGGGCCACCTCGCTGGCCCGCTGGATCACCGGGCCGTCCCCCAGGGGGTCGGAGTAGGGCAGGCCGATCTCCAAAAGATCGGCGTAGGGCAGCACCTCCTTCACCGCCTGCAAGAACCCTTCCCGGCTGGGGAAGCCTGCGGTGAGGTAAGGGATGAGGGCGGCGCGCCCTTCGGCCTTGGCCCGGAAGAAGGCTTCGCGGGTGGTCACAGCTCCCCTCCCAGAAGGCGCATGGCCTCGGTCACGTCCTTGTCCCCCCGGCCTGAGAGGTTGATGACCACGACCTGGTCCTTGTCCATCTCCGGGACCACCTTGGCGGCGTGGGCGATGGCGTGGGCAGACTCCAAGGCGGGGATGATCCCCTCGAGGCGCGCCAGGAGCTTGAAGCCCTCCAGCGCCTCCTCATCGGTGACCGCCGCATACTCGGCGATGCCCTGGTCGGCGTAGTAGCTGTGCTCCGGCCCCACCCCGGGGTAGTCTAGGCCAGCGGAGACGGAGTGGGCCGGGGTGATCTGGCCGTCGTGGTCGTAGAGGAGGTACATGTAGCTCCCGTGCAAGACCCCCCGCTTTCCCGCCCCGATGCTGGCGGCGTGCCTGCCGGTGGAAAGCCCCTCCCCCGCCGCCTCCACCCCGATGAGCCTTGGGCGCTCCCCTTCCGGCAGGTAGGCAAAGGGGGCGAAGAGGCCGATGGCGTTGGACCCACCCCCCACGGCGGCGATGAGGGCGTCGGGGTAGCGGCCGAAAAGCTCCAGGCTCTGGGCCTTCACCTCCTCGCCGATCACGCTCTGGAACTCCCGCACCATCATGGGGTAGGGGTGGGGGCCCACCACCGAGCCCAGGATGTAGAAGGTGGTGCGCACATTCGTAAGCCAGTCCCGGATGGCCTCGTTGGTGGCGTCCTTCAGGGTGCGGCTCCCCGCGGCCACGGGCCGTACCTCGGCCCCCAGGAGCTTCATGCGGAAGACGTTCAGGGCCTGCCGCCTCACATCCTCCTCCCCCATGTAAACCACGCATTCCAGGCCAAAGAGAGCGGCCACCGTGGCCACGGAAACCCCGTGCTGCCCAGCCCCGGTTTCGGCGATCACCCGCCTTTTGCCCATACGCCGGGCCAAAAGGGCCTGGCCCAGGGTGTTGTTGATCTTGTGGGCCCCGGTGTGCAGGAGGTCCTCCCGCTTCAGGTACACCTGGGCCCCACCCCAGTACTCGGAAAGCCTCTTGGCGTGGTAAAGGGGAGTGGGCCGGCCAGCAAAGGTCTTGAGGTAGTATTCAAGCTCCGCCAAGAATGCCGGGTCCTTCTTGGCCTCCCGGTAGGCGGCCTCCACCTCCTCCAAGGCCGGGATCAAGGTTTCGGGAACGTACCTACCTCCGTAAGGACCGAAGCGTCCTCGAGGGTCGGGCAGGGGAAAGTCTGGCAACCTCAACATACTTGCTCCGAAAATGGGCGCCCTAGCGCCGCAAAGCCCATCCATCCTACACGCCGCAAGCCCTTAGAGCCAAGGTCAAGAGGGCCTGTAGCGCCCATGCCGCCACTTGTAGGCAAAGGGGGTGCGGACCCGCATGAGCTTAGGGTAGACCCCTTTGGGCCAAAGGGCAAGTAGACTCAAAGGCATGGGTCATGCGGAAGCGTACCTTGAGATTGCGGTTTTGGACAAGGGGTTCGTGCGCTTGGTGGAGGTGATGGGAAGCGATGCCTCCATCGTCCAGGCGGCCAGGGTTTCCTATGGCCCCGGCACCAAGACGGTGCGGGAGGATGCCGCCCTCATCGACTACCTCATGCGCCACCGCCACACCAGCCCCTTTGAGATGGTGGAGTTCAAGTTCCACGTGAAGGCTCCCATCTTCGTGGTGCGCCAGTGGTTCCGCCACCGCACCGCCAGCGTGAACGAGATCTCCGGTCGCTACTCCGTCCTCAAGGAGGAGTTTTACGAGCCACAAGCGTGGCGGAAACAAGCCCGGCGGAACAAGCAAGGCTCCGAGGGGGAGCTTTCCGATGAGGAAGCCTCCCTTCTCCTCAAAGGGGTGGAGCGGGAAGCCTACCAGGCCTACCAAACCCTTCTGGAAAAGGGGATCGCCCGGGAAATGGCCCGCATGGTCCTGCCCCTAAACCTCTACACCGAGTTCTACTGGAAGCAGGACCTCCACAACCTTTTCCACTTCCTGGCCCTGCGCCTGGACCCCCATGCCCAGTGGGAGATAAGGCAGTACGCCAAGGCCATCGCCGAGATCGTCAAGGCCCATGTGCCCTTGGCCTGGCAAAGCTTTGAGGAGCATGTATTAAAGGGAGCCCATCTTTCCCGTACGGAGCTTAAGGCCCTCCAAGGGCTTCTCACCCCGGAGCTGTACGAAAAGGCCCTGAAAGAGCTTGGTTTGTCGGGCTCCAGGCTCCAGGAGGCCCTGGAAAAGATCTTTACCCCAGGCCTTCCAGACTGACCCCACCCGGCCACCCGTCCTAGGAGGCCAGGGTTTCCAGACGCTTCCCCGTGCGCTCCTCTATGAGCCTGTACAGCTCCTCCTCCGTCAGGGTGGGCACCCCCAAAGCCTTGGCCTTCTCCAGCTTGCTCCCCGGGGCCTCCCCCACCACCAGGTAGCCCGTCTTGCGGCTCACGGAGTCCGTCACCTTGGCCCCAAGGCGCCTCAAGAGGGCCTTCACCTCCTCCCGGGGCCGGGAAAGCTCCCCGGTGATGACGAAGGTAAGGCCCTTTAAAACCTCCTCCCCCCGTTCCTTGGCCTCCATCTCCACCCCCGCTTCTTTTAAGCGGTGCACCAGGTCGCGGAAAGCCGGGTCGCGGAGGGTTTCCAGGATGCCCTTAGCGGTAAGCTCCCCCACCTCCTCCACCTCCAGAAGCTCTTCCAAAGAGGCTTGCAAAAGCCGCTCCATGGTGCCGAAGCGGGCCGCCAGGTTGCGGGCCAGCACCTCCCCCACCCCCGGCAATCCCAGGGCATAGAGAAGCCGCTCCAGGCCCCGGCTCTTGCTCTCCTCAATCTGGCGCAGAAGGTTCCCCGCGCTCTTCTTCCCCATGCGCTCGAGGCCCACCAAGTCCTCCTCCTTAAGCCGGTAAAGGTCGGCCACATCCTTCACCAAGCCCTTTTCCAGGAGCTTTTCGATGAGCTTCTCCCCCAGGCCCCCGATGTCCATGGCCTTGCGGGAGGCGTAGTGGCGGATGGCCTCAAAGCGCTTGGCCGGGCACAAGGGGTTGGGGCAGCGGTGGACCTTGCCCTCCTTAATCAAGCGATGGCCGCACTCCGGGCAGTTCTCCGGCCAAAGGATGGGCTTCTCCTCGCCGGTGCGCCGCTCCTTGAGCACCCTCAGAACCTCGGGGATCACCCCCCCCGCCTTGTGCACCAGGACCCAGTCCCCAATGCGCACGTCCAGCTCCTCGATGTAGCTTTCGTTGTGCAGGGTGACCCGGCTGACCTCGCTCCCCTCAATGAAGACGGGTTCCAGAATACCCACCGGGGTCACCCGGCCCGTGCGCCCCACCTGGAAGACCACCTGCACCAGGCGGGTCTCCTTCTCCTCCGCGGGGAACTTGTAGGCGATGGCGAAGCGGGGCGCCCGGGCGGTGTAGCCCAGTTCCCGCCAGAGGCTGAGGTCGTCCAGCTTGACCACCACCCCGTCCGCCTCAAAGGGCAGGTTCCGCCGCTCCTTAAGCCATTCCCGGTAGACCGCCTCCACCCCCTCCACCCCCACCGCCCGGGTGAAACCGTGTTCCACGGGGAAGCCCTTCTCCTTTAGCCAAAGGAGGAGCTCGTGCTGGGTCCTAAGGTTAGCCTCCTCCAGGCCCAGGCCCAAGGCGTAGAAGGTAGCCCTGAGGCCCCTCTTGGCGGCAATCCGGGGGTCTTTCTGGCGCAAGGAGCCAGCGGCGGCGTTCCTGGGGTTTTTGAAGATCTTCTCTCCCTTCTCCTCCAGCTCCTCGTTAAGGCGGAGGAAGGCCTCTATGGGCATGTACACCTCCCCCCGGACCTCGAGGCGCTCCGGTACCCCCTTAAGCCTTCGGGGAATGGTGGGGATGGTGAGCAGGTTCTGGGTGACCTCCTCCCCCGTCTCCCCATCTCCCCGGGTGGCCCCCCATACCAGAACCCCCTCCTCGTAGTACAGGTTCACGGAAAGCCCGTCCACCTTGTGCTCCACCACGTAGGCGAAGGGCCCTTTCCTGCCCAGAGCCCGCTCGAGGCGCTCCTCAAAGGCCCGCACCTCCTCCAGGGTGAAGGCGTTGTCCAGGGAGTACATGCGGGTGGGGTGGCGGATGGGGCGGAAGGTGGCCTCAAGATAGCCTAACGGCTGAGCCCCCACCTGCTCCGTGGGGGAATCCGGGCTTTTGAGCTCGGGAAAGCGTTCCTCCAGCTCCTTAAGCTCCCGCAAAAGCCGGTCGTATTCGGCATCGGAAATCTCCGGAGCATCCAGGACGTAGTAACGGTAGTTGTGGTAGCGGATGAGGTCCCGGAGCTCGTTGATCCGTTTGCGAGCCTCCTCCAGGGTCATGCCTTGAGTTTACCGAACCGGGTATAATGCCCTACGGCGAAATGCCATAGGAGGTGGCAGATGAAACGTATTGTGGCCCTTTTGGCGGTATTGGCCCTAGGTTTGAGCCTGGCCCAGGTGCGCGTGGGGATCGCCTTTGATGCGGGCGGCAAGTTTGACCGCTCCTTCAACCAGTCCGCTTGGGAAGGAGCCCAGAAGGCAGTCAAGGACTTCGGGGTTAAGCTCTTCGACTTCGAGCCCGCCGACCCCTCCCAAGTGGGCCAGGGCATCCGCACCTTCGCCGAGGAGGGCTTTGACCTGGTGATCGGGGTGGGCTTCGCCAACGAACCCGCCATCACCGCCACCGCCAAGGAGTTCCCCAAGGTGAACTTTGCGGTAATCGACGCCGTCCCCGGGGAAGGCAAGCTCGCCAACGCCGTGGGCCTGGTCTTCCGGGAGCACGAGGGGAGCTTCCTGGTGGGCTACATCGCCGGGAAGATGAGCCGCACCGGGGTGGTGGGCTTCATCGGCGGCATGGACATCCCCCTCATCCACAAGTTTGAGGCCGGCTTCCGGGCCGGGGCCGAGTACGCCTTCAAGGAGGACAAGATCCAGGGCAAGGTGCTGGTGGGGTACGTGGGCAACACCCCCGCCGCCTGGAACGACCCCGCCAAGGCCAAGGAAATCGCCGCCAGCCAGGTGCGCCAGGGAGCCGACATCATCTACGCCGCCGCGGGCGGCTCGGGCCTCGGGCTCATCGACTACGTGAAGCAGGCCAAGTGCCTCAAGGAGGGCGGCAGCGTGCGCTTCGTGCGCAAGGCCGACCCCTACGCTAAGGTGCCCAAGTACGCCGACTACACCAAGACCTGCGGCACCGACGGCACCAAGGCCACGCCCCTCTTCTTCATCGGGGTGGACGCCAACCAGAACTACCTGGGGGACACTGACAACAACCCCAACACCCTGAACCATGGCCTCACCTCCATGATGAAGCGGGTGGACGTGGCCACCTATGAGGTCATCAAGAGCGTGGTGCAGAAGGCCTTCAAGGGTGGGGTGCGGGAGTTCGGCCTAGTCAACAACGGGGTGGGCTACGCCCTGGATGAGTACAACAAGGCCCTGATCCCCGCTGCGGTGGTGAGCAAGCTGGAGGTTTTGAAGCAACAGATCATCAAGGGCCAGCTCAAGGTGCCTGAAAAGCGCTAAAAGAAGGGCTCTCTAGGCCGGGGGGTCCCCGGCCTTTTTGTATACTCCGGGCGTGGAGGCTAGCCGAACCCTCGCAAAGGCCCTGGTGCTCAAGGACATCACCAAGCGCTTCCCCCTGGTCCTGGCCAACGACCGCATCTCCTTGGACCTGAACTGGGGCGAGGTCCTGGCCCTGGTGGGGGAAAATGGGGCGGGGAAGTCCACCCTGATGAAGATCGTCTACGGCCTGCAGCCGCCGGACAAAGGGGAGATGTGGGTGGACGGAAAACCCTACCGGCCCAAGAGCCCCCTGGACGCCATCGCCCACGGCATCGGCATGGTCCACCAGCACTTCATGCTGGTGGAGCCCTTCACCGTGCTGGAGAACCTAGTTTTGGGCCTCGAGCCGGGAAGCCCTCTATACCTCAATCTGGACGAGGCCAGGAAGCGGGCCACCGCTCTCATGGAGGAGCTGGGCTTCCAGGTCCCCCTGGACGAGCGCGTTGAGAACCTCCCCGTGGGCCTGCAGCAGCGGGTGGAGATCCTAAAGGCCCTGTACCGCGAGGCCAAAATCCTCATCCTGGACGAACCCACCGCCGTTTTAACCCCTCAGGAGGCGGAGGAGCTTTTCCGTTTCCTGAGGGCCTACGTGGCCAAGGGCAACGCCGCCATCTTCATCAGCCACAAGCTGAAGGAGGTGCTTTCCGTATCCGACCGGGTCACGGTGATCCGGGACGGCAAGGTGGTGGGCACGGTAAAGACCGGGGAGACCTCCCTGGAGGAGCTGGCCCGGATGATGGTGGGAAGGGAGGTGGTCCTGAGGGTGGAAAAGGGCCCTGCTCGGCCAGGCGAGGTGGTGCTGGAGGTGGAGGGCCTCGAGGCTCCCCCCAGGCTAAGGGGGGTGAGCTTCTTTGTGCGGGCTGGGGAGATCGTGGGCATCGCCGGGGTGGAAGGGAACGGCCAGACCGAGCTGGTGGAGGCCCTGGCGGGCCTGCGCAAGTACCGGGGCACGGTGCGCTACTTAGGCCACCCTCTTCCCCACCTGGCCCTCAAGGTACGGGAAGCGGGCGTGAGCCATATCCCCGAGGACCGGCTTGCCAGGGGGCTGGTCCTGGACTTCTCCGTGCGGGAAAACGCCATCCTGGGGGACCAGCACCGCCCCCCCTTCCGCGGCTTCCTGGGCTTCCTGGACGGGAAGGCCATGGAGCAACACGCCCGGACCCTGGTGGAAACCTTTGACGTCCGCCCTCGCTCCACGGACCTCTCTGCCCGGCGCTTCTCCGGGGGAAACCAGCAGAAGATCGTGGTGGGCAGGGAGCTTTTGCGGGGTCCCCGCCTCCTCATCGCTGCCCAGCCCACCCGGGGCGTGGACGTAGGGGCCATCGAGTTCATCCACCAGCGCCTGGTGGAGGCCCGGGACCAGGGCCTGGCGGTGCTTCTGGTTTCCGCCGACCTTTCCGAGGTGATCAGCCTCTCGGACCGCATCCTGGTCATGTACGAGGGGCGCATTGTGGGAGAACTCACCCCGGAAGAAGCCAAGGAAGAGCGCCTGGGCCTTCTGATGGCGGGCGTGACCGCCTAAGTACCCGCACGAAAGGTTACCCCACCGGCCAAAGCCAAAGTGGCGTGCTCATGGCCTCTTTGGGGCCCCCGTCGTGGCGCAAGCCACGACGGGGTACTTAGTCGCCCTGGAACTCCCCGGCCACCCCACCCAGGACCACCACCTCCCCGCTCCTTAGGGCGTAGCGCACCCGTTCCCCTCGCACCACACCCCTTTCGTCCCGGCTCTCCACCTTTCCATACAGGAAGGCGTACCCTTCCTTTTCCCTGAGAAGCGCCCGCTCGGCCTTGGTGGTGCGCCCGCCCTGGCTAAGCTCCACCCCCCCGAGAAGCCAGAGCCGATCCTCGTCCAGAAGGTAGCGCAGGGAGCCCGCCTTGCCCGAAAGGGGTTTTTCCCCTTCACGGCGCACTTCCAGAGGACCTTCCAATAAGGCCTCCCCAGTGTCGTTTTGGTAGCGGAGCCTCTGCCCCTCCACCCGCACCTGCCCCTGGGCCACCGCCACCTTTCCGGGGGCCGGCCTCAGCTCCAGCCGACCCTCCTCCTCCAGGTACCGGGCCTCCCCCCCGGAGAGGAAGAGCTCCTCCACTCCACCCCGCTCCACCACCGCCAGGGGCCCCCTGGCCTCCACCTCCTCCCCCAGGCGCACCTCCACCCCCTTGGGGTCAAAGAGGACGAGCCGGAGGTAGCGCTCCCCCTTCCCTTCCCCAGCCCTTCGCAAACGCATCAGGTAGGGAAGCCCATCCCGTTCCCAATCCGGGTTATAGGCCACCTCCACCCTCTCCCCCACCTTTAGCCCCTCCTCGAGGGCGCTGCCCGCATCCCGGAAGAAAAACCGGCCCTCCACTTGGACCCTTTCGGCGGAGAGGGCCTGAAGTTCCCCCACCAGGAGGTCCCCATAGTCGGCGTAAAACAGGCTTCCCTCCTCCCCGCTCACCCAGGCCACCACCCTCTTGTCCTTCCGGACTAGCTCCACCTCGGGGCGGTACACCTCCTGGGCCAGAGCCAAGGCCACGAGGAAGAGGAGGAACCACCTGAAGGACAAGTCCTACCTCTCCGAGAACTTACGGAACTCCTCCACCGGGAGGCGGAAGGCCTTACCGTAGACCCGCACCTGGTGGCGGTTCACGTTGTGCTGGAGGGTATTCCCGGAAAGCCTAAATCCTTCCTTCTTGTTCTCGCTTACCGCCGGCCTGCCCAAAACGATGGCCTCCCCCGTGGTGTCGTCGTAGTAGAGGCTATCCCCTATGGTCACGAGATCCCCATCCTGTAGCCGCACCCCCCCGGTGGCGATGAGCTTTTTGGGTCCGGTGAGGCTCCGCACCTCCTTGGCCCGGATCACCAGGTCCCCGTCCTTGCGCTTGCGGGTGAGGACCACCTCCTTGGGATCGGTAAACACCGCTAGGCCCTTTTCCTCCTCGTAGTAGACCAAAGCCGCCCGCCCCTCCTGGTTCCCGCTTCGGAGAAGGGCATTTTCGCTGCTGGAGGTGTCCGTGTCCACCTGGAAGGCCATGCGGCTGGCCTCCACCTCCACCGGATCCTCCCCCGGCTTGGGCTCTTGGCGCATGCGGGCCGGGCCCAGAAGCTCCCCCTCCCCGGTCCGCTCCCGGTACACGAGGATGGGCCCTCGGGCCTCCACCCGGCCCCGGCGCACCACCACCCCGCCCTCAAAGCGGGCCTCCCGCTCCCCTTCTGCCTCCTGCATGGTCTTGCCCTTGGGAGCGGTGAGGATAGCCTTGGGGGCGCGGATCTCCAGGTCCTTCACCCGGCCCCTGACCTCCCCCTCAAAGGTCCAGGGGCCGTAGCGCAGATCCCCCGAAAGCCGACCCCCTTCCACCTGGATTACCCGGACGCTGGAAGCGGCCAAGGCCACACCCAAAAGGGACAACCAAACCCACCTTCTCATGAGCTACCTCCTTCCACGGTACAAGGACCAAAGGTGCCACCTGCGGGAAACTCAAACCGCGGGTTTTCCGCTTCTATGCGCTCCATGCCGAAATCCGAGCGAAAGCCCTGGGCCTCTCCCCTAAGGTTAGGGGCCTCGATCCGCACCCAGGGGGCGAAAAAGCCCTCCTTCTGCCGGATGAGGACCTCCCCCTCGCCCTGGGCGGAGAGCTGGAGGCGGAAGCATCCCTTCAGGATCTCCACCCGGGCGAAAGGAGCCCGAAGGTTGTCCCCTGGCTCCACCGTCACCTCGGGGGCGAAAAGACGCAGGTCCAGCCGGTCCTCCACATAGCGTTCCCCCTCAAGCCCCCCCTGGATGCGGAAAACCCCCCCCTCCTCCACCATCTCCTGGGCGGTGAACCGCCACTCCACCCCCTCCTCCTCGGGGAAAAGGTAGAACTCCACCCCTTTAAGGCGCACGCTTTCCGTGGTCAAGGGCCTTGGCGGGGGCCGGAGGAACCAAAAAACCATACCGAAGACGACAACAAGGAGAAGGAGGAGCCGCACCACCCTCCCACCTTACCCAAGGCCCCTTGAGAAAGATGACAAGACCCGCAAGCCCTTTCAGCCCAACACATCCCGCGCACTTCCCCGCACCCGCAGGTTCACCCAGGTTTTGCGCAGGCGCAGGAGGAGCTTCAAGGGACGGTAGAAGGGGGAAAGGGGCAGGGTGTAGGCGGGAAAGTGGACGCGCCTACCCCCAAACCCCTCCTTAAACCGCCATATCCCCTCCGCGTGGCTGCCCTCCGGGGTCCTGGGCACGCCCCAGAGGTCGTAGATGCGGTAGCCGCGGCCAAGGGCGTGGCGGATGGCCGCCAGGTGCATGCCCATGGGCGCCTTGGCCTCGGGGTGGGCACGGCTGCTTCCCCCATAGAGGTAGTCCACCTTACCGGCGAAGGCCACGAAAAGCCCCGCCGCCAAGGCCTCCCCCTCCTTACGGGCCAAGGCGATGAAGGCCTCCCCATAGGGCTGGTTCATCTCCCTGAGCACCGCCTGGTAGTACTCTTTGGCGTGCTGCAGGAGCTTGGCCCGGCGGTTGGTCTCCTCGAAGAGGCGGAAGAACTCGGAAAAGGCCTCCTCCCCCTCCACTCCAAGTTCCGTGCGCTTGAGGGCCAGGCGGGCATTGCGGCGGTGCATCTCCTTCATCCCCTTGAGGAGGGCTTCTTCCCCTTGGGTGAGGTCCAGCCATAGGGAATAGGCGGGCTGGATGGACTCCTCGAGGAGGAGGCCGGGGAAGGTGGGGGAAGGTTCCTCCGCCGGCAACCCCACCTCGGGCTCGAGGACCAGGTGGGTGCCCCGGACCCCCTGGGCCAGGGCCCGGGCCACCTGGGGCAGGTCCTCGAGGCGGGCCAGGGCAGGTCCCCTAGGGGCATAGGCCAGGCGCAGACCCCCAGGCAGGGGGCGCAGCAGCACCTGGGCCGCCCCCAGAAGCCCTTCCTTTCCGTAAACCGCCAGCCGCCTGGGCACCCAGCCGGAAAGCCGCTTCACCTCCCCCCAGCCCCAGGACTGCAAGGCGCTAGTGATGGGGAGGCTGGAAACCATCCGGTTCCAGGCCTCAGGATCGGTGATCTCTAAAAGTTCGGCCACCCCCTAAGCGTACAGGGCCTGGGCCAGCTCTTCCAGAAGGCCATTCCCCTCCAGGGGTAGCCGCTTCTCCTCCAGATAGGCCTCCAAGTGGGAAGCCAAGCGGGGGTCCTGCACCCGGGCTGCCCGCTCCCTTAAGGGCACCAAAGGCCAGCCGAAGGCCAGGTGGCCGAGGAGGTCATAAAGGTCGTATTCGCCGGGGAGGATGCGCCGCAAAAGGGCCTCAGTCCAACCTTTGGCCAAAAGGTTTTGCAGAAGGGCACGGCGGCTCGCCGTCTTTCGCCAAAGGAGCTTGAAGCGGGCCTCCTCGGGCAAGGCGTGCCGCAAGCGGCTACCCACCTCCTCGAGGCTATTCACCCGTTCCCCACCGGGCAGCACATACCCTTCCCAGGCAAGAAGGTTCTCCACCACCTCCTTGAGCCGGCGTCCGGAAACGGGCTTCTCCAGGAAGAGATCCGCCCCCAAGGCCCGGCTGGGTCCCTCCAGCTCCTTGCCACCCCCGGTGAACATGATCACCGGCACCTTGGCCAGGCGCCGCACCGCCCGGATCCGCCCCAAAAGGGTGAGGCCATCCATGTCCGGCATCATGATGTCCAAGAGGATCAGGTCCGGGGTTTCCTTGCGCAGGTGTTCCAGGGCCGCCTTGGCGGAATCCGCCAGCACCACCTGGTGGCCAGCCCCGGAAAGGAGGAGCTCCAACAGGTGCCGGATGCGGGGGTCATCGTCCACCACGAGCAGCCGCGCCACAAGGGCCATGCTAAGGGAGGCGCCTTTCCCCTGTCTAGGGGAAGCAGTAGGATGAAGGGCATGAGGATCGCCTTCCAGGGGACGGAAGGAGCCTACAGCGAGGAGGCCCTGCTTAGGAACTTTCCCGGCTCCACCCCCATAGGCTTTCCCACCTTCCACCAGGTCTTCGAGGCGGTGGAGGCAGGGGAAGCGCAGCTCGGGGTGGTGCCGGTGGAGAACACCACCGCAGGCAGCATCAACCAGACCTACGACCTGCTTCTCGAAAGCGACCTCCACGTGGTGGGGGAGATCATCCACCGGGTGGAGCACTGCCTCCTCGCTCCCGAGGGCACCGAGCTCAAAGACCTCAAAGCGGTCAAAAGCCACCCCCAGGCCCTGGCCCAGTGCGACGGCTTCCTGGCCCGCATGCGCCTTACGCCCATCCCCGTTTTTGACACGGCAGGGGCAGCCCGGTCCCTTTCGGAGAACCCCGAGCCCGGGGTGGGGGCCATCGCCAGCCGCCGGGCCGCGGAGCTTTACGGCCTAAAGGTGCTGGCGGAAAACATTGAGGATTACCCCCACAACTACACCCGGTTCTTCGTCATAGGGCGGGAGGAGGCCCCTAAAGGGGAAGGCCCCCACAAGACCAGCATCGTCTTCGCCGTGCGCCACCGGCCCGGGGGGCTTTTGGAGGCCCTTACGGTCTTTGCTGAAGCTGGGGTGAACCTCACCAAGCTGGAGTCGCGCCCCAGGCGGGATAAGCCCTTCAGCTACCTCTTCTACCTGGACCTCGAGGGCCACCTGGAAGACCCCGGCCCCGCCCAAGCCCTTCTGGGCCTCTTGCGGCGGGCCGCCTTCTTGAAGGTGCTGGGCTCCTACCCCGCCTACCGCAACGGAACCTAAACCTGCGCAGGGCGATTGCCTCGCCAACAAGGGCCGAAGCCCTTTGCTCAGGCTCTCTCTGGGGTCCCCGTCGTGGCGCAAGCCACGACGGGGTACTTAGCCAGGGCGTACGTCCACCACCCGCTCCCCGGCGGCCCGAAGCCGGTCAGGGACACCCTCCACATCCTCCCCCACCACCCTCAGGACCAGGCGCTGGTACCCGTTTAGGTGGGCAGCGGTGGCGATGGACACGATGTTGGCCGGGGGAACCGCCCGGGCCATCTGGGCCAGGGCCCCGGGTACATCGGGGATGTCCACGGTGATGCGCAGGCCCCCCATCCTCAGCCCCAATACCTCAATAAAGGCCCTCAGGACATCCGTCACGGTGATGATGCCCACCAGCTTCTCCCCCTCCATCACCGGAAGGCCTCCGATCTTTTTCTCCTCCATCAAAAGGGCTGCCTTCTCCAGGGGTGCGTCGGCCTCCACGGTGATCACGGGCTTGGCCATCACCTCCTGCACCGTGAGCTTGGAGAGGAGGTAGTTCATCTCCCAGACCGATAGGGTGGTGGCCTTGGAGGGCATGGCGTCCTTGAGGTCCTTGTCGGTGACCAGGCCGATGAGCTTCCCGTCCTTCACCACCGGCAAGCGCCGGAAACCTTTGTTCTTCAAAAGATTGATGGCTTCCAGCACCGGGGTATCCGGGGCCACGGTGAGGGGGTCCTTGGTCATCCAGTCCCTGACCAGCATGGCTTCACCTCCGGTTTCCAGTCTACCCTGGGGCAAGAAGAAAAATGTCCCCGCCAAAACTTTGGCGGGGACAAGGAAGTCCCTCTAGCGCAGGTTGGCCCCTATAACCGTGCGGCCAAACCGGCCTCCGCCAAAGGCGTAAAAGTACTCCCCGTCCAGAAAGATCCCCGTGCGGGCATCCAGGAGGAACTCCACCCCCAAGGAGAGGTGCAACCCCACTTCGCTCCCAGCGGCGAAGTACCCCCCAAGCCCACCCCCGAAGTAGGGCCTGATCCCCCGCAGGTCCCGGTCCAGCTGGCCCAGGTCGGGTTTGAACAAAACCTCGCCCGCCGCCAGGAAACTGGGTCCGCCAGGGAAGAGATCCGCAAACCCGCGGAAGACCAGGTTGCGCTCCAGGGGCGCCTCGAGGCCCAATCCCAGCCCCGCCGGGGGCAAGGATAGGCGGAAGGACACCGCCCGCTGGGCAAAAGCTCCCGTGCCTAAGGCCAACAACGCCAACGCCCAAAGCACTTTGCGCATAATCCACCTCCGCCATGCATGGTACCCCAACCCGGGGCAAAGCGATAGAGAGACTTCTCTCACGCACCCTTCACCCTAAGGCCTTAGGCTTTCTCCTATGAAGCGCTTTCCCCTAGCAGCCCTCCTCCTGGCCCTGGGCGCCCTCCTTACCCCCATGCTGGCCCAGAACCGGAACGTGGCCGCCCGGGTGGGCTTTGTGGACGCCGATGCCCTGGTGCAGGCCCACCCCGACTACAAAAAGGTCCAGGACCTCCAGGCCCAGGCCCGCAAGGAGCTGGCTCCCCTGGAGGAAAAGCTCAAGCCCCTGGACCAAAAGATCCGTTCGGGCCAGGCCACGGCCAAGGAGCGCCAGGACTACGAGGCCCTCCTCAAGACCTACCAGGATACCCTGAAGAAATGGCAGGACCGGCAGAATCCGGTGCTCAAGCCCATCCTGGAGGAGGTGGACCAGGCCATCGCCAAGGTGGCCAAGGCCCAGGGCTTCGCCGTGGTCATGAGCCGCCAGGTGGCCGCCCAGTCGGGGCTGGTGGTCTACGCCGATGAGGACACGGACCTGACCGAGGCCGTGAAGAGGGAGTTGCGACGCTAGCCTGAGCCCTGGACCCCGAGGGGAAGCCCCCCGGGGTCTTTCCTTTAGCCCGCCCGCCCGAAGGTTATAATCCTTCCGATGGCGAAGCGGAAGCCGGCCAGGCCCAGCCGAAACCGCGACCTCGAGGCCCTGGGTACCGTGGCCTTGGGGGCGGCGGTCTTCTTTTCCGCTCCCCTTCTGCCCTTGCCCACAGGGGTCTTCGGGTCCTTCCTCCGGGAGACCTTCTACCAGGCCCTGGGTCTACCCGCCTACCTCCTTCCGCCAAGCCTTTTCCTCCTAGGGACCTTCCTCTTCCGGAACAAGCCCCTAAAGCCCCTTCTTCGCCACCTTCTTTTCCTTTACCTCCTGGCCTTTGCCCTCCTTCCCCTCCTGGGGCAACCCCTTTCGGGCCAGATGGGCGAGGAAGCGCACTCCTTCCTGGAAGCCAAGGCAGGGGCCTTGGGCCTCCTCCTTCCCCTCCTGCTGGCCTCCGTGGTCCTGGACCTCTGGCGCCGCAAGCCGCCTCTCCACCTCCTCTTCACCGGCCTCCGCCTAGGGGTGGAAGGGGTGCGGTGGACCCGCCACCGCCTGAAAACCCTTGTCCTCAGGCGAAGAATGGCTGCCCTGGCCCGCATCTATCCCGACCACACCGCCCTAAAGGCCCTGGCGCAGAACCTCTCCCCCGCAGAACTCCCGGGGGTGGAAAAGGCTTTAAGGGAGTTCCTGAAGGAACGGGCCGCCGAGCTGAAGCGGCAGATGGAAGAGGACCAAAGGCCCCTGGAACCCCGGCTCCAATCCCTTCTCCAAGGCCTGAAAGCCCCCGTGCCCGGAGAAGGTCCCTTGCGGGATGCCCTGGAGGAACGGCGGGCAGCCCTTCACCTCGAGGCCCAAGCCCTCCTGGCCCGCCTGAAGGCCCTCCACGCCATCCCCACCCCCCGGGCCACCGTGGGGGGACTGGTGCAGGGGCTAAGGCTCAGGGAGGAGCGCAAGGCCCGCTGGGAGAAGCTGGCTGGCCTGGTCCAGGACCTGGAGAACCGCCACGAGGCGCTTTCCTCCTGGCTTTCCTTCCTCTCCCGCCACCCCGAGGCCCAGGCCGAAGGGCTTAGGGCCCTGCTGACGGGGAATCCCCCGCCCATGGTTTCTCCCCCACCCGCTGTCCCTGAACCGGAACCCTTTGACCTGGACCTGGTCTTCCCCGAACCTTCCCCAGCCCAGATCCAGCCGGACCTCCCTTCACCGCCCCGCTCCCGTCCCCAGAGCACGGCCCTGGCCCTCCCCACCCCGGACCTCCTGGACCCCCCGGAGCCCAAGGGAACCGCCCGGGGCTTGGAAGAGGAGGTGGAACGGCTGAAGCGCACCATCGGCGACACCCTCCGCCACTTCGGGGTGCAGGCGGAGGTGGTGGGCCATGCCCGCGGGCCCTCGGTGATCCGCTACGAGCTTCTGCCTGCCCCCGGGGAGAAGATCAGCCGCATCCAGAGCCTGCAGAACGACCTGGCCCGGGCCCTGGCGGTGGGGGCGGTGCGCATCGAGGCCCCCATCCCTGGGAAAAACACCGTGGGCCTGGAGGTGCCCAACCCCAAAAGGGAGCTGGTGCGCTTTTCCGAGGCCGTCCTCTCCCCTGCCTTCCAAAACGCCAAGGCCCTTCTACCCCTGGTCCTGGGCAAGAGCATCGAGGGGGAGATCTGGGTGAGGGATCTCGCCAAGATGCCCCACCTCCTCATCGCCGGCTCCACGGGAAGCGGCAAGAGCGTGGCCATCAACGTCCTCATCGCCAGCCTCCTCTTCAAGCACCTCCCCACCTCCTTGCGCCTCCTCCTCATCGACCCCAAGATGGTGGAGCTCACCCCCTACGAGGGCATCCCCCACCTGGTGCGCCCCGTGGTGACGAGCCCCGAGGAGGCGGCAGGGGTCCTGCAGGGGGCGGTGGCCCACATGGAGCGGCGCTACCGGCTCCTAAGCGGCGTAGGGGCCAGGAACCTGGAGCAGTACAACGCCAAGATGGAACGGGAGGGCGGGGAAACCCTTCCCTACCTGATCATCGTGGTGGACGAGCTGGCCGACCTGATGATGACCGCCCCCAAGGAGGTGGAATCCGCCATTTTGCGCCTGGCCCAGATGAGCAGGGCCACGGGCATGCACCTCATCCTCGCCACCCAGCGGCCCAGCGTGGACATCCTCACCTCCCTCATCAAGGTGAACATCCCCGCCCGCTTGGCCTTTGCCGTGTCCAGCGGCTTCGATTCCCGCACCATCCTGGACACCCAGGGGGCGGAAAAGCTCATCGGCCAGGGGGACGCCCTCTTCTACCAGCCCGGGCTCACCAAGCCCGTGCGCCTGCAGGTACCCTACCTATCCGAGGAGGAAGTAGGGCGCCTCGCCGGCTTCCTCAGGGGCCAGAGTTACGAGGACCGCTTCGCCGAGGCCTACGGCCAGGACTTTGAGCCCCCCAAGGGGCCGGAGGGCACGGGCCCCGGCGAGGTGGACTTCTCGGATCCCCTTCTCAGGAAGGCGGCGGAGATCGTGGTGGAGGAGGGCTACGGCTCCGTAAGCCGTCTGCAACGCCGCCTTTCCATCGGCCACGCCCGGGCCGGAAAGCTGATGGACGCCCTCGAGGCCATGGGCATCGTGGGACCCTCCAAGGGCTCCAAGCCGCGGGAGGTCCTCATCACCAAGGACCAGCTCAAGGACTTCTTCGGCTAGGGCTGTGCTATGATGGCCCTTTGTGGAAACGGTGCCGGGCGGGCGCTGGGTGGCGGAGATCTACGGCTGCGATCTGGACGTGCTGGAGAACCCCAGGATGGTGGAGGCGGCCCTCCTGGACGCGGTGATGCGCCTGGGGGCACCCAGGGGTTCGGCCCAGTCGGTGGTGTACAAGTTTCATCCCCAGGGGCTCTCGGCGGCGGTGGTGAGCCCGGTGGCCGCGGTGATGATCCACACCTGGCCTGAGGACAACGCCTCCGCCACCTTGGACCTCTACTTCTATCGGGATGGAGTGGACCCTGAGGAGGTCCTGAAGGGGCTCTCCCGGGCCTTCGGGGCCAAGGAGGAATCGGCCTTCCGCTACTGGAGGGGAACGGAACACGCCATCAAGCGCCGGGCCTTCGGCGGCCAGCAAGGAGGTTGAGGCTATGGACTACGGCATGTACTTTTTTGAGCACATCACCCCTTACGAAACCATGGTGCGGCGCATGGAAAGGGTAATCGCCGCCGGCCGCACCCAGTACCAGGACTACTTTCTCTTTGAAACCCAGGGCTTCGGCAAGGTGCTGGTCCTGGATAAGGACGTACAAAGCACGGAAAGAGACGAGTACGTTTACCACGAAACCCTGGTCCACCCGGCCATGCTCTCCCACCCCGAGCCCAGGACCGTGCTCATCGTGGGAGGCGGAGAAGGAGCCACCTTGCGGGAGGTGCTTAAGCACCCCACCGTGGAACGGGCGATCATGGTGGACATCGACGGGGAGCTGGTGGAGGTGGCCAAGCGCCACATGCCCGAATGGCACCAGGGAGCCTTCGAGGATCCCCGAACGGTCCTGATCATCGACGACGCCCGGGCTTACCTGGAGCGCACCCAGGACACGTACGATGTCATCATCATCGACCTCACGGACCCCGTGGGGGAGGACAATCCCGCAAGGCTTCTCTACACGGTGGAGTTTTACCGCCTGGTGAAGGCCCACCTGAACCCGGGCGGGATCATGGGCATGCAGGCGGGCATGATCATGCTCACCCACCACCGCGTGCATCCGGTGGTCCACCGCACGGTGCGGGAGGCTTTCCGCTACGTGCGGAGCTACAAGAACCACATCCCCGGCTTCTTCCTGAACTTTGGCTTCCTCCTGGCCTCGGATGCCTTTGACCCCGCGGCCTTCTCCGAAGGGGTCATCGAGGCCCGCATCCGGGAGCGGAACCTCGCCCTGCGCCACCTCTCCGCCCCCTACCTGGAGGCCATGTTCGTCCTGCCCAAGGACATCCAGGAGGCAGTGGAAACGGAAACCATGGTCTCCACCGATGCGAACCCCTTCTACCTCACCCCGGAGGGCGAGGCCCGTCAGTCCCCCTACCGGGGCTAAGGGGGCCTCTCTCAGGGTCTCTCACCGGGAGGATGGTAGAGTAAAGCCATGCAACGCACTATAGTTCTCGTAGGGGTGGCTCTGGCCCTTCTCGGCCTGGGCTGGATCCTTTGGGGTCCCAAGGGGAAAGCCGGGCTAGACCCCGCCCAAGGTGCCCGCTTTGCCCTGGGCGCCCCCAACGCCCCCGTGGTGGTGGTGGACTTTTCCAACTACCTCTGCCCCCACTGCCAGAACCACGCTTTAAACGTCCTCCCCCGACTGAAAGCCGAGTACATCGACACCGGTAAGGTGCGCTACCTCTTCCGCGACTTCCCCTTCCCCGGCCAGGCCCACGTGATCCGGGCCAGCGAGGCCGCCGCCTGTGCCGCCGACCAAGGGCGTTACTACGAGTACCACGAGGTTCTCTTCCGGGCCGCCTCCAGCTGGGGGAACCTCCAGGGGAGCGTGCTCGACCGCTACTTGGTGGACCTGGCGGGGCAGATGGGGCTGGACGAGAACGCCTTTAGCCAGTGCCTTTCCTCCAATAAGCACCGCGAGGGGGTCCTGGCCGACCAGAAGCTGGCCACGGACCTGGGCCTCACCGGTACCCCCACCTTCTTCATCGGTGGGGAAAAGCACACCGGTTTTCTGAGCTACGAGGAGTGGAAAAACCTCCTGGATAAAGCCTTGGCCGAGCAAAAGTGAAGGGGTAGGTGTAGAAACACGGCAGGGTAAAGCTCGCCGTGTTTTGGGTTCTTTGCTACCCTGGAACCCATGGAAGCCCTTTGGGTGGCCGCCGCCTTCGCCCTGGGTCTACTGGCCAGCCGCCTGGGGCTTCCCCCCTTGGTGGGCTATTTGGGGGCAGGCTTTGCCCTTCATGGACTGGGTCTGAGAGAAACCGAATTCCTGCACCATGCGGCGGAGATCGGCGTTCTCCTGCTGCTTTTCACTGTGGGATTAAAGCTCCGCTTCCAGGACCTCTTGGAGCCTCGAGTCCTGGTGGCAGGTGGGCTCCACTTCCTGTTCTTCGCCCTCCTGGCCCTTTTCCTCCTGGGAAACCTTCCCCTGGCCCTAGCCCTGGCCTTTTCCAGCACCGTGCTGGTGGTGAAGGTCCTCGAGGACAAGAAGGAACTCACCACCTACCACGGCCGCCTCAGCGTGGGCATCCTGGTCCTGCAGGACCTGGTGGCGGTGGGCCTCATCACCCTGTATGGCGAGAACCAAATAAGCCCCTGGGTAGGGCTGGTTCTCCTCCTGCCCCTTCTCAGGTTTGCCGTGGCCTGGCTTCTGGAAAAAAGCGGTCACGACGAGCTACTCGTGCTCTTCGGCCTGGGCCTTGCCCTGCTGGGAGGTGAGGGCTTCCGCCAGGTGGGCCTGTCCCCGGAACTGGGAGCCTTAATCATGGGAATCCTCCTCTCGGGCCACGAAAAGGGAGGGGAGATGGCCAAGGGGCTTTGGAGCCTAAAGGAAGCCTTTCTAGTGGCCTTTTTCCTAGACATAGGGCTCAGGGAGGGGATAAGGGGTGCGGAGGCTGGGCTGGTCCTGGCCTTCCTCCTTCTCGCCCTGATCAAACCCCCTCTTTTCTTCGGCCTCTTTCTCCTCCTTGGGCTCCGGGCCCGCACCGCCTTTGTGAGCAGCATGTACCTGGGGAACTACTCGGAGTTTGCCCTCATCGTGGGGGTCGTGCTGGAACGGGCAGGGCTTCTCCCTCATAGCCTTTCCACCCTAGCCCTTCTGGTGGCCCTTTCCATGGCGATTTCCGCACCCTTAGCCCGGTACAGCCATAGCCTTTACAAGCTCCTCGAGGCCCGCCTCCTTCCCCTGGAGCGCAAAATGCTCCACCCCGACCAGGAACCCGAGCGCCTGGAAGGGGCCACGGTGCTCATCGTGGGCATGGGGCGCACCGGGGGTGCCGTCTACCGCATCCTGGAGGCCAGGGGGGAACGCCCCGTGGGCCTGGACGCCGACCCCGAGAAGGTGGCCCGCCATCAGAACAAGGGGCGGAGGGTCCTCTACGGGGATGCGGAGGACCCCGAGCTCTGGGAACGTCTGGACCTTACAGGGCTTAAGGCAGTGGTCCTGGCCCTGCCGGACCTCGAGGCCAAGGTCCTCGCCGCCCGCTGGCTGAAGGAGCGGGGCTTTAAGGGGATCCTGGCCGCCACCAGCTTCCACCTGGAAGAAGACCCCGTTCTGGAGGCCGCTGGCGTCACCCTCCTCTTCCACCCCTTCCGCGAGGCCGGGGAACGCCTGGCGGAGAAGGTGCTGGAAAGGCTGGCTATAATGGGTGAGGTGAGCCATGGCCGGTCATAGCAAGTGGGCACAGATCAAGCGCAAAAAAGCCGCCAACGACCTCAAACGCGGCAAGATCATCTCCAAGCACCTACGGGCCATCCAGGCGGCAGCGCGAGCGGGAGGAAGCCCCTACCCGGAGGCCAACGTCCAGCTTCGCAACGCCATTGAAGCCGCCCGCGCCGACGATGTCCCCATGGAAAACATCGAGCGCCTCCTGCAAAAGCTGCAAGGCGGCGGGGACGGGGCCGAGCAGTACGAGGAGATCGTCTACGAGGGATACGCCCCAGGGGGTGTGGCCCTTTTGGTCTACGCCCTCACCGACAACCGCAACCGGACCGCCGGAGAGGTGCGCCACGTGTTCAACAAATACGGGGGCTCCCTGGGGGCCAGTGGCAGCGTGGCCTGGCAGTTTGAGCGCAAAGGGGTGATCGTCTCTGCGAACTCCGAGGCGGCGCAAGAGGCAGCCATTGAACTAGGGGCCTTGGACCTCGAGGAGGAAGGGGAAAGCCTCACCATCTACACCGACCCCGCCGAGGCCTACCGCATGGCCGAGGAGCTAAAGGCGCGGGGCATCCCCGTGGAGGCGGTGGAGGTGGTGCAGCATCCCCAGAACACCGTGGCCCTGCCTCCTGAGGAGGCCGCCAAGGTCATGCGCCTGGTGGAGGCCCTGGAGGACCTGGACGACGTGCAACACGTCTACACCAACCTGGACCCCGCTAGCCTGCAGGTGGAAGCTTAGCTCCACAAGCCTTCCGGCCCAGGGCTAGCCCTGGGCCGGTTTTCCTACTGCTTTTTGCGCTTCCTCTCCTCGCGCATTAGCCGCCGGCGCTCGGCGCGGGAAAGCCCGGGCTGGGGCGGCGGGGTGGCAGGCCGCTTCCTCTCCACCCCGAAGGGCGGGGTCTCGGCCTGGGCCTGGGGAACGGGCACGTAGGGCGCCTCCCGCACCGGGCGGACTGGCTCCGCCTCCACCTTGAGGCGGAAGAGGAACTTGGCCACCTCCCCCTTGATGAAGCCCACCATGTCGTTGAAGAGGCGGGTGGCCTCGATCTTGTACTCCTGGAAGGGGTCCTTCTGCCCATAGCCCCGCAGGAAGATGCCTTGGCGGAGCACGTCCAGGTTGTGCAGGTGCTCCTTCCAGGCGGAGTCCACCACGTTGAGGATTACAAAGCGCTCCACCGCCCGCATCAAAGGAGGGGAAAGTTCCTGCTCCCGGGCCTCGTAGGCCTCCAGCGCCGCCGCCACCAAGCGCTCCACCCCCTCCTCGGGCTTCAGCCGCCTCAGCTCCTCAAAGGGGAAGTCGGCCAGCTGGGGCGCGGTGTCCAGAAGGGCGGCCTTGAGGCCCTCGAGGTCCCAATCCTCCGGGTGCACCTGGGGGTTCAGGAAGTTCTCCGCCATCCCTGCCACGGTCTCCTCCACCATGCCCAGGGCGGCCTCCCGCACCTCCTCGTCCTTCCCCAGGAGGATCAGACGGCGCTGGGCGTAGATGACCTCCCGCTGGCGGGCCATGACGTCGTCAAACTGGAGAAGTTGCTTGCGGATGGCGAAGTTGCGGTCCTCCACCCGCTTCTGCGCCCTCTCGATGGAGCGGGTCACCATGGGATGTTCGATGGGCTCAGAGTCGTCAAACCCCATGCGGTCCAGCATGGCGATGACCCGGTCCGAGGCGAAAAGCCGCATGAGATCGTCGTCAAAGCTCACGTAGAAGCGGCTTCCCCCCGGGTCCCCCTGGCGCCCAGCCCGGCCCCGAAGCTGGTTGTCGATGCGGCGGGACTCGTGCCGCTCGGTGCCCAGGATGAAAAGCCCTCCCAGTTGCCGCACCCGTTCCTCGTCCGCCTTGCACTCTTCCCGGATCTGGCGGATCTTTTCCTGGAGCTCTTCCCTTATGCCTAGCTCCTGGGCCAGGGCCCGGGCCTCCTCCTCCTGGCCTGCCACCATCTTCTTGATGAAGAGCTCCACCTTCCACTCGTACCGGTCAAAACCCTCCTTCTCCAATAGGGCTGCCGCCAGGTACTCGGGGTTCCCCCCCAGCTTGATGTCCGTGCCCCGGCCCGCCATGTTGGTGGCGATGGTGACGGTCTTGCTCCGGCCCGCCTGGGCCACGATCTCCGCCTCCTTGGCGTGGTGCTTGGCGTTGAGCACCTGGTGGGGGATACCCTGGCGCAGGATGCCCAGGGTGTGCACCGCCCGCTTCAGGCCTTCCCACGCAGCCCGCAAGTTGCCCTTGGGGGGGATGAGGCCCTCGAAGGGGGCGAGGTCCTCGTCCTTGAGCTGGGTGGGCTTTTCCAGAAGCTTCCTCAGGCGCTCCCACTCCTCCCCCTGTTGCTTCTGGCTGGCCTTCTTGAAAAGCTCCAGGCGCATCTCCAACCGGGGCAGGTAGAGGCGGGGCTCCTTGAGCATCTGGGAAAGCCTCTCCGACTTCTCGATGCTGATGGTACCCACCAATACGGGCTGGCCCCGCTCGTACTTCTCGGCGATCTCCTCCACCACCGCGTAGAACTTCCCCTTTTCCGTGCGGTAGACCACGTCGGGGAAGTCCTGGCGGATCATGGGGCGGTTGGTGGGCACCACCACCACGTCCATGCCGTAGATCTCCTGGAACTCCTTCTCCTCGGTCTTGGCGGTGCCGGTCATCCCGGCCCGCTTCTCGTAGAGGCGGAAGAAGTTCTGGTAGGTGATGGTGGCCAGGGTCTGGTTCTCCCGCTCGATCCTGACCCCCTCCTTGGCCTCGATGGCCTGGTGGAGGCCTTCCCCGTAGCGGCGGCCCGGCATGAGGCGGCCCGTGAACTCGTCCACGATGATGACCTGGCCATCCTGGACGATGTAGTCCCGGTCCCGGTGGTAGAGCTCCTTGGCCCGGATGGCCTGGATGAGCATGTGAGCAAGCTCCATGTTCTCCGGGCTGAAAAGCCCCTCCACCCCCAGGAGCTTTTCCGCCTTGGCGATCCCCTGAAGGGTGAGGTGCACGGAGCGGTTCTTCTCCTCGACGGTGTAGTCCCCTGTGGGCTCCTTGCGCACCCCAGGCTCCGGGGGAAGGCCCCTTTCCAGCTTCTTGGCGATCTCCGCCATCTTGTAGTAGAGGTCCGTGGCCTTTTCCGCCGGGCCGGAAATGATGAGGGGGGTGCGGGCCTCGTCGATCAGGATGGAGTCCACCTCGTCGATGATGGCGTAGTGCAAGGGGGTGTCGTGGCGGAGCACCAGCTGGTCCGGGCTGATGGCCATGTTGTCCCGGAGGTAGTCAAAGCCCAGCTCGGAGTTGGTCACGTAGGTGACGTCGGCCAGGTAGGCCCTGCGGCGCTCCTCGGGGGTGGAGCTGTGCTGGATGACCCCCACGGAGAGGCCAAGACCGCGGTACACGGGCCCCATCCACTCCGCATCGCGCCGGGCCAGGTAGTCGTTCACCGTGACCACGTGTACGCCCTTACCGGTGAGGGCGTTGAGGGCCACGGCCAAGGTGGCCACCAGGGTCTTGCCCTCCCCGGTTTTCATCTCGGCGATCTTGCCCTCGTGGAGGACGGCCCCCCCGATGAGCTGCACGTCGAAGTGGCGCATGCCCAAATAGCGCTTGGCCGACTCCCGGGTCAAGGCGAAGGCCATGGGGAGAAGCTCCTCCAGGCTGGCCCCCCGCCGGTGCCTCTCCCTTAGCTCGGCGTAAGCCGCCTGGAGGTCAGCGATCCGCTCCACCTCCGGTTCCAACCGGTTGGTGGGCTCCACCACTTGCTTGTAGTAGCGGGCGATCTCCCGCTCGTTGTTGTCAAAAAGCTTCCGTATGAGGCCCAGCATCCTAGGGCCGATTGTACTCCCCTTTTGGATGAGAAACCCTCCTGAGGGCCCGCATGCAAAGCCCCCTATAGCCGGCGGAAGGGCATAACCATCGCCTCCTTAGGGCCCCCACCACAGGCCACAGCGGAGCATTTAAGCCTCCTCGAGGGGCCAGTAGGCGGTGGCCCCAAGCGACAGGGGGCTTGGGGGAAAGCCCGCCTGGTGGCGCCTCCAGGCCGCCAGGGCCACCATGGCCCCGTTGTCCTGGGAAAGGCCTTTGGGAGGAAAGTACACGGTAAGCCCCGCCTCCTGGAAGCGAGCCTGCAGGGCCCGGTTGGCGGCCACACCTCCCGCTACCAGAAGCACCCTGTGGCTCGTGTCCTGGGCAGCCCGGATGACCACCTGGGCCAGGTGCTCCACCGCCGCCTCCTGAAACCCCCTGGCCAAGGCTGGAGCGGGATGCCCAGCCTCCACCAGCTGCACCGCCTTCGTCTTTAGGCCGGAGAAGCTGAACTCGTACCCCTTCTGGTCCTTGAGGGGGACGGGGAAGGGCACTTTCTCCCTGGCTTCCTGGGCCAGGCGCTCGATCTCGGGTCCCCCAGGAAAGCCCAGGCCCAGAAGCCTCGCCACCTTGTCAAAGGCCTCCCCAGCGGCGTCGTCCCGGGTGGCCCCCAGAAGGCGGTACTTTCCCAGGCCCCGAACCTCAAAGAGGTGGGTGTGCCCTCCCGAGGCCACCAGGGCCAGGAAGGGAGGCTCTAGCCCCTCGGGCCAAGCGGCGGCGATGTGGGCCTCGAGGTGGTGCACCGCGTAGAAGGGCCGCCCCAGGGCCCAGGCCAGGCCCTTGGCGAAGGTGTAGCCCACCAAAAGGGCCCCGATGAGCCCAGGGCCCCGGGTGGCGGCGATGAGGGAAAGGTCCTTAGGCCCTATCCCCGCCTCGGCCAGGGCCCGTTCCGCCAGGGGGCGGAGGACCTTCAGGTGCTCGCGGCTCGCCAGCTCCGGCACCACCCCGCCGTAGGCCTCGTGCAGGGCCACCTGGCCCGCCACCAGGTTGACCACCACTTCCCCATCCCGCACCAGGCCCACCCCGGTGTCGTCGCAGGAGGTGTCTATGCCCAAAATCCACATGGCTATCCTTCCAGCCAGGAAAAAGCCCTGTCCCCTTTCCAAGGACACTCCAGAGGAAAGCATTCGCCACTTCCCTCGTCAAAAAAGGTAACCCGGGCTGCCCTCTCAGGCGATACCCTTTCCCTGTCGTATCCGGGCACTCCCAAGGCACCTTGGCTGGCGTCGGCCTAAGCCCCATGCCACCCCTACCCTAGCAGATGCCCAGGGACCGGACTAGGCTAAGGACAATGCTCTGGCTCCTCCTTCCGGTGCTCCTCCTCGTATACCTCCTTTACCGGGCGAAGAGGCCCAGGGTGCGCCCCTGGGCCGGGGTATGGCTTTGGCAGAGGGGCAGGAAGAAGCGCTTTCGGCCCTGGCTGGACTTAAGGCTTTTCCTCCTTCTCCTGGCCGCCGCCTTGATGGTCCTGGCCCTCGAGGACCCTCCCCTGGGGCCCTCCCCCATGGTCTTCGTGGTGGATGCCTCCGCCAGCATGGCCGCCCGGGAAGGGGCCAGGACCCGGCTGGACCTGGCCAAGGAGAGGCTCCTCCCCCTCCTGGAACGGGCCCCGGAGGCGGTCCTGGTGCGGGCCGGGGAAACGCCCCAGGCCTTTGGCCCCGCCCCCGGGGTGGCCCTGCGGGGGAGGCTTTTGGAGATGGAGGCCAAGGACCGGGAGGCGGACCTGGAGGCGGCCATCGCCCTGGGCCGCAGGCTCCTCAGGGCCCCGGTGGTGGTGGCCACCGACGGCCCCGCCCCTCCCGGGGTGGAGGGGTATATAGGGGTGGGCACCCCCCAGGAGAACCTGGGTATCGTGGCGGTGGCCCAGGGGTTTTTGGCCTTGGGGAATAGCGCCAGCCGCTCCCTCACCGCCCGGGTGGAGGTGGCGGGGGAGGTGCGGGAGGTAAGGGTGCCTCCCCGGGGCTTCGCCCGCCTCGAGGGCCTCCCCCCAAGCTTTAGCGCCCGCCTCCTGAACGGAGGGGCCTTGGACCTGGACGACGAGGCCGCCTTCGGCCTCCGCCGCCTGGGGGTGGACTACCCTCCCCTCCCCGCCCTGGAACGGCTCTTCCGCCTGTTGGGGGCGGCGCCGGGGGCCGAGGTGCGGGTGCGGATCGGGGTGCCGGAGGGAGCCCCGGAGCGCCCCACCCTCTACCTGGCCCCCACCGGAGGCCCCCCCACCCCCGTCCTCCTCACCGCCCCCCACCCCCTCCTGGAAGGGGTAGCCCTCCTGGGGGAGAAGCTCCCCCCGCCCCCCAGGCCCCCCGCCCCCTGGCAGGCCCTGGCGGAGGGGGAGGAGGGGGCGGGCCTCCTCTACTTCACGGAAAAAGGGCTTTACCTGCCCCCCCTGGAGGCGGTCCAGGAGCGGCCCCTCTTCCCCCTTCTGGTCTACAACTTCCTCAAGCCTTACCGGGAAGTGCGCAGCGGCCTCCTTTCCCCCGGGGAAACCCTCCTCCCCACCCCGGAGGCCAGCTTCCTGCCCAAAAACCCAGGGGGGGCCGGGCGCTTCCTGGCGCTTTTGGCGGCCCTGGTGCTCCTTTTGGAGGTCCTCCTCTTCCGCCCCCGAGGCCAGCCCGCCCCCGAGGGATAATGGACCCATGCGCTTCCGTCCCTTTACCGAGCTGGACCTGGACCTCCTGAACCGGGTGGCGGGAAGCCGCCCCTTGAGCCTTGGCGCCGTGCGCCACTTCGCTCGCACCGGCCACTCCTTCCTGGCCGAGGAGGGGGAGGAGCCCATGGGCTTCGCCCTGGCCCAGGCGGTGTGGCAGGGGGAGGCCACCACGGTCCTCATCACCCGCCTCGAGGGCAAGGACCAAGCCACCTTGGAAGGCCTCCTGGCCGCGGTGGTGAAGAGCGCCTACGATGCCGGGGTCTACGAGGTGGCCCTGCACCTGGACCCCGAGCGCAAGGCGCTGGCCGAGGCCCTAAGGGCCCAGGGCTTCGCCATCGGCCCCCTGGTCCTGGCGGTGCGGGTCCTGGGAAGCCGGGGAGCGCGGGGGGAGACCCGGGGGGTCTTAGAATAGGGGCATGAACCGCGTGATGATCGGCATCCGGGGGGAACCCACCCCGGAGGGGATGGAGCGGATCCTGGCCGCCCTAAGGGGCCTGGAAGGGGTGCAGACCGCCCAGGCCACCGGCCCCGCCCAGCTCCTGGTGGAGTACGATCCCCAGGCCCTCACGGTCATGGACCTCATCCGCACCATCCGGGAGGAGGGCTTCCTAGCGGGCATGCTCTAAAGGCCCCACCGCGCCCAAGGCCGCGGTGGGGACCCTGGGGCAGGGTAGACTGGTACCCGAGGTGCCCCATGCTGGACTTCTACGCCATAGAAGACCTCCTCACCCCGGAGGAGAAGGAGATTAGGAAGGCCGCCCGCCGCTTCCTGGAAAAGGAGGCCCTGCCCTATATCCGGGAGTGGTGGGAGGAAGGGGTCTTCCCCACCCACCTCATCCCCAGGTTCGCCGAGCTGGGCTTCCTAGGCCCCACCCTGCCCCCGGAGTACGGGGGGGCAGGGGTTTCCAGCGCCGCCTACGGCCTCATCGCCTACGAGCTGGAACGGGTGGACTCGGGGCTCAGGAGCTTCGTGAGCGTGCAGAGCTCCTTGGTCATGTACCCCATCTACGCCTTTGGCAGCGAGGAGCAGAAGCGGGAGTTCCTGCCCAAGCTGGCCCGGGGGGAGATGGTGGGGTGCTTCGGCCTCACCGAGCCCGACGGGGGCTCAGACCCCTACGGCAACATGAAGACCAAGGCCCGCCGGGAGGGGGACACCTGGGTCCTAAACGGCACCAAGATGTGGATCACCAACGGCAACCTGGCCCAGATCGCCATCGTTTGGGCCAAGGACGAGGAGGGGCAGGTTCTGGGCTTCATCGTCCCCACCGACACCCCGGGCTTCCAGGCCCGGGAGGTGAAGCACAAGATGAGCCTAAGGGCCTCGGTCACCAGCGAGCTCATCCTGGAGGAGGTGCGGGTGCCCGAGGCCCTGCGCCTGCCCAAGGCGGAAGGCCTAAAAGCCCCCCTCTCCTGCCTCACCCAGGCCCGCTTCGGCATCGCCTGGGGGGTCCTGGGGGCCTTGGAGGCCGTCTACACCGAGGCGGTGGAGTTCGCCAAGAGCCGCTCCACCTTCGGCGAGCCCATCGCCAAGAAGCAGCTGGTGCAGGCCAAGCTGGCGGAGATGCTCGCCGACCACACCGAGGGCCTCCTCCTCGCTTGGCGGCTCGCCCGGCTCAAGGATGAAGGCCAGCTCAAGCCCGCCCAGGTTTCCCTAGCCAAGCGGCAGAACGTGTGGAAGGCCCTAAAAGCCGCCCGCCTGGCCCGGGACATCCTGGGGGGCAGCGGCATCACCCTGGAGTACCACGCCATCCGCCACATGCTGAACCTGGAAACCGTCTACACCTACGAGGGCACCCACGACATCCACACCCTGGTCCTGGGGCGGGAGGCCACGGGGCTGAACGCCCTTTAGCGGGAAGCGGCCCCCATGGTCATCGCCTTCACCGGCGACCCCTTTTTGGCCCGGGAGGCCCTCCTGCAAGAGGCCAGGCTCCAGGGCCTCACCCGCTTCACGGAGCCCACCCCGGAGGCCCTGGCCGAGGCCCTAAGCCCCGGGCTTTTCGGGGGAGGAGGGGCCATGCTGGACCTGAGGGAGGTGGGCGATGGGGAGTGGAAGGCCCTGAAGCCCCTCTTGGAGGGCGTTCCCGAGGAGGTCCCCGTCCTCCTCCTGGACCCCAAGCCCACCACCGCCCGGGCCGCCTTCTACCGCACCCGGGAAAGGCGGGACTTCCCCACCCCCAAGGGGAAGGACCTCCTCCGGCACCTGGAAAACCGGGCCAAACGCCTGGGGCTCAAGCTCCCCGCGGGGGTGGTCCAGTACCTGGCCTCCTTGGAGGGGGACCTCGGTCAGCCGGGAGGCTATCTTGAGGCCCTGGAGCGCGAGCTGGAGAAGCTCGCCCTCCTCTCCCCGCCCCTCACCCTGGAGAAGGTGGAACGAGTGGTGGCCCTGAGGCCCCCCGTAAGCGGCTTTGACCTGGTGCGGGCGGTGCTGGAGGGGGACGCCAAGGAGGCCTTCCGCCGCCTGAAGCGGCTTCGGGAGGAAGGGGAAGAGCCTTTGAAGCTCCTTGGGGCCTTCGCCTGGCAGTTTGGCCTCCTGGCCCGGGCCTGGATGCTCCTCAGGGAAAACCCCAGGCCCAAGGAGGAGGACCTCGCCCGCCTCGAGGCCCACCCCTACGCGGCCAGGAAGGCCCTGGAGCTGGCGCGAACCCTGGACCAGGGAGAGCTGCGAAGGGCTCTGGAGGTGCTGATCGGGGCGGAAACGCGGGCCAAGGCGGGCAAGGACCCCTGGCTGGCCCTGGAGGGGGCGGTCTTCCACCTCCTGGCCCTCCGCCATTGACCGGGCGGTCAGGCCCCGGTAGAATGCCCCCATGCTACAGCCGGAACTGGTGGAAGCCGTGCTGCGGAGGGCCCTCCAGGGCGGGGCCGACTTCGCCGAGGTCTACGCCGAACGCTCCAAAAGGCGGCGGATGACCGTGCGCTCGGGCAAGCTGGAGGAGGCCATCTCCGGCCTGGACTACGGGGCGGGGATCAGGCTCTTCTTCGGCACCGAGGTGGTCTACGCCTACACCAACGACCTCACCCAAGAAGGGCTCCTGGAGGCCCTGGAAACCCTCCTCCGGGCCAAAGGGGCCCTGGGGCGGGTGGACGCCCGGGGGGCCGGGGGCCTGGACTTCCGCAAAACCCTCCCCCAGGGCCTCCACACCCCCAAGGTGCCCCTTTCGGAGAAGGACAAGCGCTTCCGCCTGGAAAGGCTCCTGGAGGCTGAGGCCGGGGCCCGGATCTCCCCGGAAATCAAGCAGGTGGAAGCCAGCCTCCAGGAATGGGAGCAGGAAGTCCTGATCGCCAACACGGAGGGCACCTGGGCCGAGGAAAAAAGGGTCCGCACCCGGCTTTTCGTGCTGGCGGTGGCCCAGGAGGGCGCCGAGGTGCAGACCGGGGTGGCCGCCCCCGGCAAGAGCGTGGGCCTGGAGCTCTTCCAGCTCTACCCGCCAGGGGAGGTGGGGGCCAAGGCCGCCCGCCAGGCCCTCACCAACCTCCGGGCCAAGCCCGCCCCCGCAGGCACCATGCCCGTGGTGGTGGGAAACGGCTTCGGCGGGGTCATCTTCCACGAGGCCCTGGGCCACCTCTTGGAGACCACCAGCGTGGCCAAGAAGGCCAGCGTCCTCGCGGACCGGCTGGGGGAGGAGGTGGCCAGCCCCGCGGTCACCTACATCGACGACGGCACCCTTCCCCACGCCTGGGGCTCCACGGAGGTGGACGACGAGGGCCGCCCCACGGAGCGCACGGTGCTCATCGAAAGGGGCATCCTCAAAAGCTACATGGTGGACCGCCTGGGCCACCTCCTCACCGGCTACCCCATGACGGGCTCGGGCCGGCGCCAGGACTACACCTTCGCCCCCACCTCCCGCATGCGCAACACCTTCATCGCCCCAGGGGACCGGGAGGTGGAGGACCTCATCGCCAGCGTGGAGTTCGGCCTCTACGCCAAGGAGATGGGGGGCGGCCAGGTGAAGCCGGGCTCGGGCGAGTACAACTTCGCCGTGCAGGAAGGGTACCTCATCCGCAAGGGGCGCATCGAGGAGCCGGTGCGGGGGGCCATGCTGGTGGGCAAGGGCCCAGAGACCATCCGGAAGGTGGTGGCGGTGGCGAAGGACTGGGAAAACGCCCCCGGGATGTGCGGAAGCCTCTCGGGAATGGTGCCCGTGGAGGTGGGCCAGCCCCACGTGCTGGTCTCGGAGATCGTGGTGGGGGGTAGGGCATGACCCTGGAGGAAGCGAAGGGCTACCTTTTGCGGCGGGCGAGGGAGCTGGGCCTCCAGGCCGAGGTCCTCTTCCAGGAGGAACGGGAGCTCTCCCTAAGGGCCCGGCAAGGCGTGCTGGAGGAGATCAAGGAGGCCAGGCAAGGGGGCATCGGCCTGCGGGTGGTGGCCGGGGGGAAGGTGGGCTACGCCTACACCGAGGAGCTCTCCGAGGCCGCCCTGGAGTGGGCCCTGGCCGAAGCCAGGGACAACGCCCTCCTCTCGGGCAAAGAAGGCTTCCTACCGGAGGGGCGGCCCTTAGGAAGCCACGACCTCCTGGGGGAGGGGCTTTCCGCCCCCCTCGAGGCCAAGAAGGAGGCGGCCTTGGCCTTGGAAAGGACCCTCCGGGAAGACCCCCGTACCCGTAGCGTCCTCATGGGGGGCTACCAGGAGCGGGAGGTGCGGGTGGCCCTGGCCAGCACCCAAGGGGCCGAGGGGGCCTTCCGCACGGGCCTCGCCGGAATGGGGGGAAGCCTGGTGATGGGGGAAGGAGCAAGCCTCAAGCAGGGCTGGGACTTCCGCCTGGCCAAGGAGTTCCACGCCCTGGACCCCGGCCGCACTGCCTTGGAGATCCGGGAGAGGACGGCTAGGCTCCTGAACGCCAGGCCCCTTCCCACGGGCCGCTACCGGGCCTACCTGGAGCCCAAGGCCATGGCGGGCCTCCTGGCGGTCTTCGCCCAGGCGCTTTCCGGAAAAAACGCCTTGGAAGGCAAAAGCCGCCTCCTGGGAAAGATCGGGGAGCAGGTGGCCAGCCCCCTGGTAACCCTGGTGGATGACCCCACCCTAGAGCGGGGCCTCCTCTCCCGCCCCTTCGACGCCGAGGGCACCCCGGCCAGGCGCACGGTGGTGATCGAGAAGGGGGTGTTCAAGACCTTCCTCCACAACGCGGAAACCGCCCGGGCCCTGGGCCAGGAGAACACCGGCCACGCCCACCGCCGCTACCGGGGCACTCTGGACGTGGCCCCCAGCAACCTCTACCTGGAGCCCGTGGGCAACCTGGCCCTCACGAAGGGGGTGCTCATCACCGAGTTCATGGGCCTCCACGCGGGGGCCAACCCCGTGAGCCTGGACTTCTCCCTCCAGGCCCTGGGGCTTTGGGTGGAGGAGGGGGCGGCGCGGTACGCGGTGGAGAACTTCGCGGTGAGCGGGAACCTCCTGGAGCTCCTTCAGGCGGTGGAGGCCCTGGGGGACAGGCTGGAATGGGAGGTTCTGGGGGCCGCCTTCGGAAGCCCCGTGGTGGCGGTGGCAGAGCTTTCCTTTGCCGGAACCTAGCGCAAAGCAAAAAGCGCTTGGCGATTTGCGCTAAGCTAAAGGCATGGCCACGGTCACCCTTAGCCCCAAGTACCAGATCACCCTGCCCGCCGAGGTGCGCCGGGCCCTGGGCTTGCGCCCCGGGGAAAAGCTTCAGGTGGAGGTGGTGGAGGGGGAAATCCGCCTGCGCCCCGTGCGCCCCCCCGTGCGGGAGCTGTTGCAGGCGCTTCTCCAGGCTTACCCCAAGGAGGCCGAGGCCTTGGGAAGGGCCACAGGGCACGACGCGGTGGGGTACGTGCGCGCCCTTAGGGAAGGATGACCAGCCTGGACACCAACGTCATCCTGGCCGCCTTGGACCCCAAGGATGCCCTCCACCCCGAGGCGGTAGGCCTTCTGGAAGCCTGCGCCTCCCACGTCCTGTTCTTGAGCCCCCCGGTGTACGCCGAGCTGCGGGCCGGGGAAGGCTGGCCCCTTTTGCAGGCGTTTTTACAGGCCTTCGCCATCCGCCTGCGCCCCGAGATGCCCCTCCAGGTCTGGACCCTGGCGGGGGAGCGGTTTGGCCTTTACGCCAGGAAGCGGCGGGAAGGAGGGCTTCCCCGGCGCATCCTGGCCGACTTCCTCATCGGGGCCCACGCCGTGTACCACGGCCTAAGGCTGGCCACCTTTGATCCCACGCCCTACCGCACAGCCTTTCCCGAGCTGGAGGTGGTCCCGTGAAGGTCTTCGTCACCCGCACCCTGCCGGGCAAAGCCTTGGATAGGCTAAGGGAGCGAGGCCTCGAGGTGGAGGTCCACGAAGGCCTCCTCCTCCCCCGGGAGGAGCTCCTCCGCAAGGTGGAGGGCGCGGTGGGCCTCATCCCCACCGTGGAGGACCGCATCGACGCCGAGGTGATGGACCAGGCCCCCGGCCTCCGGGTCATCGCCTGCTACAGCGTGGGCGTGGACCACGTGGACCTCGAGGCGGCCCAGGCCCGGGGCATCCGCGTCACCCACACCCCCGGGGTCCTCACCGAGGCCACCGCCGACCTCACCTGGGCCCTCCTCCTCGCGGTGGCCAGGCGGGTGGTGGAGGGGGTGGACTACGCCCGCAAAGGCCTTTGGCGGGCCTGGCACCCCGAGCTCCTCCTGGGCTTAGACCTAGGGGGCCTCACCTTGGGCCTCGTGGGCATGGGCCGGATCGGGCAGGCGGTGGCCAAAAGGGCCGAGGCCTTTGGGATGCGGGTGGTCTACACGAGCCGCACCCCTAAGCCCCTGCCCTACCCCTACCTCCCCCTGGAAGACCTCCTGGCCACCGCCGACATCGTGAGCCTCCACGCCCCCCTCACCCCCGAGACCTACCGGCTCATGGACCGGGAGAAGCTTTTCGCCATGAAGCCGGGAAGCATCCTCCTCAACACCGCCCGGGGCGGCCTGGTGGACACCGAAGCCCTTGTGGAGGCCCTCCAGGGCCACCTCTTCGGAGCGGGCCTAGACGTCACCGACCCCGAGCCCCTGCCCCAGGGCCACCCCCTTTATGCCCTCCCCAACGCCGTCATCACCCCCCACATGGGCTCGGCGGGGAAGCGAACCCGGGAGCGCATGGCGGAGATGGCGGTGGAGAACCTCCTGGCCGTCTTGGAAGGCCGGGAGCCACCCAACCCGGTAGGATAGGCCCATGGGCTTTCTCATCGGCGTCCTGGGCGGGGCCTTCGGCGGCCTGGTGGGGCTTGGAGGGGGCGTGGTCATGGTCCCCCTGATGGTGGGGCTCCTCAAGCTCTCCCAGCACAAGGCCCACGGCACCAGCCTGGTGGCGGTCTTCTTCACCGGGCTCATGGGGGCGGTCACCTACGGGCTCCAGGGCTCTTTGAACCCGAAGGCGGCCTTGCTCCTCGCCGCCACCGCCATCCTCACCGCCAGGCTCGGGGCCCGCTACGCCCACGGCCTGCCGGAAGAGGCCCTGCGGCGGGCCTTCGGCCTCTTTCTCCTCTTCGTCTCCCTCCTGCTCCTCCTGCGGCCCCACCTGGCCCCGGTGGGCCTGGTGCAGGGGCAGGTCCTTCAGGACCTCGCCCTCCTCCTCGCAGGGAGCTTCACGGGTTTCCTCTCGGGGATGATGGGGGTGGGCGGGGGGACCATCATGGTCCCGGCCATGGTCCTCCTCCTGGGCGTGGACCAGCACACCGCCCAGGGCACCAGCCTCCTGGCCATGGTCCCCGCCAGCCTGGTGGGGGCCTACGCCCACCACCGCTTGGGGAACGTGGAGGCCCCCGTGGTCCCGGGCCTGGTGCCTGGGGTGCTGGCGGGTACCTTTCTGGGGGGGGAAGCAGCCCACCTCTTGTCCGAAAACGCCTTGCGCTGGGCCTTTGCCGGCGTACTCCTCTGGACCGGCTGGCGGTACCTGCACCCCCCTGGGCGCAGGGGCCGCCCCTAAGTATCCGCACGCAAAGGTTGCCCCGTCGGCCAAAGCCAAGGCGGCGCGCTCATGGCCTCTTTGGGACCCCCGTCGTGGCGCAAGCCACGACGGGGTACTTAGGTGCCCGCGCGCCGAGGTCGCCCCACGGGCCAAGGCGGGATCGGCCTGCCCGTGCTTCTGGGGTCCCCGCCCTGGCGCAAGCCGCCACGGGTGGCCAAAAACCCGCCGCAACGGGCCCCCCGGGGGGTCTTGTGCGGCGGCCCCTCCCGGTGTAAGGTGGGCTGGGCCTTTAAACCGGTCCCGCGAGGCCGGAAAGGGGGAAAAATGAAGCGATGGGAAAGCGGCATGAAGAAAGAAGCCGAGCGGAGGCATTGGCCTCCGCTTCTTTTTGGGGGTGAACCGTGCGCTTCAAGGCCGAGCTGATGAACGCCGAGGAGATGCGCCGGGCCCTGTACCGCATCGCCCACGAGGTGGTGGAGGCGGGCAAGGGGGTGGAGGACCTGGTCCTGGTGGGCATCCACACCCGGGGCATCCCCTTGGCGGAGCGCATCGCCCGCTACATCCGGGAGTTTGAGGGGAAGGAGGTGCCCGTGGGGGTTTTGGACATCACCCTCTACCGGGACGACCTTTCCGAGATCGGGGTCCGGCCCCAGGTGCGCCAGACCCGGATCCCCTTTGACCTCACGGGCAAGGCGGTGGTCCTGGTGGACGATGTGCTCTACACGGGCCGCACCGCCCGGGCAGCCCTGGACGCCCTCATGGACCTGGGCCGCCCTAAGCGCATCTACCTGGCAGTCCTCATCGACCGCGGGCACCGGGAGCTTCCCATCCGGGCGGACTTCGTGGGCAAGAACGTGCCCACCGCCAAAAACGAGGTGGTGAAGGTGAAGCTCGCCGAGGTGGACGGGGAGGACCGGGTGGAGCTTTGGGAGAAGGAGGCGGCATGAAGCATCTCCTGGACTTCCAAGGCTGGACCAGGGCCGAGGTGGAAAGCCTCCTGGACACCGCCAGGGTGATGGCCGAGGTCCTGGAGCGCCCGGTGAAGAAGGTGCCTGCCTTGCAGGGCTTCACCGTGGCCACGGTCTTCTTCGAGCCCTCCACCCGCACCCGCCTCTCCTTTGAGCTGGCGGCCAGGCGCATGTCCGCGGACGTGGTCTCCTTCGCCGCAGCCACCAGCAGCTTGCAGAAGGGGGAAAGCTACAAGGACACCCTCCTCACCCTCGAGGCCATGGGGGTGGACGCTTACGTGATCCGGGCCGACGCCGCCGGGGTGCCCCACCAGGCCACCCGCTGGGTGCGGGGGGCGGTCATCAACGGGGGGGATGGCCGCCGGGCCCACCCCACCCAGGCCCTCCTGGACGCCTACACCCTCCTCGAGGCCTTAGGGGGCCTGGAGGGGAAGAAGATCGCCATCGTGGGGGACATCCTCCACTCCCGGGTGGCCCGCTCCAACGCCGAGCTCCTCCCCCTCCTGGGGGCGGAGGTCTGGGGGGCCGGCCCTCCCGCCCTCCTGCCGCAGAGCCTCCCCGGGGTGCGGCTCACCCCCCGCCTGGATGAGGCCCTGGCGGAGGCGGACGCGGTGATGGTCTTAAGGCTCCAAAAGGAGCGCATGGAGGCGGGCCTGGTAAACCTAGAGGACTACATCGCCCACTACCAGGTGACGGAAGCGCGGCTCAAGAAGGCCAAGCCGGAAGCCCCCCTCCTCCACCCCGGCCCCATGAACCGGGACGTGGAGCTGGAAGGAACCCTGGCGGACTCGGCAAGGAGCCTGGTGAACCGCCAGGTACATAACGGGGTGGCGGTGCGCATGGCGGTGCTCTACCACCTCCTGGTGGGGAGGGAAAGGTGATGGGAGATATCCTCATCAAGAACGTCATGTTGGTGGACGCCCTGGGGGAACGGGGCCTCGCGGACGTCCTCATCGGCGAGGGGCGCATCCTCTCCCTGGAGGGCGGGGAGGCCCAGAGGGTCATTGAGGGGAAGGGGCGCTTCCTGGCCCCAGGCTTTTTGGACCTCCACGCCCACCTGCGGGAGCCCGGGCAGGAGGTGAAGGAGGACCTGGCCACGGGCCTTCGGGCTGCGGTGCGGGGCGGGTACACGGACCTGGTCTCCATGCCCAACACCAATCCGCCCGTGGACACCCCGGAGGCGGTGCGGGCCCTCAGGAAGAAGGCCCAGGCCCTGGGCCTGGCCCGCCTCCACCCCGCCGCCGCCCTCACCCAAGGCCAGGAGGGGAAAACCCTCACGGAGGCGGGGCTTCTCAAGGAGGCCGGCGCCCCCCTCCTCACCGACGACGGGCATACCAACGAGGACGCCGGGGTGCTGGCGGCGGGCCTTTTGGGAGCCGCGGCCTTCGGCCTCCCCGTGGCGGTGCACGCGGAGGACGCCTCCCTGCGCCGGGGCGGGGTGATGAACGACGGGCCTTTGGCCGACCTCCTGGGCCTTCCCGGGAACCCACCGGAAGCGGAGGCGGCCCGAGTGGCGCGGGACCTCGAGGTCCTGCGCTACGCCCTGCGCCGGGCCCAAGCCAGGCCCCACCTGCACGTGCAACACCTCTCCACCAAGCGGGCCCTGGAGCTGGTGCGGGAGGCCAAGCGGGCCGGTCTTCCCGTCACCGCCGAGGCCACCCCCCACCACCTGACCCTCACCGAGGAGGCCTTACGCTCCTTTGACCCCCTCTTCAAGGTGGCCCCGCCCCTGCGCACAGGGGAGGACGTGGAGGCCCTCATCGAGGGGCTTTTGGACGGCACCCTGGACGCCATCGCCACCGACCATGCCCCCCACACCCAGGCGGAAAAGGAGATGGACCTCCTGAGGGCCCCCTTTGGCATCCCGAGCCTCGAGGTGGCCTTCCCCCTCCTCTACACCGAGCTCTACCGGAAACGTGGCTTCCCCCTGAAGCGCCTGGTGGAGCTCTTCACCGATGGGCCTCGGAAAGTGCTGGGCCTTCCCCCCCTGCACCTGGAGGTGGGGGCGGAGGCCAGCTTGGTCCTCCTGGACCCCAAGGAGCACCCCGTGGACCCCAAAGCCTTCGCCTCCAAGGCCCGGTTCTCCCCCTGGGCGGGGTGGATCCTCGAGGGGTGGCCCGTCCTCACCCTGGTGGAGGGGCGCATCGTCCACGAGGCGCTAGAATAGGGGCGTGCTGCGGAAGCTCCTCGAGGCGGACGCACTCGGCCTGCGCCTGGAATGGGTGGGGGGGCTTCCCCTTTGGGAAGCGGCCCCCACCTACCGCCACCAGAAGGCCATCGACCGCATCCGGGGAAGCATCCGCCCCAAGGAGGGCTCCTGCCCCTGCGTCCACGTGGCCGACGTCTACGTCCGCTTCCCCGACGGCTCCTACAAGCGCCCCGACATCGCCCTCTTCTGCCGCGAGCCCGAGGAGCTGGACGAGGCCATTACCCTCCTGCCCGAGGCGGTGGTGGAGGTGGTGAGCCGGGGCTACGAGGCCAAGGATCTGGAAATCGCCCCCCGGTTCTACCTCTCCCAAGGGGTCAAGGACGTGGTGGTCTTTGACCCCCACACCCTCCTCGTCCTGCACCTACGCCAGAATGGAGCCTGGCGGCACGTGTCCCCGGTGGAGCTGGAACTCCTTTGCGGTTGCACCCTCACCGTATAGGGACCCAAAGCTCCTTCAGGCTTCTCACCCCCTCCGCCTCCATAAGCTTCAGCAGGCCCTTCAGCACCCGGCGGGGGAAAAGGGGACCCCCGTAGACGAAGCCCGTATAGACCTGGACCAACCTGGCTCCTAGCTTCAGGCGCTCCCAGACATCCTCAGGACCCTCCACCCCTCCCACGCTCACCAGGGTGAGGCCCTCCACCCCTGAAAGATGCCGCAGCACCTCTAGGGCCCGTTCCTTCAAGGGCCTCCCCGAAAGCCCCCCAGCTTCCTTGGCCAGGGGGCTTTTGAGGTTCGGACGCTCCAAGGTGGTGTTTACCGCCACCAGGCCCTCGAGGCCATGCTTCAAGCAAAGCTCCACCGCCTGGTCCAGGGCCTCCCAGGAAAGGTCCGGGGCCAGCTTGAGGAGGAGGGGCTTCCGGGTGGCTGGCCGCAGACGGGCGAGGAGCTCGTCCAAAAAGGGGCCCTCTTGCAGGGTGCGCAGCCCCGGGGTGTTGGGGGAGCTCACGTTGAGGACGAAGTAGTCCCCGTAGGGTTCCAAGACCCGCAACGCCTCCAGGTAGTCCTCCGCCGCCCGTTCCAGGGGGGTGTCCCGGTTTTTGCCCAGGTTCACCCCCACGGGGAAGGCAAGCCCCCTTTCGCGGAAGCGCCGAAGCCTCCTGGCCGCTCTCTCCGCCCCCCCGTTGTTGAAGCCCATGCGGTTGATGAGGGCGCGGTCCTCCAGGAGGCGGAAAAGCCGGGGCCTGGGGTTCCCCTCCTGGGCTTTTGGGGTGAGGGTCCCCACCTCGGCGAAGCCGAAGCCTAGGGCCCACCAGGCCCCTAGGGCCTTCGCGTCCTTGTCCATCCCCGCCGCCAGGCCGAGGGGGTTGGGGAAGCGAAGCCCCAAGGCCTCCACGTGAAGCCTCGGGTCCTCCACCCGCAGGAGGCGGGCGGGCACCTCCAAAAGGGGCCCCCGCTCGGACCAAAGGGCGAGGAGCTCCAAGGTGAACTCGTGGGCGGCCTCCGGGTCCAGGGTAAAGAGCAGGCGGTGCATCTCTCCCATCCTAAGGGCTCTTCCGGTAACATATGCCCGTGAAGCGCCTTCTTTTGTCCGCCCTTGGGCTGTCCCTTCTCCTTGCGGCCTGTTCGGTGAGCGTGACCGTACCCCTTCCGGAGCAAAAGGTGACCGTGGCCGCGCTTGGGGACACCTTGGGGCAGGTGATCTATCCGGCACAGGCCATGGAGTTTCCAGGGGTTCCCGCTAAGAGCGTAGAGGTCTCTGGCACCCTCGAGGCCAACCAGCCCCTAACCCTCACCCTGAACCTCTACGCCCGTCTGACCGATCCCGCCAGCGACCCAAGCTGCACCGCCCTCTCCGATTTCACCACCACCTATGCCTACGCCTGCCCAGTGGGCCCCGACGACGAAAGGGTGGGAAGCGCCACCTTCGCCTTAAGCCAAAGCACCTCCCTCACCCTGAAGGGCCAGAACCTCACCTACGGGGTGCAGGCGGGCAAGCTCTGGCTGGGAGTGCAGCTGAACCAGGCCCTGCCGGCACCCCAAGTGGAGTTCACCTTTAAAGACCTGAAGGCCACCGTGGTGGCCGGCCTTTAGCCGCCTCCCTTTGTGCCCCCAAGTCCCTTCGGCCCTGGGGGAGCCCTTATCATGGAGGGTAGATGAAGGACGTCTTGCGCCTGGAACTTCCCGTACTTCCCCTGAGGAACACCGTGATCCTCCCCCACACCACCACCGGGGTGGACGTGGGCCGCCCCAAGAGCAAAAGGGCGGTGGAGGAGGCCCTAAACGCCGACCGTTACATCTTCCTGGTCACCCAGAAGGACCCCGAGGTGGACGACCCCGTCCCCGAGGACCTCTACGGCGTGGGCACCCTGGCCGTGGTCAAGCAGGCCATGCGCCTCCCCGACGGCACCCTGCAGGTGATGGTGGAGGCCAGGAGCCGGGCCCGCCTGGTTTCCTACGTAGCCGCCCCCTACCTGAGGGCCGTGGGAGAGGTGTTGTCCGAGCCCCCCCTGCAGGACCCAAGCCTCGCCCGGGTCCTGGTGGGCGAGGTGCAGGAAGCCTTTGAGCGCTACCTGCTAAACCACAAGACCCTGCGCCTGGACCGCTACCAGCAGGAGGCGGTGAAAAGCACCCTGGACCCCGCCATCCTGGCGGACCTGGTAACCCACCACGCCACCTGGAGCCTGGAGGAAAAACAGGCAATCCTGGAGACCCCGGAGGTGGAGGAAAGGCTTAAAAAGGTCCTGGCCCTGCTTCTTCGCGACCTGGAACGCTTTGAGCTGGACAAGAAGATCGCCGCCCGGGTCAAGGAGCAGATGGACCAGAACCAACGGGAGTACTACCTCCGGGAGCAGATGAAGGCCATCCAGAAGGAGCTCGGGGGCGGGGAGGACTTCCTAAGCGAAATCGAGGAGCTCCGGGAGCGCATCGAGAAAAAGGGCATGCCCGAGGGGGTTAAGGAAAAGGCCCTCAAGGAGCTCAAGCGCCTCGAGCGCATGCAGCCCGGCTCCCCCGAGGCCACGGTGAGCCGGACCTATCTGGACTGGCTCCTGGAGGTGCCCTGGACCGAAGCCGACCCCGAGGTGCTGGACATCGCCGTCACCAAGCGGGTTCTGGACGAGGACCACTACGGCCTCAAGGAGGTGAAGGAGCGCATCCTGGAGTACCTGGCGGTGCGCCAGCTCACCAAGGAAAAGGAGGTGCGGGGCCACGCCCCCATCCTCTGCTTCGTGGGCCCCCCAGGGGTGGGCAAGACCTCCTTGGGCAAGAGCATCGCCCGCAGCATGAACCGCAAGTTCCACCGCATCTCCTTGGGCGGGGTGCGGGACGAGGCGGAAATCCGGGGCCACCGCCGCACCTACATCGGGGCCCTGCCCGGCAAGATCATCCAGGGGATGCGGCAGGTGGGGGTGGTGAACCCCGTCTTCCTCCTGGACGAGATCGACAAGCTCTCCTCCGACTGGCGGGGGGACCCGGCCTCGGCCCTTCTGGAGGTCTTGGACCCCGAGCAGAACCACACCTTCACCGACCACTACCTGGACGTGCCCTACGACCTCTCCAAGGTCTTCTTCATCACCACCGCCAACACCCTGGCCACCATCCCCCGGCCTCTCCTGGACCGGATGGAGGTCATCGAGATCCCCGGCTACACCCTGCCGGAGAAGCGCTCCATCGCCCGCCACTTCCGCTGGCCCTTCCAGGTGAAGGAGGCGGGCCTGGAGGGCAAGCTGGAGATCACCGACCGGGCCATCGACCGCATCGTGCAGGAGTACACCCGGGAGGCGGGGGTGCGCAACCTGGACCGGGAGCTTTCCAAGGTGGCCCGCAAGGCGGCCAAGGACTACCTGGAAAGCCCCTGGGAGGGGGTGCGGGTGGTGGACGCCCAGGACCTCGAGGCCTACCTGGGCGTGCCCAAGTACCGCCCGGACCGGGCGGAGAAGGCCCCCCAGGTGGGGGTGGCCCAGGGCCTGGCCTGGACCCCCTACGGGGGCACCCTCCTCACCATCGAGGCCGTGGCCGTGCCGGGCACGGGCAAGGTGAACCTCACCGGCAACCTGGGGGAGGTGATGAAGGAGTCGGCCCACGCCGCCCTCACCTACCTGCGGGCCCACCGGGAGGAGTGGGGCTTGCCCGAAGGCTTCCACAAGGACTTTGACCTGCACATCCACGTGCCGGAAGGGGCCACCCCCAAGGACGGCCCCTCCGCGGGCATCACCATGGCCACCGCCCTGGCCAGCGCCCTCACGGGCCGCCCCGTGCGCATGGACATCGCCATGACCGGGGAGATCACCCTGAGGGGCCGGGTCCTCCCCATCGGCGGGGTCAAGGAGAAGCTCCTCGCCGCCCACCAGGCGGGCATCTACCGGGTGGTCCTCCCCAAGGAGAACGAGCCCGAGCTCAAGGAGGTGCCGGAGGAGATCCTCAAGGACCTGGAGATCACCTTCGTGGAGGAGGTGGGCGAGGTCCTAAGGCTCCTCCTCCTGCCCCCCGCCCCGCCCCCCGTGGGCCCCACCGACCGGCCCCAACCGGGGGCCGGGGCCTAAACCTCCACCACCTGGCCCAAGGGAGCCAGTACCCGCAGGGTTCCGGGTGCAGGCCGGTAGGCCCTGAGCCTGAATTCCGCCAGCCCCCGCACCCCAAGCCCCAGGCGGTACACCCCTGGGGGAAGCAGAAGGAGGTACGCCAAGGGGTTTTCAGGGAGGACCGTCCCCCAAAAAAGACTGGTTCCCGAGGGAGTGGGCAGAAAATAGAGGCTCCGCTCCTCCCCCAGAAGACGCAAGGGAAAGGAAGCGGAATCGGGACCCAGGCCCAGGAGTAGCTCCTGGTACACCCGCCCCTCCAGCTTAACCACAGCCGGTTCGGAAAGCACCAAGGGTACCTCCACGGGCTCCCCGCCCAGGGAAACCAAGGAGAATACCTCTGGAGCCTCCAAAGGCAGGGAAGGCCCGAGGCCCAGCAAAACATTAGGCGGGGGGAAATCCGACCAAGGGAACTGCGGATCCGCGCTCACCCGTCGCCACTCCTTGAGACCCCGCAGCAAGGCCTTCGACTCCAAGGGCTCCCCGGCCCGGCTGAGGTGAAAGGCCTGGGCCACCGGGTCCCCTATTTGGCGAAAGGCTTCAGCCAGCTGGAGATGGAAACGAACCCTTTCCCCTTGGGGGATGGCTGAGCAAAGATAGCGGCGGAACTGAGGTTCGGTAAGCCAGTAGCGCCCTTCAAAAAAGCTGAGCCAGCCCTTATGCTCCAGTTCTCCCAAATATGCGCCAAACCCCAAAGCCTCGGCCAGGGGAGCAGGGAAAGCCCCGGGGTGGAGGGCCAGCATCTCCAAGGCTTTCCTGGTGGACTGGGAAAGGTGGCGCGCCTCGAGGGCCACCATGGCCCGCACCCGCTGGGGTAGGGCTTGGGGATTCCCCATAGCCAGAAGCTCCCGCAACACCCCCGGCCGGCCCCCACTTTCCAGGTAAAAGCGGGCCGCCTCCTCAAAGGAAAGATGGCGGAGAAACCGCTGGCGGGCCTCCGAAAACTCCAGGCGGGGCACATGGAAAACCCGGATGATCTCGGCGGGAAAACGGGCCCTTAGGGCCAAAAGAAAGGCTGGATCTTCCCCGAAAAGGCTTCTAGCCACCACCAGCACCTGCCCTGGGTTAAGGCGGAGTTTCAAGGCTTCTTCCTTGGTGGGCAGAGGATCCGAGAGGTAGAAGACCCCCGGCCCCTGACCCAGCCCCTCCCGGAGGGGTAGGCCCAACCTGCCCGCCAGCAAGCGTGCTAGCTCCTCCTGTCCCGAACCCGGCGGACCGATCAGCACCACCAAAGCGGGGGGACGCACTTCCTTTAACCCCTCGAGGAGAGGTAGGGCCTCCTTAGGAACCTCCCGGCGGGCCCTTTGCACATGCACCCAGTCGGTAAACGCTGGGGAGAGGTCCTCGAGGCCTTCCAGCACCTCCTCGCCCTCCGGAGTGGGATCCAGCTCCACGCCAGGGGGCAGTTCCAGAATCCTGCCCTGAAAGGTGCCCTTCCCGAAAACCCTGCGGAGGTGGGTAAGCTCCACCCGCAGGTTCTGCAGGGCGGCCCCGTGGCCCCAAAGGAGATCCGCCAGCTTTTCCCGGCGGGTGGGACCCTCGAGGGCCAGGTAGTAGAGGATGCCCAAGGCCTTGCGCCGCAGGGGAAGGGGACCCAAGGGTCCTTCCGCCCGGGCAGGGCCGTATAGAGGCAACCGCACCTTCATCCCTCTCACCCCGTTAACCCCATCGCTAAGAAACCATTAAGAACCTCCTCACCTTATGCCTCCAGCTTAACGCCCAAAAACCATTCGCGTGTCAGAAAAGCACATCCCCCCTTAACGTTCCCTTAACGCCCCCTTATCTACCCTTTGGGGCGAAAGGAGGTGGGACGGTGAGGCTTGGGCCTTGGACGTGGCTTCTCCTGCCCTTAATCCTGGGGGCGGCAGGTCCCCAAGCCTCCGTGCGGCTGGAAGTGAGGATTCCTGAACGCGCGGCCCTGGTGTTGGAACCCCCGGCAGCGGGGGGCAAGGTGGCGGGTCCCCTATGGGCCAGCAGGGGGGGAGGGGGGAACCCCAGCCAGCCTCCCTACTGCCCTCGCGACCCCCGCGACCCCACCCTCTGCCTGCGGGATCCGGTGGTGGTCTTTGACCTCCGGTGCGCCACCTTGGGCCCCGTGCCCCCGCACTGCGCGGGGCTTTACGGCGGGGACGGCCGCTTTCTGGACGAGGACGGGCGGCCCTACCCTCCCCTCCTCCTGGATGGGGAGGGCCGGGTGGTCCCTGGGTCCAAGCGCTTCCCCCAGTTTTTCACCCACCCCTCCATGCGCCTACACGTCTTCACCCAAAGGCGGCACTGGGCGCTTTCCGTGGCCTTTGAAACCGAGCCCACCAGTCCGGAAGGGCGGGTACTGGACGCCAGCCACTTCGCCATGCACTCCATCCTCACGGGGCGGGGCGGCGTGCCCCCCACCCCCCACTGGAAGTGCCTGGCCTACCACCCGGACTGGGACCGGCCTCCTTCCCACATCTGCCCGGCACCTCCAGGCCCGGATGGCGGGGTGCTCCTGGAGGAGGTCACCGACCACCCCGGCGGTTGGCAGTCGGTCACCCTGGGGATCAAGCTCCGGCTGGACGGTTCCGAAACGCCAGGGGAGTACGAGGGTTGGTTGGTCTACACCCTCACGCTCCTATAGGAGGCTTTTCGGCAAGGAGGCTTTTCGGCAGCAAGCTTTTGGGTTCTTAAAGCAGCAGATAGGAGGAAACCATGAAGAAGTGGCTGATCGCAGTTTTAGCCCTGGCCCTGGCGGGCTACGCCCAGGTGAACTTCCCTTCGGAGGGCGACCTGGACGGGAACATCGAGGAGCTTTGGGACGACAACCACGACCAGGCGGCGGTGAAGGAGAAGGTGCGGGTGGTGATCCCGCCCCGCTACGCCCTCCACCTCACCGAGGACGAGTGGAACCTGAACCTCAATAGCCCTCCTGAGGCTCCTTCTCCCTACGTGTTTGACCCCTACAACCCTCAGCCCCCTGCGGAGGGGTGCTACCTGGTGCCCAAGGCGGTGAAAACACCCTCTGACCTCATCCAATACGCCCTCTCTGGCGGCGTGTTCCGGCCCATCGGCGCCTACCCCGCGGCCAAGGACTACAATGGCGATGGCAAGCTCTCGGACGACGAAAAAGGCACGCTCATCTGCGTGAACCAGAAGGTGCTGCAGAAGTTCTCCAACGACCCCGACGGCTGGCAGCTCTCGGTGTCCGTAACGGGCACGCCCAATAGCGGCTTCGGCTACTTCGGCCTGGCGGACCTCATCAACCAGGTGCCCATGGGCGGCTTCTACACCAACAGCCTGCCCTACGGGCCGGCGGTGGTGGCCCAGGGAATCGGCCCCACGGGCGGCTGGCTGGACGACCTGATCGTGGAGGCCTTCTGGTTTGACGGCTCCGAGCTGGACGGCACCTACACCCTCGACGTCACCTTCACCCTGGCGGGTCTCTAAAGGAGGTAAGCCATGCGGAAGCTTTTCCTTCTGATGCTTAGCGGGCTCCTGGCCCTGGCCTTGGCCAACGGCGGGGAGGAGTGGAACGTGGGGAGCCAGCAGGCCACGGTCACCGAGCGCATCAACCTCACCATCCCCCAGCGGGTGGCCCTGCACCTCACCGAGGACGAGTGGATCGTGGACCTGAATAACCCCGTTCCCGGGCAAAACGGGGAAGGATGCTACCTGGTGCCCAAGGGATATCAGGGCACCCTTGAGGACGCCATCGCCGCCGCTTTGGCGGGCGAATTGGCCCCCATCGACACCTACCCCGCCATCAAGGACCTGAACGGCAACGGCAAGATTGACGAGGGTGAGAAGGGCACCCTCATCTGCCTGAACCAGAAGGTCCTGCAGAAGTTCTGCAACAACGGGGACGGGTGCGAGCTGGACCTCAAGGTGACCCGGACCCAGGGCGGGCCCACCTACGGCCAGGGCGGGGTGGTGGAGAAGGCCCCGGACCTGAACCACACGAAGTTCGTCCAGTTCAACGGAGTGGACGACGGCACGCCCCTCGAGCTCCTCAAGGTGCTGGGCGGACGCTTCCCCGGCTGGCTGGACGACCTCATCATCGAGGCCTTCTGGTTTGACGGCTCCGAGGTGGCGGGCACCTACGAGTTCAACTTCCTCTTCCAGCTGGCTGCCCTCTGAGGCCTAAAGGCCGCCCCCGGGCTTCCGGGGGCGGCCTTTTCCCCGCTAGAATCCGGCTATGAGAAAAACCCTTCCCCTGCTAGCCCTGCTCCTCACCGCGGCCCAGGCCCAAACCGGGGTGGGCGTGAGCCCCCCCAGGGCCCTCTACCCCGCCGCCCCCGGAACCAGCCTCACGGGGAGCATCCTGGTGGACCACCCGGGGCGTAGCGGCACCCTGCAGGTGGAGGTGGTGCTCCAAGACGTCCTCCTCCAGGCGGACGGGAAGCCCCTCTACCTGGACCCGGGCAGCCACCCCCGCTCCCTCACCCGCTGGCTCGCCGTGAGCCCCCTGGCCTTCCTCCTCCAGCCCCAGGCTGCCCAGGAGGTGCGCTACACGGTGCAGGTGCCCCCAGATGCCCAGCCCGGCACCTACTGGGGCATCGTCTTCTTTGAGTCCGCCCCGGCGGGAAGCCGGCAGGGCGCGGAAGGCCTGGGCATCCGGGTGAAGACCCGGGTGGGGCACGTGGTCTACGTGGAGGTGGGCCAGGTGAGCCGCTCGGGGCGCATCCAGGGCTTCCGCTACCTGCCGCCAAGCCGAGAAGGCCCCGCCCAGGTGCGCCTCTCCTTCCAGAACACCGGCACCGGCCTCCTGCGCCTCAAGGGGCGGGTGGAGGTGCGGGACCTGCAGGGCCGCCCCGTGGCCCAGGCGGAGGTGCCGGAGACCGCCAGCCTCCCCGGGGCCACCCACGAGCTCCCGGCGCCCCTGGACAAGCCCCTGCCCCCGGGGCGCTACCTGGTCCTGGCGGTGCTGGACTACGGGAGCCCGAGCCTCATCGCCGGGGAAGGGCGGATTGAGGTGAAGTGATGCGAAGCCTGGCCCTTTTGCTGGTGCTCGGCATGGCCCTGGCCCAGGTGCCCATCGGGGTAAACCTGCCCGAAGGCACTAGCCTCAGCCTGAATGCCGAGGAAGTGGTCTTTGACCTCACTCAAAGGAACTACCCGCCCCCCAGCTTCCCCTTCGCCTACAGCCCCACCTCCCCTTCCGGCCCCCTCACCCTGCGGCTTTTCACCAACCTGGAAGGGGGCTTCGCCGTGGAGGTGGAGGCCAGCCCCCTCCTGGCGGAAGGCGGGGGGGAGATCCCCGCCAGCCAGGTGGAGTACCGCCTGAACGGCGGGCCCTGGATTCCCCTGGGGCCCAAGGTGGTGCTCCTCACGGGAAGCGGGCCCACGGCAGGCTACCAGAGCTATGTGCTGGAGTTCCGCCTGGTGCTCACGGGGCAGGAGGTGCCCGGGGTGTACCGGGGTAGCCTCCTCTTCACCCTAAGCCGCCTTTAGGCCATGCGGGCCTTGGCCCTTCTCCTCCTTCTCGGCCTGGGGCTGGCCCTCGAGGCCCCCGAGGCCCTGGAAGCCCAGCCCGGCGGCTTCCTCAGCGTACCCGTGCGGGGGGAAGGGCGCATCCAGGCGGCGGAGGTGCCCCAGGGCCTCATCCCCCTCACCGAAGCGGTGGAGGGTGAGGGGGTGCTGAACTTCCTGGTGGGGCCGGAAGCCCGGGCGGGGGAGCACCCCCTGGTCCTGCGGGACGCCCGGGAAACCCGCACCGTGCGGGTGCGCATCCCCGTGCGGGCCGGGGTGGAGCTCCGGGTTCCCCCCGGGGCCGAGGGGGTGGAGGGGGAAAGCCTCGGTTACACCCTGAGCGTGCGCAACGCAGGCAACGCCCCGGACCGGGTGCGCCTGGAGGTGCGGAGCCTCCTCCCCTACCGCCTCTCCCAAGAGGTGCTGGACCTGGAGCCGGGGGAGGCCAAGGAGGTGCGGCTGGAGCTACGCCTGGTGGGGCGCAACCGGGACACGGCCACGGTCTTCGCCTACTCGGGCCTGGACCCCAAGGTGCGGGCCTACGGGGTGGTGGAAACCGTCATCCGCCCCTTCGCCGGGGCGGAGAAGCTCTCCCGCCAGGCCCTCTACTACCGCTTCGGCCTCACAGGCCGGTACGGACAGGACACCCTCTCCTACGGCTTCGGGCTTTCCCTATCCGGCGCCCTTTCCGACTACGTCCGCCTTGCTTCCAGCCTGGCCCTGAAGCCCGAGGGGCCCGCGGGGGAACTGGCCTTTTTGGGTGAGGGCTTCGCCCTGGGCTTCCGGGGCTACCCCGGGGTCTACCGGCTGGATGGGGAGCTCGGCCCCTTCCAGGGCTACGCCGCCTGGGCGGGGGGCGGCTTGAGCGCGGGCGGCACCTACCAGGAAGGTCCGTGGAAGGTTTCCGGGCACGTGAGCGGGCTGGGGCAACGCTTCAGCCTGGGCTACGCCCTCCAGGAAGGAGGGCTAATTCTGGTGCCCTACGGGGTGGTGAACCGCCGGGCCGACCCCGAGGCCCTGCAGGCAGGCGTCGGCCTCGAGGGCAAACTGGAAAACCGCGAGCTCAGCCTCACGGGAAGGCTAGAGTACTTGGAAGGGCTCAGGTTCCGCCTAGGAGGGGCCACCCGGATCCAGGATCCCCTGGGGTTCAAGGGCGAGGTAGCCTACGACACCGGTAACCTTCAGGGAAGCGCCAACCTGAGCCACCGCATTGACGAAGCCTTTACCCATAGCCTCACCTTCCGGCTGGCCAATACCTACGGCCTCCTCTACACCCTGGCCTACCGCCCCCTCGGGGGGCCCCTCTCCCTAAGCGGCACGGTGGGGACCCAAGGGGGTCTGGTCCTGGGCCTGGCTGCCCGCTACCGAGAGGCAGGATGGGAGCTTGGGGGCAACCTGGGGCGGAATCCCACAGGCCCCTACCTGGGCCTTTACGCCGGCTACCGGGATCGGGACTTTGGCCTGCTGGTGGGCTACACGGCCACCGACACCAGGCGCCTCCAGCTCGCCGCCCAAGGGTCCTTTCCTCCCCTGGAGGGAAGCGCGGCCCTGGGCTATGACTGGGACCAAAACCGGTTGGAGGCCCGTTTTGGCCTCGCCTATCGGGAAGGGGTGTGGGGCATGGGCCTCGAGGGCCGGTACGCCTCCGGGGTTCTCCAGCTTACCGCCTTGGGAACCTTGGAGGTCAAAGGGGGTTTCGACACCCCCGAGGAAGTGGTCCAGGCCTTCGGCGGCCGGGCCACGGGGTACGTGGAGGGCGTGGTCTTCCACGACCGGAACCGGGACGGGGTCAAGGGCCCTGACGAACCCCCTCTCCCGGGGGCCAGGGTGCGGGTGGGGGGGCTGGAAGCGGTGGCGGACGGGGCTGGGCGCTACCGCCTGGAGCTCTACCCCGGAACCTACCGGCTGGAGGTGGGGAGCCTCGAGGCCAGCCTGGCCCTCCGCCGCCGGGCGGAGGTGCGGGTGGAGCGAGGGAAAACCCTCCCCCTGGACCTTCCCGTGGAAACGGTGGTGGGCCTCATGGGCCAGGTCTACCTGGACGCAAACCGCAACGGCCAAAAGGACGAGGGCGAACCCCCCCTCCCCTACGCCCGGGTGCGGCTCCAAGGGACGGAAAGCCGCACCGCCCTGGCCGACGGCAGGGGGGTGTTCGTCCTGGGCGGCCTGCTCCCCGGGAGCTACACCCTGAGCCTGGACCCGGCCAGCCTGGACAAGCTCCAGGAACCCGGCGAGCCCCTAAGCCTGGACCTCCAGCCCGGCCCCCTGCCCCAGGTGCTCCTGGCCGCAAGGCCGGTGGTGCGGGAGATCGTGCGCACCCTCACGGAGGAAAGCCTGGCCGTGGTCCTCCTGCCCCTGCCCACGGTATTGCCGCCGGGGGCGGAGCTTCTCCTCCGGGTTCAGGTGCAAGGGGGGCCTAGCCGAGTCTGGGCCGAACTGGGGGGGCGCTCCTACCCCCTAAGCCCCCTGGAGGAAGGGCTTTACGGGGCCTACCTCCCCGTGGAGGGCCAGGGAAGCCTGGAGCTAAGGGTGGTGGCCGAGCGCGGGGCCGAACGGGCGGAGGCCGGGGCCTACCTCACCGTGCGGCCTGGCCCCCTGGCCACCCTCCAAGCCACCCCCGCCCTTTTGGACCCCGGGGAGGAGGTGCGCCTCGAGGCCCGCCTCCTCCGCCGGGCAAACCGAGTGGAGGTGCGCCTCGGACCCCTCATCGTCCCCTTGGAACGGGTAGACGACCTCACCTTCCGCGGCACCCTCCTGGCCCCCAAGACCCCTGGGGCCTACGAGCTGGAGCTCTACCTGGACGGGAGCCGGGTGCACACCGCCCGCATCCGGGTGCGGGACTAGGGAAGCTCCTCCTTGCGGTTGGCGTTGAAGAAGACCTGGGCCCCGAAGCGCTCCACCACCTCCTCCGCCGGGATATAGGTGGCCCCCAGGGTTTCCATCACCCGCCGCATCAGGTAGTCCCCCTCCCGAAGCTGCCTTTCCACCTGGGGCAGGCAGTCCTTGTGGTACAGGGCCATGAGGGGCTCCAGGTGCCCTTCCGGATTGTAGGGGACCACCACAGGATAAGGAGAGGCGAGAGCCTTCTCGTAGAGGAACTCCCAGTACCCCCGGGTAAGGAAGGGCAGATCCGTGGCCGCCACTGCCACCCAGGGGTGGCGGGCGTGGACCAGGGCCGAGTGCAAACCGGAGAGGCTGTCCGCCCCCGGCAGAAGGTCGGGGTAGACGGGAACCCCAAAGCCCGGATAGGGCCTGTTAGCCACGATAAACCGCTCCTCCGCCCCCGCCAGGCTCTCCAAGACCCATTGCAGAAGAGGCTTTCCCCGGTAGGGGAAAAGGGCTTTGTCCTCCCCGAAGCGCCGCGAAAGCCCCCCCGCCAGCACCGCCCCCGTGTACATACCCTTAGCTTAGGGCCTCCGCCAGGCGCCCGGCCAGCAGGGGAGCGTAGAGGAAGCCCGTGGAGCCTAGGCCCGTAAGGGCAAAGCCCCCCTCCACGGGGAAGAGATAAGGAAGGTCCCGGCCCCCGGGGAGGGGGCCTAACCGGAAGCGCAACCCCCGCCAGGCGGAGGCTACCAGAGGGCGGTAGCCCACCAGGGCTTCAGCCCCTGCGAGGAGCCACTCCACCTCCCCTTCCGTGGGCGGGGGCAGGTGGGGCTGTTCCTCGTGGGGCAGGTAGCTTCCGCCCAAGGCCGCGCCTGCCAGGTAGACCCGGTAGCTGATGGCCCGGGGGAAGTAGTTCAGCAGGGTGAGGACGAGGCCCGGGGTGTGCCGCCCCTCGAGGCCCAAAAGGTGCGCTCCCCGCCCACCGCCCGCGTAAACCAGCACCTCCCCCCGCACCCTCTTCCCCCCTTCCAGGACCAGGTAAGGGGGTTCCCAGGCGGCCACCCTGGCCCTGAGGAGGGGCAAGCCCTCCGCCAGGCGCTCCAGAAGGAGTCTGGGCTCAAGCCAGAAGGCGTCTTCCAAAAGGACCCCTTTCCCCTCCCAGCGGTGCCTCAGCCCCCCCAGGCGGCCCGCCACCTTGGCCCTCTCCCCTTCCGGGACCGGGCGGAAAACCCCCATGTGCAGCTCAGCGAAACGGCCGTAAAAGCTTAGGGCCGCCTCGAGGGCCCGCTCCCCCTCCGCCGCCAAGGTGAAGCGCCGTCCCCGGAGAGGGTTCACCAGGGCCACAGGTACCCGGCTTGCCTCCCCCAGGGCCTCGGCCACCAAGAGCACCCGCTCTCCCCGCTCCAAGAGGAAGCGGGCCGCGGTGAGCCCCGCCACCCCCGCCCCCAGGACCACAATCCCGGCCTCACCCACAAGACCCACGCCTACCCCCTCCCTTGGGGGAAAGAACCCCCGCCCCAGGAAGCCGCCTCCAAGAGCTTCAGAAGCGGAAGCCTTCCCCGTCCCTTCGGCAGAGTCCCCGCTCCGCCAGGCCCTCCAACAGTTCCCGGGCCCTGGCCTCGGGGAGGAAAGGAGCAAGGTCTCGAGGCCGCAACAAGCCGCCCCGCCGCCAAGCCTCCTTCATGGCCAGCCTTTCCAGAGCCGCCCGGGAGGGCCCCTTGCGCAGGAGCCCCCCCTGCCAGCGCTCCACGCCCAGGTAGGCCAGCAAGGCCCCCAAGAAGGCCAGGCCAAGCCCCCAGGGGGCGAAGCGGGAAAGGGCAAAGACCAAAGTGAAGAGCGCCAGGCTCACCAAAAGCGGCATGAAAGCCCGCACCCTTCCCTCCTAGGCCATGGGCAGGGGGATGGGGGCAGGCTCCCTGGCCCCCACCACTTCCCCGAAGAGCAGGTGCGGGGTAGCCTGCTTGATCTCCACCTGGTAGAGCCCCGGGGTGGGAGCCTGGTGGGCGGGAACCAGCACCGGGTGGTTCCCGCGGTCGTGCCCCTGCACGTACCCTTCTTCCTTGGCCACCCCCCGGACCAGGACCTCCACCGTCTTCCCCACCCACTCCAGGTTGCGGCGGTAGCTCCATTCCTTCTGCTTCTCGATGAGGCGCTGGAGCCTTTCCACCTTCACCTCCCGGGGCAGGTCCTGGAAGTGCTTGTAGGCGGGAGTACCGGGCCGAGGAGAGTAGATGAACATGTAGGCCTGGTCGTAGCCCACCTCATCGTAAAGACTCAGGGTTTCCTGGAAGTCCTCCTCCGTCTCCCCAGGGAAGCCCACGATGATGTCCGTGGAAAGCACGGCATCCGGCAAAACCTCCCGGATCCTGCGGATGCGCTCCAGGTAGTGGGCCCGGCGGTACTCCCGGGCCATGCGGCGGAGCACCCGGTCGGAGCCCGACTGCACCGGCAGGTGGATGTAGCGGGTGATGGCGGGGGTTTCGGCGATGGCCTGGATGATGTCGTCGGTGAAGTTCACGGGGTGGCTGGTGAGGAAGCGCACCCGGGGGATGCCCATCCCCCCCACCAGGCGCAACAGCTCGGCGAAGCTGGGGAAGCCCGGCTGGTCCTTGCCGTAGGAGTTCACGTTCTGGCCCAGGAGGGTGATCTCCACCACTCCCGCCGCCTTCAGTTGTTCGATCTCCTTCAGGATCAGGTCGGGGTGGCGGGAGACCTCGGGCCCCCGGGTGGTGGGGACGATGCAGTAGGTGCAGTGGTGGTTGCACCCGCGGATGATGGTCACGTGGGCGGACAAGGCCCCCTTGGGGGGCGGGGGGATGTAGTCCAGGAGGTCCTCCTTGAAGGTGAGGTCCCAGAAGCGCTCGTTCCCCTTTAAGGCCTCCGGCAAGGAGGTGAGGGCCCCAGGGCCCAAGAGCAGGTCCACCCCAAACTTCCGGGCCATCTGCTGGCCCTCGTCCAGCTGGGCCAGGCAGCCCATAAGCCCGATGAGGAGGCCCCGGCGCTCCTTCTCCTTGCGGAGCTGGCCCAGAAGGGAGCGCACCTTCTCCACGGGCTTCCCGCGGACCGCACAGGTGTTCACCAGGACGAAGTCCGCCTCCTCCACGCTCTCCACCAGCTCCCACCCGAGGCTTACCAGCTCGCTGGCCACCAGGTGGGAGTCGTACTCGTTCATCTGGCATCCGAAGGTGATGATGTGCGCCCGCATACTCCTCCAGGGGCGACCGGGGGGATCCCGGACCCCGTGGTTTCCAGTGTAGCAACATCGAGGCCCTCAAAACCAACCCCGGTCCCTGGATTCTCCCTCGAGCCCCCCAAAAAGCCACACCCCCCGGCCACGCTACCGGGGGGTGAAGCTTTGCCTTCCCTTGCTGGTGGCGGCGGTGGGACTCGAACCCACGACACCACGATTATGAGTCGTGTGCTCTGACCACCTGAGCTACGCCGCCACGGGCGCACCAGGCAATCCCCATCTTAGGGGAGGGCCCCCAGGCGGTCAAGGTTCAAAGCCGATGTGATCCATGAAGGCGGGGAGGATTTCTTCGGCGAAAAGGTCCAAGAAGCCCCTTACCGCCCCCAGGCTCACCCCGCCCGTGAGGTCCAGGTCCGACTCCACCCACACGGCTCCCTCCTCATCCAAAAAGGCCCGGCTGAAGCGGCGGTCCCGGTTCCAGGCGTTTACGGCCTCGAGGTCCGGCACCTCCTCCAGGGTAAAGCCAGCGCTTAGGGTCAGGACCCCGCACCGCTCCTCCTGACAGAAATCCAGGTAGAGCCAGACCTTGGTCAAGCCAGCCATCTCCAGACGGAACTCCTGGGCACCCGTTTTCTCGTAGGCAAGACCCGCCTGCTTGAGAATCCCTTCCACCTCGGCCGGGGTCAAGCCCTTGACCACGGCCTGCCCCAAGGCCAACCCCAAAAACAACACGCCCGCCAGCAACATCCTCATAAAACCCCTCTTCCGTCCCGGTGGGCCCCCAAACCACCTTGCAGGACACCCCTAGCCTACACGATCCCCTTCTCCTTCAGGAAACGCCCCTCCCGGAAGCGATCCAAGCGGAACGGGGTTATGTCCAGGCTCCTCGCCTTCCCATGGACCACCTCCTCCGCCATGAGCCTCCCCACCATGGCCGCCTGCTGCACCCCGTGGCCGGAAAAACCCGCCGCCACCAAAAGCCCCTCCTCCACAAAACCCAGGATGGGGTTGTGGTCTGGGGTCACCTCGTAGTAGCCCCACCAGCTGGCCTTCCGGTCCAGGGCGAGCCCCTCCAGGAAGGGGAAGCGGAAAAGGCCCGCCTCGAGGGTGGGCCCAAGCCACTCCCAATCCATCCCCTCGGCGAAGCCGGGGGGCTCGGCGGGATTGGAGCGGCCCAGGAGCACCCTGGGCCCCTCCGAGCGCAGGTAAAAGCCCGTGGCCAGGTCGATGGTGAGGGGGAAGGCATGGGGGAAAGGGGCAGGGGCCGTGGCGTAGACCATGCGCCGCACGGGGTGGATGGGGATCTCCAGGCCCAGGCCCCGCCCCACCGCCCCCGTCCAGGCCCCGGTGCAAAGGAGGAGGAAAGGGGCCTCGTACCGCCCCTTGGGGGTCGCCACCCACCAAACGCTCCCCTTCCGCTGCGCCCCAAGCAGGGGCTCGGAAAAGCGCACCTCGGCCCCAAGGCGCCTGGCCTCCCGCAGGTAATGGGCCGTGGCCCCGTGGGGGTCAATGATCCCGTCCATGGGGCCAAAGGTGGCGTAGGCCAGGCCCTCCTCCCGGAAGGGCACCAGGGCTTGGGCCGCCTCGAGGGTGAGCTTTTCCACCGGCACCCCCAGGGCCCTCTGGGTGGCCAGGGCCTCCTCCTGGACCTCCCTCAAGGCCTCCGGCACCAGGAAAAGGTAGCCGATGGGCCGGTAGCCGGCCTCCGGGATCCTTTGGTACTCCAGGATGGAGTGGTAGGAAAGGAGGATGTTCCAGGGCTCGGAGAACTGCACCCTGACCCCAGCGGCGCTCCGCCCTGTGGAGCCTTGGGCGAAGGTGGCCTCCTTTTCCAGAACCAAGACCCTAAGCCCCGCCTCCGCCAGGCGGAAGGCCGAGGCCGCCCCCACGATGCCTGCCCCCACCACCACGATGTCCGGCATAGGCCAAGTCTAGGACACTTTTCCCCCGCGGAAGGGATATGCTAGGGCCTGGAGGTACGCTATGGCCTACCAGCACATCCGGGTTCCGGAAGACGGCGAGCGGATCACCATTCAAGGCGGGGTCCTCCAGGTTCCGGACCGCCCCATCATCGGCTTCATCGAGGGGGACGGCACCGGCCCCGACATCTGGAGAGCGGCCCAGCCCGTCCTAGACGCGGCGGTAGCCAAAGCCTACGGCGGCAAGCGCAGGATCGCCTGGGCGGAGATCTACGCCGGGGAGAAGGCCAACCAGGTCTATGGGGAGCCCATCTGGCTACCCCAGGAAACCCTGGACTTCATCCGGGAGTACCTGGTGGCCATCAAAGGGCCCCTAACCACCCCGGTGGGCGGGGGTATCCGCTCCATCAACGTGGCCCTAAGGCAGGAGCTGGACCTCTACGCCTGCGTGCGCCCCGTGCGCTGGTTTAAAGGGGTGCCAAGCCCGGTGAAGCACCCGGAGTTGGTCAATATGGTCATCTTCCGGGAGAACACCGAGGACATCTACGCCGGGATTGAGTGGCCCGCGGGCACGGAGGAGGTGCAAAAGGTCCTGGACTTCCTCAAGCGGGAGTTCCCCAAGGCCTACGCCAAGATCCGCTTCCCCGAGACCTCCGGCATCGGCATCAAGCCCGTATCCAAGGAGGGCACGGAGCGCCTGGTGGCCGCGGCCATTGAATACGCCATCAAGGAGGACCTCCCCAGCGTCACCCTAGTGCACAAGGGCAACATCATGAAGTTCACGGAAGGGGCCTTCCGGGAGTGGGGCTACGCCCTGGCCCGGGAGAAGTACGGGGCCGTACCCCTGGACGGCGGGCCCTGGCACGTGCTGAAGAACCCCCGCACCGGGCGGGAAATCGTCATCAAGGACATGATCGCCGACAACTTCCTGCAACAGATCCTCCTCCGCCCCGACGAGTACTCGGTGATCGCCACCTTGAACCTCAACGGGGACTACATCTCCGACGCCCTGGCCGCCCAGGTGGGGGGCATTGGCATCGCCCCCGGGGCCAACATCAACTACCTCACGGGCCATGCGGTCTTTGAGGCCACCCACGGCACCGCCCCCAAGTACGCGGGCCAGGACAAGGTGAACCCCTCCAGCGTCATCCTCTCCGGGGAGATGATGCTCCGCTACCTGGGCTGGAACGAGGCCGCCGACCTCATCCTCCAGGCCATGGAGCGCACCATCGCCAAGGGCCTTGTCACCTACGACTTCCACCGCCTCTTGGTGGCGGAGGGCAAGCCCGCCACCCTCCTCAAAACCAGCGAGTTCGGGCGGGCCCTGATCGAGCACATGTAGCCCCCTAAACCAGGGCAAAGCGGGCTTCCAGGTTGGCCAGGTCCGCCTCGAGGAAGCGGAGGCGGACCTCGGCGTTTAGGGGAAGGGGCTGGGCCAAGGCCACCTGGGCGCTGAGGCCGAGCTCGGGGAGGAGGAAAACCCCCTGCCCACCCCGCCTTTCCACCAAGACCCCCGGCCCCTCGTAGCCCTCCTGCAGGAGGTAGACCAGGGTCCAGTGGAGCTTGCTCTTGCGCTCCGCCTCCCGCACCAGGTCAGCCACCGCCTCCGCCGCCCCCACCCGCTGCAAGAGCTCCTCCTGGGAAAGGGGCTTTTCCCCTCGGAGCCAGGCCCTGAGCTGCTGGTGGGCCACCAGGTCCAAATAGCGCCTAAGGGGGCTCGTCACCTGGGCGTAGAGGGGGAGGCCTAAGCCCTTGTGGGGGGCGGGCACCGCCTTGAGCTGGGCCCGCTTGAGGAGCTTTCTCTGCTCCCACATGGCGGCGAGGCCCTCCCCCTCCACCCTGCGGCTCGGCGCCTCCTGGGTGGCAAAGGGGAAAGGAAGCCCTTCCCGGAGGGCCAGGTGGGCGGCGGCGTAGCCCGCCAGGAGCATGGCCTCCCGCACCCAGAGGCGGCTTTCGTAGGGGGGCAAGGGGGTGAGGCGCACCCGCCCTTCCTCCAGGCGCACCTTCGCCTCGGGCAGGGCGAGGTCCAAGGCCCCCTGGGCCAGGCGCTTCCGGTGAAACGCCTGGGCCAAGGCGGCCAAGGGCCCCAAGGCGGGCTCCCCCAGGGCCTCCCGGTAGGTGAGCCTTTGCACCCGGACCCAGGAGGGGTAAAGGCGCTCCTCCAGAAGCTCCCCCTCCTCGGAAACCCAAAGCTCAAAGGTGAGGGCGGGGGACACCGGCTGAAGGCCCAGGCCCAGGCGCTCGGTGGCGGCCTGGGGCAGCATGGGCACCGTGCCTTCAGGAAGGTAGAGGTTAGCCCCACGGCGGAGGGCCTCCAGGTCCTGGGGGCTTCCCGGGGGCACTAGGGCGGCCACGTCCGCCACGTGGACCAGGAGGCGGAAGCCTTCCGGCACCCGCTCGGCGTAGACGGCGTCGTCGGGGTCTTGGCTTCCCTCGTCGTCCACGGCGAAGGCGGGGAGGCCCGTGAGGTCCTCCCGGGCCTCCTCGGGCAAAGGGGGCAGGGGGAGGTCCGGAGGGTTCAGGGGAAGGCCCAGGCGCCGGGGATGGGGGTTTTCCCACCGCCAGAGGCCCAGGCGCAGGAGGAGGGCGTGGGCAGCCTCCGGGGTTTCCGGGAGGGCCAGGGCCCGCATCAGGCGGCTTTCCCGCCGCTCCCCCCAGGCCAGGGCCTCGGCCTCGGCCAGGAGGGGGCGGTCCTCGGGAAGCCACCTCCCCTCCTTAAGCCTCCCCACCGCCTCCTGGAAGGCCTGCTCCCGCTCTTCCCGCGCCCTTTTGGCCCGCAGGAGGGCGGCAAGCTCCTCGGGGGTGCGGGCCCGCACCCGGTCGCCCTCGAGGACAAACCGCTCCCCCCTTTGGGCCAGGAGGTAGGCCCCGTAGGCGGCCTCCGGCGTGTAGGCACCGTAGACCAACTCCGCCAGCTCCTTCAGGCTCACCGCCTGGCCCTGCAAAAGCTCCCAGGCCGCTTCCTCCTCCCCCTCGGGCACCTCCAGGGGGAGCTGGGCGGGGCCAGGATGGAGAAAGAGGACATCCTTGGGGCGCACCCGGGCCCTAGCCCCATCGGGTAGGGTGAGCTCCAGCTTATCGCCCCTTTCCTCCGCCAAGGCGGGCCGGTTCTTGTAGATCACCAAAGCGGCCACGCCCCCCAGGATACGCCAGGCAAGGGTATAGTGGGCGGCATGGAGTGGGAGCTCTCCGACCTCTATGCCGGCCCCGAGGACCCCAGGCTGGAAGGGGATTTGACCGAAGCCCTGAACCTGGCAGAGGGACTGGACCCCAAGGACCTCCTGGACCCCAAGCGGGCAGAAGCCCTTTTCCGCCGCTATGAGGAAGCCTTGGAGAAGGCCTACAAGCCCTTGAACTACGCCTCCCTCTTCTTCGCCACCCGCACCCAAGACCCCGCCGCCAAGGCCCTTTTGGACCGGGTGCGGAACCGCTACACCGAGGTGCGCAACCGCCTGGTGCCCCTCGAGGTGGCCCTGCGCAAGCTCCCCGAGGAGGCCTTCCAGGCGCTTCTAGCGGAGCCCGACCTCGCCGACCTCCGGCACTTCCTGGAGAGGCAACGGGCCTACGCCCCCCACACCCTCTCCGAGCGGGAGGAGGAGCTTTTAAACCTCAAGGGCCTGGTGGGCAGAAGCGCCTGGAGCCAGTTCTACACCGAGTACACGGGCCGCTTCCGCTTCCCCGTGGGGGGCAAGGAGCTCACGGAGATGGAGGTGCGGGCCCTTCGCCGCGACCCCGACCCCGAGGTGCGGCGGGAGGCCCACCGGGTGCTCTACGGCAAGCTCTTGGCCGAAGCGCCCACGCTGAGCGCCGTCTTCAACGCGGTCTATTTGGACTACCTCCAGGACCTGCGCCTTAGGGGCTACCGCCATCCCTTGGAGCCCGTGGCCCTCCGGGACGAGGTGGAGGTGCGGGACATCGAGGCCCTCCTCGAGGCCACCCGGGCCCACTACGGCCTGGTGGAGGCCTACTACCGCTGGAAGGCCCGGCGGCTTGGGCAGGAGAAGGTGGCGAGCCCCGACCTCCTGGCCCCCCTGAGCCGGGAAAAGCCCAAGGTGCCCTTTGCGGAGGCCAAGGCGCTGGTCCTGGAAGCCTTCCGCCGCTTCTCCCCCCAGGTGGAGGAAATCGCCCGGGAGTTCTTTGAACGGCGCTGGATCGACGTCTACCCCCGCCCCGGCAAGCGGGGTGGGGCCTTCTGCTCTGGGGGGCTTCCCTCCACCCACCCCTACGTCCTCCTCAACCACACCGACGACCTGGACGCCGCCCACACCCTGGCCCACGAGCTCGGGCACGGGGTACACTTCTACCTGGCCCGCCGGCAGCGCCTCCTCAACTTTGGCGCCTCCACCCCCCTGGCGGAGACGGCCAGCGTCTTCGCGGAGATCCTCCTGGACGACCTCCTCTTAGAAAAGCTTCCCGAGGAGCAAAAGACCCTCCTCCTGGCGGAAAGGGTGGAGGACGCCGTCAACACCCTCTTCCGCCAGGTGATGTACACCTTCTTTGAGCGCAGGAGCCTCGAGGCCCGCAAGGAGGCCGCCCTTTCCCCTGAGGCCTTCCACGGAATCTGGCAGGAGGAACAGGTGCGGCTTTACGGGGAGGCCGTGGAGTGGACGGAGCTGGACCAAGCGGCCTGGGCGGGCATCCCCCACTTCGTCCACTACCGCTTCTACACCTACAGCTACGCCCTGGGCTACCTGGTGGTCCTGGCCCTTTACGGCAAGTACCGGGAGGAGGGGGAGGCCTTCGTGCCCAAGTACCTGGAGGTCCTCGAGGCGGGGGAAAGCCAAAGCCCCAAGGAGATCCTGGCCAAGGCGGGGGTGGACCTGGCCTCGGAGGCCTTCTTCCGGTACGGCTTTGGCGTTTTGGAGTCTTGGCTCAAGGCCCTCCCCTGAGCCAGAATAGGGGGATGGACCTCGTCTTTCGCCCCGAGCGCTACCCCTTTCTCACCCAAGACCTCCCCGGCGTGGGGGGCACGATCCGCCTCCTCCCCGAGGACTTCCAGGTGGAGGAGGTGCCCGCCTACCTGCCCAGCGGGGAAGGGGAGCACCTCTACTTTCTCCTAGAAAAGGAAGGCCTCACCACCCGCCAGGTGGTGGAGTTCCTGCGGGACGAGGTGGGGGTTCCGGAAAAGGCCATCGGGGTGGCGGGACTCAAGGACAAGCACGCCAAAACCCGGCAGTGGTTCTCCATCCCCCGCCAGCACGAGGACGCCCTCTGCCTTTTGGAAAACCTCCGCGGAGTAAGGCTTCTGGACGCGGGCCTCCACACCAACAAGCTCCGCACCGGCCACCTCAAGGGCAACCGCTTCCGCATCCTCATCCGAGGGGCAAAGGGCAAGGAGCGGGCAGAGGCCATCCTGAGAGTGCTCTCGGAAAAGGGCCTTCCCAACTACTACGGCCCCCAGCGCTTCGGCCTTGGGGGGCAGAACCCCGTGCGGGGCTACGAGCTGGTGAAGCGGGGCAAGGGCCGGGGTAGCCCCTGGCTCAAGCGCTTCCTGGTGGGAAGCCTCCAGAGCCTCCTCTTCAACGACTGGGTGGCCTTGAGGATGGAGAGGGGGCTTTACGACCGGGTCATCCCTGGAGACTGGGCCAAGAAGCACGCCACGGGAGGGGAGTTTCTGGTGGAGCGGGAGGAGGAGGCGGAAAGGGCCCTCAGGCTGGAGATCAGCGCCACGGGGCCCCTCTTCGGCAAGAAGTACCCCGAGGCCCAAGGGGAGGCCAGGGCGCTGGAAGACGAAATCCTGGCCCGCTATGACCTGAAACGGGAGGAGTTCCGAGCCCGCCGGGGAGCACGGAGGCCCATTCGCATCCCCCTTACGGAGTGGACCCTGGAGGAAACCCCAGCAGGGCTTTGGCTAACCTTCTTCCTCCCCAAGGGCTCTTACGCCACTAGCCTCCTGAGGGAGGTGATGAAGGTGGAGGTGGATGCCCCGGAAGAGGAAGAAACCCTGGGGGAGGGCTAAACCCTCCTCCAGCGCTGGGTAGCTGCTAAGTACCCGCACGCAAAGGTTGCCCCACCGGCCAAAGCCAAAGCGGCTTGCTCATGGCCTCTTTGGGGCCCCCGTCGTGGCGCAAGCCACGACGGGGCACTTAGAAGCGGTAGCCCACCTTGAGCTGGGCCGCCAGCTTGCCCGCGGCGACGCCCAGGTCCCCGCCCAGGAAAAGCGGCACTCCTAAGGTAGCCTTGAGGTCATACTCGGCATCCGCCCGGAAGTAAAGGCTGGTGTTGCCGAAATGGAAGCCAGGGATGACCACCCCAAGCCCCACGCCCCCCTTCAAACCCTCGGCCAGGGGATAGAGGTAGCGGAAGAGGAAGGCCCCGTTCCAGTTGCCGTGTAAGTCATTAGCGATATCCAAAGCTGGCCGCACCTCCCCCACCGGGGGCTGGAAGAGGAGGCAGTGCCAGGAGGCCTCGAGGCCAAAGCCCTGGGTACCCCCCACCACCGCCAGGGAGGGCTTTAAGTTCTCCACGGAAAATTGCGCCATGCCCAGACCGAACGCCACCGCTAAAACACCCAGAATCCTGCGCATATCCACACCTCCTATGTGCATACTACTCCATATTCACCGCCATTCGCAAGCTTTGCGCTAGGGAATCTCCAGGGAATACCCGATACCCCCTCCCCCTAAGTACCTCCCCCACCGCCTCCCCTAAGCCCCGCACCAGGATGGGGGGCGAGCCGAGGTTGGTCATGACCACAAAGCCCGCCACGTACTCGGCTAACTCCTCGGGGCTCATCTTAGGCCCTCCGGTGCGCCCGTGGCCCGGGAGGTCCAGGAGGTAAAAGGTGTAGCCCTGAGGGAGTTCCTCCGGCCACAGGCTGGCCTCCTCCGCCAGCAGGAGGACGGCAGGACCCCGGCCCACCCGGTCAAAGACCAGGTTCAGGCCGTATAGGTGCAGGTAGCCCGTGCGCCTCATAAGGCCAGCCCACCCGGTAGGGGACGAAAGCCCTCTCCCGACACGAAGTCCTTCACCAGGTCCAAGACCTCCTCCCTTGCTTCCCAAGGCACAAAGTGGCCCGCCCCCTCGAGGGCAAAGCGCACCGCCTCCCCCTTGGCGAAGTCCGCCACCTCCTTGCCGTAAAAAGGAGGGGTAAAGGCGTCCCAGGCCCCCTGGATCACCAGCACCCGGGCCCCCGTGCCCCGCAGCCAGCGGCGCTCGTCCCCCAAGGCCTCCACCCGGGAGAGCCAGGCCTCCACCCCCTCCCGGGAAAGCCCCTCCCGCCAGGCGGCGAAGATCTCCTCGTCACCCACGCTCTCCGGTCCGAAGAAAAGGGCCCGGCCCACCTGGGCGAAGCCCTCCACCCCGCCCCGCTCTAGGCCAAAGCGGAGCGCTGCCACCTTCGCCGCCAAGAGGGCGTCCTTCCGCACGATAGGCGAAAGCAGAACCAAGCTTTTGGCCTGCTCGCGGAAGGCCACCTGCAAGGCGGGGATCGCCCCCTCCCCGAAGGCCACCAGGTGAAGCCCCTCTTCCGCCGGAAGCCCGGCGAGAAAGTCCAGGCCGCTGGGAGGAGCCAGCAGCCCGGGGAACAGGCGCAGGTCAGCCACGGCCTTCTTTATACTCCAGGGCATGGAACTGGACCGCGTCCTCGGTCGGGAAACCCTGGACAGCACCCTGGGGGTGCGCTACCTGAAGCTGGAGAAGGAGGAGGTGGTGGCCGAGCTGGAGGTGACCCCCAGGGTGCACCAGCCCTTCGGCTTCCTCCACGGAGGAGCCACGGTGGCCCTGGCGGAAAGCGTGGCCAGCGTGGGCGGGTTCCTGAATTGCCCCCCGGGGCATGCGGCCTTCGGGCTGGAGATCAACTGCAACCACATCCGCAAGAAGCAAACAGGGGTCATCCGGGCGGTGGGGAAGCCCTTGCACGTGGGCCGCACCACCCAGGTCTGGGAGGTCAAGGTCTACGACGAGGAGGCAAGGCTGGTGGCGGCAAGCCGGTGCACCCTGGCGGTGGTGCCCTTAGAGCCATCCCCTTAGCCAGCGGAGCCAGTTTTCCCCTAAGAAGCCCGCGTCCCCTAGGGCCCGGAGGTCCCGGTGGCGGTCCAAGCCCTGGGGAACCGCCTGCAGGCCAAACCCCCCGTCCCAGTCCGTGCCCAGGCCCACTCCCCCTGGGCCCAGGATGGCCTCCGCATGGGCCTTGTGGCGGAAAAAGGCCTCCAGGGGAAGCCTGGGGTCGCCCCGCTTCCAGCCGGGGTCCAAGAAGGCGTTGAAGGGCACCAGGCCCAAGACCCCGCCTCGCTCCCTTAGCGCCTCCATGAGCCGGTCGGAAAGGTGGCGGGGGGAGGGCACCAAGGCCCGGGCGTTGGCGTGGGTGGCGCACACCGGCCCCGGGAAGACCTCGAGGGCCTGCCAAGCCGCCTCTTCCGCCAGGTGGGAGAGGTCCAGGGCCACGCCCCAACGGGCCATGGCCTGCAAAAGCGCCTTGCCCCGCTCGGTGAGGGGGCCCTCCTCCGCGTTGCCCCCAGCGTAGGCGTTCCCCATGGCCCAGGTGAGGGAAAGGAGCCTTAGACCCCGCTCCCTTAGGGGGAGGAGGTCCTCGGGGGAGGCCAGGGCGTGGGCCCCTTCCAGGAGGAGGAGAAGGCCCGGCACCCGGTCCTGGGGAAAGCGCTGGAGATGGGCTTCCAACCCGCGCCCATCCCGCACAAGCCGCACCAAGCCCTGGGCCTCCCAGGCCTCGTAGAGGTGAAGCTGGACCCAGACCTCCTCCTCCCAGTCCTCCCGCCCGCCCTCCCGGGGGTCCACGAAGAGGGTGGCGAAGACCACGGCCACCCCTGCTTCCCGGAGGCTTTCCAGGGTCACCAGGGGGGTTTCGGGGTGGGGGTCCACCTCCCGCAGGCGGTCCAGGGGGAGGGTGAGGTCCCGCCCCAGGGCGCGGGCGTTATGGGCCAGGTCCAGGTGGGCATCCACCATGACGGGCTCCATAGGGGCACTCTACAATGAAGCTTGTGCGGCTTGCCGAGCTTCCTCCTCTCCCCGAGGCCCCCGGGGTCTACCTCTGGCGGCGGGGGGAGGAGGTCCTCTACGTGGGCAAGGCCAAAAACCTCAGGGCCCGGGTGCGGAGCTACTTCCACGCCGAGGGCAAGGCGGCCCGCATCGCGGAGGAGGCCACCGCCTTGGACTTCATCGCCACCCGGGACGAGGTGGAGGCCCTCCTCCTCGAGGCCAACCTCATCAAAGCCCACCGCCCGCCCTACAACGTCCTCCTCAAGGACGACAAGCACTACCCCTTCCTGAAGCTCACCCACGAGCCCTTCCCCACACTCCTGGTGGTGCGGCGGGTGGAGGCGGACGGGGCCAAGTACTACGGGCCCTTCCCCGAAGCCAGCGCCCTTAGGCGCATCAAAACCCTCATCGACCGCCTCTTCCCCTTGCGCAAGAACTCGGGCTACCCCATGAAAAGGAAGCGCTACCCCTGCCTGAACTACAGCATGGGCCGCTGCCTAGCCCCCTGCGTGGGCCTAGCCGACCCCGTGGCCTACGGGGAGGTGGTGCGCCAGGTGGAGGCGGTGCTGGAGGGAAAGGTGGATGGGCTCCTAAGGGAGCTGGAGGCCAAGATGCGGGAAGCGGCCAAGCGGCTGGAGTTCGAGCGGGCGGCGGAGCTCCGCGACCAGATGGAAGCCCTCAAGGCCTTCTTCTCCACTGCCCAGCAGGCCTTTGACCCGGAGCTGGGCGACCTGGACTTCCTGGGCCTGGCCCAGGCGGGGCCTTTGGCCGTGGTGCAGCTTTACCAGGTGCGCTCGGGCCGCATCCTGGGGCGCATTAGCCGGGTGGTGGAGAAGGAGGAGACGAGCCCGGAGGAAATCCTCTGGGCCTTCCTCAGGGACCACTACCTCGAGGCCTCCCCCCTCCCCCCCCTCATCCTCCTCCCCTTCCCCCTGGAGGACCTGGAGGGCCTGGAGGAGCTCCTCCGCCGCCGGGCCGGGCGCAAGGTGGAGCTTAGGGTGCCCCAAAGGGGAGAGAAGGCGCGGCTCCTGGAGCTGGCCGAGAGGAACGCCCGGCTCGCCCTGGAAACCGAGCTCAAGCTCCGAGAAAGGCGCGGGGACCACCCCGCCCTCAAGGCCCTGCAGGAGCTCTTGGGCCTGCCCACCCGGCCCTACCGCCTCGAGGGCTACGACGTAAGCCACCTCCAGGGCCAGGCCCGGGTCTTCTCCCTGGCGGTCTTTGAGGGGGGAAGGCCCAAGCGGGCGGAGTACCGCCGGATGCGCCTCAAGGCGGGCAACGACGACTACGCCGCCATGGAGGAAGGGGTCTTTCGCCGCTATACGGGAAGCCTCAAGGACCTTCCCCTCCCCGACCTCCTCCTCATCGACGGCGGCCTGGGCCAGGTGCGGGCGGCGGCAAGGGCCCTAGAGCAGGCTGGGCTCCGCCTTCCCCTAGTGGGCCTGGCCAAGAAGGAGGAGGTCCTCATCACCCCTGAGGGGCGGGAGATCCGCCTGCCCCTCACCCACCCCGCCTTAAGGCTCCTCATCCATCTGCGGGACGAGGCCCACCAAAACGGCCTCCGCTACCACCAAAAGCGGAGGAGCCAGGAGCTATTCCAGGTGCTTGCCGGCATACCCGGCATCGGGGAAACCCGCAAGCGCCTCCTCCTGGAGCGCTACGGGGGGCTTAAGGCTTTGAGGGAAGCCCCTTTGGAGGAGCTTGCCCGCCTGGCCGGCATGAACCGCAAGGTCGCAGAGGCTTTAAAAGCTGCCCTGGATGCCCCTGTTAAGGAAACTTGACCACCACTGGCCTGAGGCGATTCTCCCGGGTTCCGTCGCCCAGTTGCCCGTACTCATTCCTTCCCCAGGCATATAGGATTCCTTCCCCGGTCAGGGCCAGGCTATGGGCATCCCCAGCCGCAATGGCTACGACTCCTCTTAAACCCTCCACCCGGCGGGCCTCCATCCGCCCTTCCTGGGTACCGTCCCCCAGCTGACCGGACTCGTTGGCCCCTAAGGCCCACACCTCCCCTTCCCGGGTCAGGCAAAGGAGGTGCTCCCGGCCCGCCGCCAAGGCCACTATTGGCGGCAAGCCTGCAAGCCGCTTTGGTGTAGCGGAATCCAGACCGAAGACATACACCGAGCCATCCCCCAAGAGGGCCGCACTGAAGCTACCCCCACCCACGGCCTGGACCACCGCGGATAAGCCCTCCACCGGCAAGGGCCGGGAGCGGGACTCCACCGTGCCGTCCCCCAGCTGGCCCGAAAGGTTGGCCCCCCAAGCGTAAAGCTGCCCCTCGCGGGTGATGGCCAAGGAGTGGAAGTACCCCGCCGCCACCGCCATTATCGGGGGAAGCCCCTGAACCCGCACCGGGGACTTCCGCATCTCGTAGGTGCCATCGCCTAGTTGGCCCTCCCCATTGGCCCCAGAGGCGTACACCACCCCGCCCTCCGCCAGAAAAAGGCTGTGCGCGTATCCTCCCGCCACGCCCACGATCCTGGGCAACCCCTCCACGCGCACCGGCCGGCCTTGGCTGGCCAAGGAACCCAAGCCCAGCTGGCCCTCCTCGTTGCGGCCAAAGGCCAGCACCCTCCCCTCTGGGTCCAAGGCCAGGGTGTGGCCCTCGCCCGCCGCCACGGCCACCACACCCTGCAGCAAAAGCGCCGGGCGGTTACGATTTAAAAAGGTTCCGTCTCCCAGCTGGCCATGGTAATTCCAGCCCCATCCCCACAAAGCGCCCAGTTTAACCACGCCTTGCTTAAGGAAGAGGCTATGCCCAGAGCCCGCCGCCAACATGCCCTGGGAAAGGGCTACCCCCAGGAACAAGAGCGTTAACCCACCCCACCGTTGCCATCCCATTCTGATTCCCAGATTAACCAGCGTCGCCTAAACCCACCTTAAACACCTGGGGTAAGATAACCCCCTGATGGTGCGCCGCGCCCTGGAAGAGGCCATTCACACCGCCCTTAAGGAGCTGGGCCTGGACCTCCGCCTCAAGGTGGCCCGGGCCCCCAAGGACAAGCCCGGGGACTACGGGGTACCCCTCTTCGCCTTGGCCAAGGAGCTAAGGAAACCCCCCCAGGCCATCGCCGAGGAGCTCAAGGCCCGCCTGGATCTGCCCCCCTTTGTGGAGGAGACCATCCCCGTGGGGGGGTATTTGAACTTCCGCATCCGCACGGAAGACCTCCTGAAGGAAGCCCTGAGGCCCAAGGGGCCTTTCCCCAAGCGGGAAGGGCTAGTCCTGGTGGAGCACACCTCGGTGAACCCCAACAAGGAGCTCCACGTGGGCCACTTGCGGAACATCGCCCTCGGGGACAGCCTGGCCCGCATCCTGGCCTATGCGGGGCGGGAGGTCCTGGTCCTGAACTACATCGACGACACCGGGCGCCAGGCAGCGGAAACCCTCTTCGCCCTAAGGCACTACGGCCTCACCTGGGACGGGAAGGAGAAGTACGACCACTTCGCCGGCAGGGCCTACGTGCGCCTCCACCAGGACCCCGAGTACGAAAGCCTCCAGGGGGGGATAGAGGAAGTCCTCCACGCCCTGGAGCGGGGGGAACTCAGGGAAGATGTCAACCGCATCCTCCTGGCCCAGATGGCCACCATGAAGGCCCTGAATGCTCATTACGACCTTCTGGTCTGGGAGTCGGACATCGTGCGGGCGGGGCTTCTGGGCCAGGCTCTGGAAATCCTGGAACGAAGCCCCCACGTCTTCCGCCCCGCTGAGGGCAAGTACGCCGGGGCTTTGGTCATGGACGCAAGCCCCTTCATCCCCGGGCTGGAAGACCCCTACTTCGTCCTGGTTCGCTCCGGGGGGGCGGCCACCTACTACGCCAAGGACATCGCCTTCCAGTTCTGGAAGATGGGCCTCCTCCAGGGCCTCCCCTTCCGTCCCTACGAAAACCCCTACTACCCCGCCCTAAGGACCAGCGCCCCCGAGGGGGAGCCCTACACCCCAGCGGCCAAGGAAACCGTGAACGTCATCGACGTGCGCCAAAGCCACCCCCAGGCCCTGGTGCGGGCGGCCTTGGCCCTGGCGGGGAGGCCGGATCTGGCGGAAGGCGCCTTCCACCTGGCCTACGAGACCGTGCTCCTGGAGGGCAAGCAGATGTCGGGGAGGAAGGGCCTTGCGGTGAGCGTGGACGAGGTCCTGGAGGAGGCAGAGCGGCGGGCCCTCAAGGTCATCGAGGAGAAGAACCCCAGGCACCCCGCCAAGGAGGAAGCGGCCAAGATGGTGGCCCTGGGAGCCATCCGCTTCGCCATGGTGAAGACCGAACCCAAAAAGCAGATCGATTTCCGCTACGCCGAGGCCCTTTCCTTTGAAGGGGACACGGGGCCTTACGTGCAGTACGCCCACGCCCGGGCCCACAGCATCCTGCGCAAGGCCGGGGCGTGGGGCGAGCCCGATTTCGCCCAGGCCACCCCGTACGAGCGGGAGCTGGCCCTGGCCCTGTTGGACTTTGAGGAGGCGGTGCTGGAGGCCGCCGAGGAGAAAACCCCCCACGTCCTGGCCCAGTACCTGCTGGACCTTTCCGCCAGCTGGAACGCTTACTACAACGCCAAGGAGGACGGGAGGCCCGCCACCCCGGTGCTCACGGCACCCCAGGGCCTGAGGGAACTCCGCCTTGGCCTGGTGAGGAGCCTGCAAGAAACCCTGAAGACGGGGCTTTCCCTCCTGGGCATCCCCGCCCCTGAGGTAATGTAAGGGCATGCGCCTCGTCCTCGCCGCCCTCCTCCTTTCCCTCTTGGCCCTGGGCCAGCGCCTGGTCTCCCCCGAGGAGGTGGCCCGAAGCCAGGTGATCCAGAGGGCCCTGCCCGCGGTGGTCCGGGTCCAGGGCTCCCCCACCGCCCCTGGGGAGAACCAGGTGGTGGGTACGGGGTTCTTCGTGAGCCCCTTCCGGGTGGTTACCAACTACCACGTGGTCCAGGGCCTTGCCGACCTTACCGTCCGCCTCACGGATGGGCGCACTTTTCCTGCGGAGCGCTTCGCCGTGGACCCAGGGATTGACCTCGCCCTCCTCACGGTGCGCGGCCTCCAGGCCCCTCGAGTGCTGGCCTTCAGCAAGACCCCCAGCACCAGCCTTCCCCTGGGCATGGGGGTGGTGGTGGTGGGGTTTCCCTTCGGACAAGGACCCCTGGCCTCCTACGGGATCCTCTCCGGCATAGGCCCCCTCGAGGTCCCCTCCCCTGACCCCAGCGTGGGGGCCGAGGTGGGGGAGTACCTCTTCACCGACGCCCCCCTCACCGTGGGCAACTCGGGTAGTCCCCTTCTCAACCTACAAGGGGAGGTGATCGGGGTGGTGGCGGACGTGGTGGGAGGACCCTCGGGGGTGGGTGGAATCGGGGTGGCCATCCCGGCGGATCTGGTGGCCCAAAGCGTACGGGACCTAGAGCGGTTTGGCATTCCCCAGCGGGGCTGGCTGGGGGCCAGCCTGGTCAGCCTGGATGAACTTCCGCCGGTGCTCCTCAGGGCGGTGGGCCTCACCACGGCCCAAGGGGCCATGGTGGACCGGGTGGATCCAGGAAGCCCCGCGGCCCGGGCCGGCCTAAGGGGAGCCCAGCGGGACGCCCAGGGGAGGCTTTTGGCCCTGGGGGATGTGATCCTGGCGGTGAACGGCAAGGCCGTGAAGGATAAAGCGGAGGTGGTCCGCCTCATCGCCCGCTACCGCCCTGGGGACCGGGTGCGGCTAACCCTTTGGCGGGAGGGACGAAGGCTCGAGGTCACCCTCACCATGGTGGCCCGGCCTGCCAGCCGTTAGGCTACCCTGCGGAGGTAAGCGTGTACATCGCCATAGAAGGCCCCATCGGTGCGGGCAAAACCACCCTGGCCCAGCTTCTTGCGCAAAGGTTTGGGGCCGAGCCCCTTCTGGAGGTGGTGGAGGAAAATCCCTTCCTGCCCCTTTTCTACCAGGACCGAAAGCGCTACGCCTTCAAGACCCAGGTCTTCTTCCTCCTTTCCCGCTACCGGCAGCTCTCCCGCCTCCGGGAAAGACCCCTCTTCGGTGGGGTGGTGGCCGACTACCTTTTTGACAAGGACGCCATCTTCGCGAGCCTCAACCTGGAGGGCCCCGAGTGGAACCTTTACTTGGACCTTTACCGGGAGCTTTCCCTGAAGCTTCCCCCACCCGACCTCACCGTCTACCTGAGGGCCCCGGTGCCCGTGCTGTTGGAGCGGATAAGGAAACGGGGCAGGCCCTTTGAGGAGGGGATGGACCCCGCCTACCTCGAGGCCCTCTCCGAAGCGTACGAGCGTCACTTTGCCCGCTACGCCCATCCCCTTTTGGTCCTGGAAGCGGACCAGCTGGACTACAGCCAACCCGGCCCCGACCAGGACCGGGTGGTGGCCCTGGTGAAGGCCCACCTTGCCCAGGACGGCAGGACCATCTGAGGTCCAACATGTATCTGGCCATCGCCGGCAACATCGGTAGCGGCAAAAGTTCCCTCACCGCCTTGCTCTCAGAGGCCTTCGGGCTGAAGCCGGTGTACGAGGCGGTGAGCGAAAACCCCTACCTGGAGGACTTCTACCGGGATATGGGGGCCTACGCCTTCCACTCCCAGGTCTTCTTCCTGGCCCGGAGGCTGCGCCAGCACCTCCTGGAGGTGAACGGGGCGAAGGCCGTGGTGCAGGACCGCACGGTCTATGAGGACGCCCTGGTCTTCGCCCAGAACCTCTACCGGGAAGGCCACTTGAAGGAGCGGGACTGGCGGACCTACCTGGACCTCTTCCAGAGCGTGTCCCCAGCCCTCAGGAAGCCCGATCTTCTCATCTACCTCCGGGCGAGCCTACCCACCTTAAGGGAGCGGATCAAGAAGCGGGGAAGGCCCTTTGAGCAAAACCTCCCCGACCGCTACCTTCTCGGGCTCAACGCCCTCTACGAGGAACTCATCGCCTCCTGGAACCTATCCCCCGTGTACGTGGTGGAGGCGGACCGGATAGACTTCGTGGAGAAGGAGGAGGACCGCCAAGCCCTTCTTGCAGCCCTACGTTCCTGGATCAAGCCATGACCTTGGAGGAGCTTTTCGCCCCCTATGGCCTAAAGGCCCCGCCCCTCCCGGTGCGGGGGATCACCCTGGACTCGAGGCGGGTGGAGCCGGGCTTTGTCTTCGTGGCCGTGCCGGGGGTGCCCCTCCCCCACCGCAAGCCCCTGGACGGGCACGACTTCATCCTCGAGGCCCTCAGAAAAGGCGCCATCGCCGTGGTGGGGGAACGGGCGCTGGCCCTCCCCGTCCCCTACCTCCAGGTGGCGGATAGCCGCCTGGCCCTGGCCCACCTCGCCCGGCGCTTCCACGGGGAGCCGGACCGGAGGCTCGCCCTCCTCGGGGTCACGGGCTCCAAGGGAAAAAGCACCACCGCCAGCCTCCTCCACCACCTCCTGCAAGCCGGTGGCAAGCAGGCGGCTCTCCTCTCCACCGTGGCCCTGAGGCTGGGGGAGGAGGCCCGCCCCCCCATGGGCCACTTCACCACCCCAGAAGCCCCGGAGGTCTACGCCTTCTTGCGGGAAGCGGCGGAGCGGGGGCTGAAGGCGGCGGTGCTAGAGGTCAGCAGCCACGCCCTGGCCCTCAAGCGGGTGGAAGGCCTCGCCTACCGGGTGGGGGTCTTCGTGAGCTTCTACCCCGACGACCACCTGGACCTCCACGGCACGGCGGAGGCCTACTTCGGGGCCAAGGCCCTTCTGGTGGAGCGCTCGGAGCTTGCGGTCCTGAACGCCGCCCTCCCCCACCTGGAGCGCCTCAAGGGGCGGCCCCACCTCCTCTTCGGGCCCGGGGGGGAGGTCTGGGGGGAGGGCCTGCGGGAGGAGGCGGAAGGCCTCCGCTTCACCCTGCACACCCCCTGGGGCTCGGGGGAGGCCTTCTTGCCCATGCTGGGCGCCTACAACCTGGACAACGCCCTGGCCGCCAGCGCCGCCGCCTTGGCCTTTGGGCTTCCCCTGGAGGGGGTGCTCCAAGGCCTTGCCACCTTCAGGGGGGTGCCGGGGCGGATGGAGATGGTGCAAAAAGAACCCTTCCGGGTGGTCATCGATTTCGCCCACACCGGCAAGAGCCTCGAGGCCGCCCTCCAAACCCTGCGCCGCACCACCAAGGGGCGCCTCCTCCTGGTGGTGGGCGCGGCAGGGGAGCGCGACCCCAGGAGGCGGGAGGACATCGGCCAGGTGGCCGCCCGCCTGGCGGACAAGGCCTTCTTCACCGAGGAGGACCACCGCACGGAGGACCTAGGGGCCATCCTCCAAGCCATGGCCGAGGCAGCCGCACGAGAGGGGGGCACCTACGAGCTGGTGCCCGACCGAAAGGAGGCCATCCTCCGTGCCCTCTCCGAGGCCCGGGAGGGGGACACGGTGCTCCTGGCGGGCAAGGGGCACGAGCGCACCCTGGAAAGGGGTACCCAGGCCCTGCCCTGGGACGAGAGGGCGGTGGCCCTGGAGGGGCTAAAGGCCCTGGGCCTAGGTGGCGGCGAGCATCCCTAGGGAAGCCACCCACGCCTCAAAGGCCCTGAGGCCCCTATGGTACATGGCCTCCCGCTTCTCCTTCTTGACCATCCTTCCCTCCACCGGAGGGACCAGCCCCCAGTTGGCGTACATGGGCTGGAAGCCCTGGGGATTGGCGGTGGCCAGGAAGCGGACCAGCCCCCCCAGCATGCTTTCCTCCGGCGGGGCCACGGGTTTTAACCCCTGGTAGCGCCGGGCAGCGTTCAGGCCCGCCAGGAATCCCGTGGCGGCGCTTTCCAAGTAGCCCTCCACCCCCGCCAAAACCCCGGCGGCAAAAAGGCCTTCCTCCTCCTTAAACTCCAGGGTCTCCCGCAGGAGAATGGGGGCGTTCAGGTAGGTGTTGCGGTGCATCACCCCGTAGCGCACGATCTCGGCGTTTTCCAGCCCAGGGATCATCTGGATGAGACGCTTCTGCTCGGGCCACTTGAGCCCGGTCTGGAAGCCCACCAGGCTCCACATGCGCCCCTCCTTATCCTCCTGGCGGAGCTGCACCACAGCGAAGGGTTCCTTGCCGGTCCTCGGGTCCTTGAGGCCCACGGGCTTCATGGGGCCGAAGAGAAGGGTTTGGTAGCCCCTTCGAGCCAGCTCCTCCACCGGCACGCAGGCCTCAAAGTACTGCAGGTTTTCCCATTCATGGGGGGTGTGCCGCTCCGCCTCGAGGAGGGCCTCATAGAAGCGGCGGTACTCCTCCTCCGTAAGGGGGCAGTTGAGGTAGTCCGCCTCTTGCGCGTAGCGCCCAGCGCGGAAGCACTTGCTGAGGTCAATGCTCTCGTAGAGGACGATGGGGCTTGCGGCGTCGTAGTAGGCCAGGAAGTGGTCGCCGAAGCGCCCCCTTATGGCCTCGGCCAAGGCGTCCGAGGTGAGGGGCCCCGTGGCTAGGATGGTGATCCCTTTAGGGATTTCTACCACCTCCTCCCGCACCACCTCTACCAGGGGATGCTGGACCAGCCTCTCGGTGATGTACTGGCTGAACTCCTCCCGGTCCACGGCCAAGGCTCCGCCGGCGGGCACCCGGGCCCTGAAGGCTGCCTCCATGATGAGGCTTCCCGCCCGGCGCATCTCCGCCTGCAGGAGGCCCTTGGCGTTGGTGGGGCCTTCCCCGCCCAAGGAGTTGGAGCAGACGATCTCCGCCAGCCCCCCGGTGCTGTGGGCCGGGGTCATTTTCTTAGGGCGCATCTCGTAAAGGCGCACGGGAACCCCCAGCCTCGCCAGAGTCCAGGCGGCCTCGCTTCCCGCCAGGCCGCCGCCCACCACCGTCACCCGTTCCATCCTTTAGATGGTACCACCCGGGCTGGTTTGGGAAAAGGGCGAGGGCGGTTAGAATGACCCTATGGCGGTGCGGCACCGGTTTAAGGTGGAGGAGGTCTTAGCCCTTTCGGCCCTGGAGCCGGAAGCCCGCCTGGAGTTACTGGAAGGCGAGGTCTACGAGATGGCCCCCATTTCCAGCGAACACGCGGGGCGTCTGGACTGGCTCCTGCAGACCCTGGCCACCCGTACCCTGGGTCAAGCGGTCTACCGGGAACCCCAGGAAACCGCCTACCGCCACCGCCTTCTGGTAAAGAAAGGGGAAAGGATCGCCCCTCTCCTCCTTCCCCAGGCAGAAATCCTTTGGAGCCCTCCCCTATGAGCCTGGCCAAGCGCATCGTCCCCTGCCTGGACGTCCACGCGGGGCGCGTGGTCAAGGGGGTTAACTTCGTGAACCTCCGCGATGCGGGCGACCCCGTGGAAGCCGCCCAGGCCTACGACGAGGCCGGCGCCGACGAGCTGGTCTTCCTGGACATCTCCGCCACCCACGAGGAGCGGGCCATCCTGCTGGAGGTGGTGGCCCAGGTGGCGGAGTCCGTCTTCATCCCCCTCACCGTGGGGGGTGGGGTGCGGAGCCTGGAGGACGCCAGGAAGCTTCTCCTCGCAGGCGCCGACAAGGTGAGCGTGAACTCGGCAGCGGTGCGGCGCCCGGAGCTGATCGCCGAACTTTCCGACCACTTCGGCGCCCAGGCGGTGGTCCTGGCCATCGACGCCCGCTGGAAGGGGGATTTCCCCGAGGTCTACATCGCCGGGGGGCGCATCCCCACGGGCCTGCACGCGGTGGAGTGGGCGGTGCGGGGGGTGGAGCTGGGGGCAGGAGAAATCCTCCTCACCAGCATGGACCGGGACGGCACCCAGGAGGGCTACGACCTCAGGCTCACCCGGTGGGTGGCCGAGGCGGTGAGCGTGCCCGTCATCGCCAGCGGAGGGGCGGGGCGGAAGGAGCACTTCCTCGAGGCCTTTGCCGCCGGGGCCGAGGCCGCCTTGGCCGCCAGCGTCTTCCACTTCGGGGAGATCCCCATCCCCGAGCTCAAGGCCTACCTGGCGGAAAAGGGCGTGCACGTGCGCTTAGACTAGGGCCTATGGACCTGAGCGCGGTGCGCTTTGACGAGCGGGGCCTGGTCCCGGTGGTGGTGCAAGACGCCCGCACCGGGGAGGTCCTGACCCTGGCCTACGCCAACCGGGAGGCCCTGGAGGAAACCCTAAGGACGCGGCGGAGCACCTTTTTCAGCCGCAGCCGCCAGGCCCTCTGGCGCAAGGGGGCGACCTCCGGGCACACCCAGGAGGTGGTGGAGGTCCTCCTGGACTGCGATGGCGACGCGGTGGTCTACCGGGTGATCCCCCACGGCCCTGCCTGCCACACGGGGGAGCGCACCTGCTTCCACCGTCCCCTTCTCTCCGGCGAGCCCGACCTGGGCTTCGTGCTGGGCCAGGTCTACGCCACCATCCAGGAGCGCCTTAGGACCCTCCCCGAGGGGAGCTACGTGGCCCGGCTCCACCGGGAGGGGCTGGACCGCATCCTGAAAAAGATTGGGGAGGAGGCGGGGGAAGTCATCATCGCCGCCAAGAACGGAAGCCCGGAGGAAGTGCGCTGGGAGGCCTCTGATCTCCTTTTCCACCTCCTCCTGGTCCTGGCGGAAACCGGGGTCGGCCTCCAGGACCTGGCCCACACCCTCTGGGAAAGGCACAAACCCCAGGGACGACCGGGAGCCTCCAGTTAGGCCCGGTATGATGGAAGCATGGAAATCGAGCGCCGACTGGTCCTCGAGGTGGTGCGGGTCACGGAGCAGGCCGCCTTGGCCGCCAGCCGCTATGCGGGCAAGGGAGACAAGGAGGCGGTGGACGAGGCCGGCACCCAGGCCATGCGCCAGGTGCTGAACGAGCTACCCATCAAGGGCACCGTGGTCATCGGCGAGGGGGAGATGGACGAGGCCCCCATGCTCTACATCGGGGAGGTGCTGGGCCAGGGCGGGGTGGAGGTGGACATCGCCGTGGACCCGGTGGAGGGCACCACCACCGCCGCCAAGGGCCTGCCCAACGCCGTCACCGTGATCGCCCTCAGCGAGAAAGGGGGCCTCTTCCACGCCCCCGACATGTACATGGAAAAGCTCATCGTCCCCCCGCCCGCCGCTGGGCTTGTGGACCTCACTTGGCCCGTCTCTGCCAACCTGAAGGCCCTGGCCCTGGCCCTGCAACGCTCGGTGGAGGACCTGGTCATCGTGGTCCTGGACCGCCCCCGCCACGAAAGGCTCATCCGGGAAATCCGGGAAGCGGGGGCCCGGGTCAAGCTCATCTCCGACGGGGATGTGATCGCGGCCTTGGCCGCCGCCATAAGGGGCACGGGGGTGCACGCGGTGATGGGGATTGGTGGAGCCCCCGAAGGCGTTTTGGCCGCCGCTGCCCTAAAGTGCCTGGGCGGGGAGATCCAGGCCCGCTTCACCCCGCAAAACGAGGAGGAACGAGCCCGGCTCAAGGCCATGGGGGGGGACGAAAACCGCATCTACCGCACGGAGGACCTGGCCCCCGGAAAGGAGATCGTCTTCGCCGCCACCGGCATCACCGACGGAGACATCCTCCAGGGGGTGCGCTTCTTCGGGGGCGGGGCCAGAACCCACTCGGTGGTCATGGGCCACGCCACCCGCATCGTGCGCTTCATCGATTCCATCCACCTCTTCGAAACCGGCGCCCGGGTCACCATCCGGGTGTAAGCTAAGGGCGTGCCCCAGCGCACCTACAGCGAAGCCGAGGCCCTAAAGCTTGCCCTGGACTTCTTCGGGGGCGATGAGCTAAGGGCCTCGGTCTTCCTCAGGCGCTACGCCCTCCGCGACCGGGAGGGGAGGCTCCTCGAGGCCACCCCGGAGGAGATGGAGCGGCGGCTGGTGCGGGAGGCCTCCCGGGTCATCAAAGGCGGCGCCCAAGAGCTTGCCTGGCTTTTCGCCGACTTCCGCTTCGTCCCCGGGGGGCGCATCCTCTTCGGCCTGGGCAACTGGCGCAAAAGCACCCTCTTCAACTGCTACTTCCTCCCCATCCGGGAGGACTCGGTGCGGGGGATCACCCGCTTCCTGGACGAGGCCGCCCGCACCTTCGCCTACGGGGGCGGGGTGGGCACCAACGCCGACGTCCTCCGCCCCAAGGGGGCCAAGGTGGGGAACGCCGGGGTGGAAAGCTCGGGGGCGGTGAGCTTCATGGAGCTCTTCTCCACCCTGGCCGGGGTCATGGGAGCCAGCGGCGGCCGGCGGGGAGCCCTCATGCTCACCTTCTCCGACACCCATCCCGACCTCCTAGACTTCCTCCGGGTCAAAACTGACCCCGAGCGAAGCCAGGTACGCCACGCCAACATCTCCCTAAGGACCACGGACGCTTTTCTACAAGCCGCCTTGGCCGACGAACCCTGGACACTTTCCTTCACCACACCCCGGGAGCACATAACCCGCACCATCCGGGCCAAGGAAGCCTGGGACCTCCTGGTGGAGGCCGCCTGGCAAAGCGCCGAACCCGGCCTCCTCTTCTGGGACCGAGTGCGCACTTGGGCCACGGCCCAGTACGGGGGGATGGAGGTGGAAGGGGTCAACGTCTGCGGGGAAGTCCCCATGGAGCCCTACGGGGCTTGCAACCTGGGGAGCCTGAACCTAGCGGCCTTTGTGCGGGCGCCTTTTTCGGAAAGAGCCCATCTGGACTTCGCCGCCCTGGAAGAAGCCACCGCCTTGGCCGTTCGCTTCCTGGACGCCGTGGTGGACCTGGGGAAGGGACGCCACCCCTTAAGGGCCCAGCGGGAGGCCTCCTTGCGAAGCCGCCGGATTGGCCTTGGGCTCATGGGCTTGGCAGACGCCCTGGCCATGCTGGGCCTCCCCTACGGCTCGGAGGAAAGCCTCCGCCTCGCCGAGGAGGTAGCGCGCCGCATCAAGGAGGCCGCCTACCGGGCAAGCGCCCGCCTGGCCCGGGAAAAAGGGCCTTTCCCCGCCTTTGACCCCAAGGAACACCTGAAAAGCCCCTTCATCCAGGACCTCCCTGAGGACCTGATCCGGGAAGTGGAGAAGGGCCTCCGAAATGCGGCCCTCCTCTCCATCGCCCCCACGGGCTCCATCTCCATCCTGGCGGGGGTGACGAGCGGCATCGAGCCCATCTTCGCCCTCACCTACCTGCGCCACGCCGGGGGGCAGGTGTTCTTAGCGGAGCACCCCCTCCTTCGTCGCTACCGCAAGGAAAAAGGCGGGGAAATCCCCGACTGGCCCACGGCCCACACCGTGGATCCTTTCCAGAGGGTGCGCCTCCAGGCCCTCCTTCAACGGCATGTTGACCAGAGCATCTCCTCCACGGTGAACCTGCCCCGGGAGACCCCCAAAGAGGTGGTGGAGAGGCTTTTCCTCACCGCCTGGAAGGAGGGGTGCAAGGGGATCACCGTCTTCCGCGAGGGCAGCCGGGAGGAGGTCATCGAACCCCTACCCCCCGTGGGGGTCTGCACCTTCTGCCAGACGGCATGACCCGCTACCGCATCGCCAGCCGGCCTTACCTCCCCTACCCCGGGGAAAGGGTGGCCCGCCGGAAGGGCCTAGGGGGTGAGTTTTTTGAGCTTCGCCCCTACGCCCCCGGGGACGAGGTGCGCAGGGTCCACTGGCGGGCCTACGCCAAGACGGGGAGGCTCTACACCCGGGTGGAAACCGCCCCCGAGAGGGCCCGCTTCCGCCTCTTTCTGGACGAAAGCCAAAGCATGCGCCTCCACGGGAAGCTCTCCTACGCGGAAGAGGTGGCGGGGCTCCTCCTCAAGATCGCCCGCCAGGAAGACCCCTTAGCCCGGCTCTTCCGGGGAAAGCCTGCGGAGATCCCCCCGGGACGGGGCACCCTGGTCCTCCTCACCGACGGCCTGGACCCCTTGCCCTGGGCCAGGATCCTCCCGAAGCGGGTGGTGCTGGTCCAGATTTTGGCTCCTGTGGAACTGGCCCCACCCCTAGAGGAGGTCCTCTTAAGGGACGTTGAAACCGGCGAAGCCCTTCCCGCGGGGCCAGAGGAGGTGAGGGCCTACCGGGAGGCCTTGGGCGCCCACCTTAAGGCCCTCCGCCTCCTGGCCCTCCTGCGCGGACGGTACGCCCTTCTCCGAGTGGGGGAACCCCCCCTTCCCGCCCTCCTACGGCAGGGGGTGCTGGAGCCCCTCTAACACCACCCCACGCGGACTCTGTCCGCGTGGGGGCCCCGGTGATACCACCCCACGGGGACTTCGTCCCCGTGGGGGCCCCGGTGAAAGGGTACCCAGGGCCTCCGCCAGGGGAAGGGCTCAGGAGCAAAGGGCATAAGCACCCCGTCGTGGCCTGGGCCACCCTGGGGGACTCAGGCGAACTCCCCTAGGCCTAGGGCCTGCAGGCGGGCCGGGTCCACCCCGCCCTCCCAGCCCGCTAGCCGCCAGTAAGTGCGCACCCCCTCCTGGAAGGCCCCGGGGTCCAGATGGGCCTCGGGGTTCCCCTGGCGGAAGGGCTGGAAAAAGCGCTCGGGAAGACGGTCCTCCTCTGGGCCAATCCCCTCCCGCAGGTTGAAAAGCCGGGTGAGCTGCAAAGCCCTCTCCCCCACCTCCAGCATTTCCTTAGGGGAAAGCCGCCAGCCCGTGGCGGCGTAAAGGGCCTCCTGCCACTCCTCCGGGGTCCAGGGCACGAAGTCGCACATCACCAGGCTGTTCACAAAGCCCCGCTCCCGGGTCTTGGTCCAGAGCATGCGCACCTTGGCCTCGGAAAGGTCCTCTATGGGCAGGGGCTGGAAGTCTTCCCCGTAGAAACGGAGCTCCTTTAAGGCCCTCCCCTCCTTAGCGAAGGCGGTGTCGTGCAGGTTGTGGTTGTGGTCCGCCCCCGTGGGGCTCACCGCGTAGCCCACCCCCAGGGCCCGCTTGAACCGGGGGTCGTGCATGGGCACCTCCTGGCCCTTCACCTGCATGGCCAGCTCCGGGTGGCCTAGGGCCTCGGCTAGCCGCTTAGATCCCAAGGCCAGAAGCTCCCCCAGCCGCCCCTCCTTGCGGGCCAGCCGCTCGATGGCGGCGATGAGGGCATCCCCGTTGCCAAAGCGGAGCCCCAGCCCCTCGTCGTCCAGGTAGCCCCGCTCCACCGCCTCCATGGCGCAGGCCACGGTCACCCCCACCCCGATCACGTCCAAGCCGTACTGGTTGCAGAGGGTGTTGGCCTTGGTGACGGCGTAGGGGTCGGTGACCCCGCAGGTGGAGCCCAAAGCCCCAAGCCCCTCGTACTCGGGCCCCCCGTACTCCGGGCGCACGTCGTACTTGCCCGTGCCCTCGATCTTCACCACCTGCTTGCAGCGGATGGCGCAGGCGTAGCAGGTGTCCCGGCCGATGCGGATGCCCAAGGCGTCTAAGCTGGTGCCGTCCAGAGCCTCGGCCCCCTCCAGGTAGCCGTCCAGGAAGTTGTGGCTAGGGAGCACCCCCCGCAGGTTGAAGGGCCGCACCGTGCCCACGGTGCCCATGGTGACCAGGCCCGCCGCCCGGTCCATGCGCTCCTTGGCCATGCGGCGGGCCAGCTCCTTAAGAAGGGCCGGGTCGTGGTAGGCGGGCAAGGTTTCCTTCCTGGCCCGGGCGGAAACCGCCTTGAGGCGCTTGGACCCCATCACCGCTCCCAGGCCCCCCCGCCCGGCGAAGTGGGCCAGGTCCTGGATCACGTTGGCGGTAAGGACCTGGTTTTCCCCAGCGATCCCGATCTGAGCGATGCGGGTCTGGCCCCCGTGGGCCTCCTTGAGGAGGGCTTCCACCTCGAGGGGGTCCTTGCCCCAAAGGTGAAACGCAGGGTGGAGGGACACCTCCCCCCCTTCCACGTGCAGGTAGACGGGCTCCGCCGCCCGCCCTAAGACCACCAAGGCGTCCAAGCCGGCGTTCTTCAGCTCGGCCCCGAAGAACCCCCCGCCCTCGGCGTCCCCGTACCCCCCGGTGAGGGGGCTCTTGGCGGCCACGGTGTTCCGCCCCGAGCCGGAGATAGGGGTGCCGGTGAGGACCCCGGGGGCGAAGACCAAGGCGTTCTCCGGCCCCAGGGGGTCGGCCCCCGAAGGCACGTGTTTCAGGAGGAGGTAGGCGGCCAAGGCCCGCCCCCCAAGGAACTTCCGCCAGAAGGCCTCGCCGTAGCTCTCGTACCAGATGCGCCCCGTGGAGAGGTCCACAAAGGCCACGCGGTCGTGGTAACCCTTGGGCATGGCCCCATGCTACCCCATCCGGTAAGATGCCCTCCGTGTGGACCCTAACCCTGGACACAGCTACCCCCTACCTTGCCCTAGGGCTGTTCCAGGGAGAGGAGGGGGTGGGAAGGGTGGTACGCGTGGAAAGGCGGCACGAGGAAAGCCTTTTCCCCCTTTTGGACGAACTCCTTGCCAAGGTGGGGGCGCGGAAGGAGGAGATCGGCGCCCTCGTCCTGGGGGAAGGCCCGGGCTCCTACACCGGCCTCCGCATCGCCCTGGCGGCGGGCTTAGGCATCGCCTTGGCCCAGGGGGCCAGGGTCTTAGCCGTGAGTTCCCTTCTTGCCGCCTGCTGGCCCTTCCTGCAGGAGGGTGGCCCTCCCCTTACCCCCCTTTTTACCGCCAGAAACCGCCTTTACTACGGGGCCACCTACGCCAGGCGGGAGGGAAGGCCCATAGAGGTTCTCCCTCCCCGCAAGCTTCGGGCGGAGGAGCTTCCCCCCACGGGCCTCCTCCTGGACCCCCCTCCGGACCCCCGGGCCCTTTACGACCTCCTCCCCTTCGCCCGCGAGGGGGTGGCGCCCCTCTACCTCTGACCCTTCAATCGGCAGCCGCCCCAGGGAGGTGGGGAAGGCGGTACTGGTAGCTGGGAAGGGGTTCCCGGAAAGAGGCACCCTGCAACCTCTCGGCCATCAGGACCAGGTTTTCCCCAGCGATGCGGGCGTCTTCCAGGAGCTCCGCGTTCTCCGCCAGGCGCCCGTTCCCCCGGCGGTGAGCGTAGACCAGACCCAACGGAGCCAGGACAAACCCCATGTAGCTGAGGGGCAGGAGCATCTGGGAAAGGGCTTGGCTGGCCCCCTCCTCCTCCGCCACCGCCAAAAGGGCCATGGGCTTGCCCAGGTTCAGGAGGCCCTGGTTCTCCATGGAGGTCATGCGCTCCAGGAGGGCCTTCATGCGGGCGGAGGCGCTAAACCAGTAAACCGGGGTGGCGAAGACCACGGCATCGGCGTTCAGGATCTTCTCCGCCACCTTGCCGAAGCCGTCCCAAGGCCCCTGCACGCAGGTATCGGGGCCGCAAGCCAAGGGGTCCACGGAGTAGTTCCCGGCGCAAAAGGGAAAGGGATGCTTCACCAGGTCCAGGCGCTCCGTGCTAGCCCCCTTGCGCCTAGCCGCTTCCAGAACCTCGTCCAGCAACTCCGCCGTAAACCCATCCGTCCGTGCCGATGCGTTGACGCCGAGCACGCGTAAGCCCATAAATATCACCCACGCACTAAACCTCCTTTAGCATAGCAGGCGCATCCTAGGGCCGCCAAGGCCCGGCCACGAACTCCCCCATGCCCCGGGCCCGCACCGCGTACCCCCTAAAGGTTCCCTCCCCTGTCACGGGGCCCTCCCAGTAGGCCATCCGGGTGGTGCGGGAGAGGATCTCCCCTTCAAGGAAGAGGGGACGGAGGGTAAGGTCCAGCTCCGGCCCCAGGAGGCGCCAGGCGAGGGTGTAGGTCCGGCCCGAGGGGCTCGTCCAGGCCTCGAGGGGCACGAAGGCCAGCTCCAGGGCCTCCGACCGCCCTAAGGGGTCCACCCGGCTCCCCAGCACCTGGACCACCCGGCCCTCCCGGTCCTTCACCTGGTAGGCCATGAGCTCGGAGCCGTCGGAAAGGTGCAGGCCGAACCAGTCCCAGGTGGCGGAAAGCCCGGAAAGCTGCTCCCCCCACTGGTGGTCCAGCCAGGCCTCCCCCCGGGCCTCCTCCCCCTGGATGCGGCCAGCGGCTCCCACCCGGGTATAGGACTGGTAGTAGAGGCGCCCCGTGGCCTCGGTGCCCGAGTAGCCGGGGGGATGGACCACGGGGGGCTTCAGGGGAAGGAAGGCGAGGTCCACGGGACCAGCCAGGAGGCGGAAGCCCTCGCCTTCCCGCCAGAAGCGCCAGCCAAAGACCTCCAGGTAGGGGCCCACCTCCGCCCGGCCCCGGGGGGCCCAGAGGTCTTGGTCAGAAGCTTCCAGAAAGACCCTCTCCCCCGTGCGCAGGTCGGTGAGGGCCAGGTGGGCGGCGTGGAAGGCCCCGAAGAGGCTTCCGGGAAGGCCCAGGATGCGGAAGGAGGGGGGCGCGTAGGCCTTGAAGAAGGCGAAGTGGAAGGCGTAGGGCTCGGCCCAGCCCGAGGCGTACCACCACTCCAAGGGAGCGGGCTTGGGGTCCCAGTCCTTGGGGTCGGGAAGCCTTTGGGGGTCCACCCCCAAAAGGGCCGGGGCGCAAGCCCCTAGGAGCAGGGGAAGAAGGAAAAGGCGCCGCATACCCTCACTTTATTCACCCAACCCTCGGGCTCCTGTTGTCTTGGCCATAAACTGGACGGAGGCATGACCGACACCCACGCCCACCTGGACTTCCTGGAAGAAAGCGAGCTGGCCGAGGCCAGGGCCCACCTTCCCGAGCTCAAGGCCGTCCTCACCCTGGGGGTGGACCCCGGCCGTTGGGAAAGGACCCTGAGCCTGGCCCAAGGAAACGTCTACGCCGCCGTGGGCCTCCACCCCACCTCGGCCCACCTCCTCTCCCCCGAGGTGGAAGAGGCTTTAAGGTATTACGCCCGTCACCCCCGGGTGCGGGCCATTGGGGAAAGCGGCTTGGACTATTACTGGACCCCCGAAACCAAGCCCGCCCAGCTCAAGGCCCTGGAGTTCCAGGCAACCCTGGCCGAGGAACTCGGACTACCCTTGGTGCTCCACGTGCGGAGCAAGGACGGGCAAGCGGAGGAAGACCTGTCCGCCTGGCTTCTTGCCCACCGACCCAAAAGGGTGGTCCTCCATGCCTTTGGCGGGCACCCGGCCTTGGAGCGGGCAGGCCTCGAGGTGGGGGCCTACTTCAGCTTCGCCGGCCCCCTTACCTACAAGAAGAACCAGGCCCTGCGGGAAGCGGCCGGGAGGCTCCCCGCAGATCGGCTCCTGGTGGAAACCGACGCCCCCTTCCTACCCCCCGAGCCCCACCGGGGAAAGCGCAACCTCCCCCACTACGTGCGCCACACTTTGGCCAAACTGGCCGAGGTGCGGGGGCTGGCCTGGGAGGAAGCGGAGGCCCTCACCGACCGGAACGCAGCCACCCTCTTCCGCTGGGCCTAGGGGTGCTGGCCCCAAGCCCCATGGGTCAGAATGGGGGGTGAGATGAAGCGGCTTCTTGTCCTCCTGGGCAGCCTTGACCTCAGCGCCAACTCCTTGAACGCCAACCGGGAGCTTTCCGTGCTCCTGCGGAAGAAGGAAGCCCCCGAGGCTTTCGCCCGGCTTCTTTCCGTGATGGAAAAGGATTTCCAGGCAGGCTTCCTTGAAAACCCCCTTTGCCCTGCCCACGGTGGAGGGGGCGGTGCCCTGGCAGGAAGCCCCCCGCTACTTCGGCCGCGTGGCCAAGGTGGAGGGGGTCATCCAGGCGGTGGAGGACCGCGGCACGGTGGCCTTTTTGAAGTTCGGCCCCGGGGAAAGCGACCTCAGGCTGGTGGTCTTCCCGAGAAGCTACGGCCTCTTCCAGCAACCCTTCCCGCAAAGCTACCTGGGCAAGCGGGTGCGGGCCACGGGCCGCATCGTCCTCTACGCCGGGTACTACGAGATCGTGCTGGACTACCCCTCGGCCCTCGAGGTGCTGGATGGAAGCCCTTAAAGCCTTGGGCCACGAGATAAGCCCCATCGAAGGAGGCTTCTACGGGGAAAAACGCCAAGGGGGTGTGGTCTACCAGGTCTTCTACTCCGAAGAGGGGAATGTGCGCCTAAGACGTCTCCGCTTCCTAAGGGAGGAGGCAAAGCCCTTAAACCTGGCCGGGGTGGCAGGGGAGTGGGCAGCCCGGTACCAGGCGGAGGAGAACTTCTTCGCTGTGGCGGACCCTCAGGACCTCCCCAGCCTGGTCCTCGCCTTTGAACGCCTTGACCAAGGGGAAGAAACCCCCTAAACTCAAGGGCAATATGCGTCTGCCGCAGGGTAATGACGCCTAGACGGGGGGCAAGGCCATCCGGCCCCCCCGGTCCCCCATGGCCGGGGGGGTCAAACCTTAAGAGGAGGGAGCATGCGGGTTCTGGTACGGGACTTGAAGCAGCATGTGGGCGAAGAGGTGGAGCTACTGGGCTTTCTCCACTGGCGGCGGGATTTGGGCAAGGTGCAGTTCGTATTGCTACGGGACCGAAGCGGCATCGTGCAGGTGGTCACTGGGGGGCAGAAGCTCCCCCTCCCCGAGTCCAGCCTCCGGGTGCGGGGAGTGGTGGTGGCCAACGCCAAGGCCCCCGGGGGCCTCGAGGTCCAGGCCAAGGCCATAGAGGTCCTCTCCCCCGCCCTGGAGCCCACCCCGGTGGAGATCCCCAAGGAGGAGTGGCGGGCAAGCCCCGACACCCTTCTGGAATACCGCTACGTCACCCTAAGGGGGGAGAAGGCCCGCGCCCCCCTTAAGGTGCAGGCCGCCTTGGTACGGGGCTTTCGCCGGTATTTGGACCGCCAAGACTTCACCGAAATCTTCACCCCCAAGGTGGTGCGGGCGGGAGCCGAAGGGGGTTCAGGGCTTTTCGGGGTGGACTACTTTGAGTACCGGGCCTACCTGGCCCAGTCCCCCCAGCTCTACAAGCAGATCATGGTGGGGGTCTTCGAGCGCGTCTACGAGGTGGCCCCGGTGTGGCGCATGGAGGAGCACAACACCAGCCGCCACCTGAACGAGTACCTCTCCCTGGACGTGGAAATGGGCTTCATCCAGGACGAGGAGGACCTCATGCGGCTGGAGGAAGGCCTTCTCCAAGAGATGCTGGAGGAAGCCCTAACGAGCGCCGCAAGCGAGATCCGGCTTCTGGGGGCGGAATGGCCCTCCTTCCCTAAGGACATCCCCCGCCTGACCCACGCCGAGGCCCGCCGCCTCCTCAAGGAGGAGCTCGGCTACCCCGTGGGGCAGGACCTCTCCGAGGAGGCGGAGCGCCTTTTGGGCCAGTACGCAAAGGAGCGCTGGGGCTCGGACTGGCTCTTCATCACCCGCTACCCCAAAGCCCTCCGGCCCTTCTACACCTATCCGGAGCCAGACGGCACCACCCGGAGCTTTGACCTCCTCTTCCGCGGCCTGGAGATCACCTCGGGGGGCCAGCGCATCCACCGCTACCCGGACCTGGTGGAAAGCCTAAGGGCCAAGGGCATGGACCTCGAGGGCTTTAAGGGCTACCTGGAGGTCTTCAAGTACGGCATGCCCCCCCACGGGGGCTTCGCCATCGGAGCGGAAAGGCTCACGCAAAAGCTTCTCGGTCTGCCCAACGTACGCTACGCCCGGGCTTTCCCCCGGGACCGCCACCGGCTCACGCCTTAGGCCCCGCCCCTGGGGTCCCCATCGCAGCACAAGCCGCGATGGGGTGTTCAGAACCGGTCGAAGAGGATGGCCCGCTTGACCTCCTCGATGAGCTGGGTCACGGGGATCTCCCGGGGGCAAGCCTCCGTGCAGTTGTAAGCGGTGCGGCACCGCCAAACCCCGCTCCCCGAGCCCAGGGCCTTGAAGCGCTCCCTCTTACCCCGGTCGCGGGAGTCAAAGATGAAGCGGTGGGCCTGGACGATGGCCGCCGGGCCCAGGTAGGTGCCGTTCACCCAGAAGACCGGGCAGCTGGTGGTGCAGCTGGCGCAGAGGATGCACTTGGTGCCGTGGTCGAACCGCTCCCGTTCCTCAGGGCTTTGCAAACGCTCCCGCGCAGGGGGCGGCTCGTCGTTGATGAGGTAGGGCTTCACCGCCCGGTAGGCGGCGAAGAAGGGCTCCATGTCCACGATGAGGTCCTTCTCCACCGGCAGGCCCCGGATGGGTTCCACGGTGATCACGTTCCCCAGGTCCTTCACCAGGGTCTTGCAGGCCAGGCGGTTTCTGCCGTTGATGAGCATGGCATCGGAGCCGCAGATGCCGTGGCCGCAGCTCCGGCGGAAGGCCAGGGTGCCGTCCTGGTCCCACTTCACTTTGTGGAGAAGGTCCAAAACCCGGTCCCAAGGTTCGGCCTCCACCTGGTAGGTGTGCCAGGTGGGCTTCTGGTCCTTGGCGGGGTCAAAGCGGAGGATCTTCAGGGTTACCTGCATGGCGCCTCCTAGTAGGTGCGGGCCTTGGGCTCAAATCGGCCCAGGACCACGGGCTTGTAGCGGAAGGTCACCTTGCCGTCGGCCACCTTGTAGGCCAGGGTGTGCTTGAGCCAGTTGGCATCGTCCCGCTCGGGGTAATCCTCCCGGGCATGGGCCCCGCGGGACTCGGTGCGGTTCAAGGCAGAGTGCACCAGGGCCTCGGAGACCTCGAGGAGGTACCCCAGCTCCAGGGCCTCCACCAGCTCGGTGTTATAGGCCTCCCCCTTATCGTCGATGGAGATGTGCCGGTAGCGGTCCATGAGCTCCTTCAGGATCTCCACCTGCTTGGTGAGGAGTTCCCCGGTGCGGAAGACGGAGGCGTGGTCCATCATGGACTGCTGGAGCTCGGCCCGCAAGACGGCCACCTTCTCCTTGCCCGTGGAGTTCTTGATGCGCTCAATGCGCTCGCGGCTTTCGCCCAGATGGTCGGCCTTGAGCTCGTGGTAATCGGCGTCCTTGGCGAAGCGGGCCGCATGGATCCCCGCGCGCCGACCAAAGACCACCAGATCCCCCAAGGAGTTGGTCCCCAGGCGGTTGGCCCCGTGCAAGCTGACGCAGGCCGCTTCCCCGGCAGCGTAAAGCCCAGGCACCACGGTGTTGTTCTCGTCCCGGATCACCTGGCCCCACAGGGTGGTGGGGATGCCCCCCATGGCGTAGTGGGCGGTGGGCATCACCGGCACCGGCTCCTTCAAGGGGTCCACCCCCAGGTAGATGCGGCTGAACTCGGTGATGTCGGGGAGCTTCTTCTCGATGACCTCAGGGGGCAGGTGGGTGAGGTCCAGGAGCACGTGGTCCTTCTTGGGGCCCACCCCCCGGCCCTCCCGCACCTCCAGGTACATGGCTCGGGAAACCAGGTCCCTGGGAGCCAGGTCCTTGATGGTGGGGGCGTAGCGCTCCATGAAGCGCTCCCCCAGAGCGTTCCTCAGGATGCCCCCCTCCCCCCGGGCCCCCTCGGTGAGGAGGATGCCCAAGGGGTAGAGCCCCGTGGGGTGGAACTGGTAGAACTCCATGTCCTCGAGGGGAAGCCCCTTGCGGTAGAGGATGGCCTGCAGGTCCCCGGTGAGGGTGTAGGCGTTGGAGGTCACCTTGTAGATGCGGCCAAACCCCCCGGAGGCGATGACGATGGCCTTGGCCTGGAAGAGGTGGAGCTCCCCAGTGGCGAGCTCGTAGGCCACCAGGCCCTTGGCCACCCCATCCTCGATGATGACATCGGTGACGTGGAACTCGTTGTAGAAGGTGATGTTGTGCTTCACGCACTGCTGGTAAAGGGTCTGGAGGATCATGTGCCCGGTGCGGTCCGCGGCGTGGGCTGCCCGGTGCACCGGGGCCTTGCCCCAGTCCTTGGTATGGCCGCCAAAGCGGCGCTGGGCGATCTTGCCGTTGGGGAGCCGGTCAAAGGGAAGGCCCATGTGTTCCAGCTCCAGGACCGCCTCGATCACCTCCTTGGCGAAGACCTCGGCGGCATCCTGGTCGGTGAGGTAGTCCCCCCCCTTCACCGTGTCGAACATGTGCCATTCCCAGTGGTCCTCCTCCACGTTGCCCAAGGCCGCCCCTATGCCTCCTTGGGCCGCCCCCGTGTGGCTTCGCGTGGGGTAGAGCTTGGTCACCACCGCCACATCCGCACCTTCCCTGGCCGCGTACAGGGCGGTGGCCAGGCCCGCCCCGCCCGCGCCCACCACGATCACCTCGTGTCTGTGCGCCATATCACTTCACCCCGAAATCGTGATTGAAAAGGGAAAGGCTTCCCAGGAAGAAAAGAAAGGCGATAAGGCTGTAGAGCACCACCTTGGCCCAGAAGCGCCTGGACGGGTTCCGAATCCAGTCGTCCAGCACATAGCGAAGCCCGTTGCCCCCGTGCAGGAGGGCTAGGGCCAGGATGAGCCAGTCGTAGACCTTCCAGGTGGTCTGAGAGAGTCTCTTGGCCACGTAATCGTAGTCGATCTTGTTGAGGTCCATGAGAACGGCGTTCATCCACATGTGGCCGATGAGCAGGAAGACCAGCACCACCCCGGAGATGCGCATGAAGACCCACCAGTAGAGCTCCAGGTTGGTGCTGGCCTCGAGCCTCGCCTCCTCGTAGCGCTTGGACTTAATCGCCATGGCCGCCTCCCAAAATGTTCCCGCCGATCCGGATCAGGAAGGGCAGGTAGAAGACCACGAAGAGAACCCAAACCCCGTACCAAAGTTGGCGCTGGTAGCGCACCCCCCAGCTGGTGAAGTCCATAAGGATGATCCGGAGGCCGTTGAACCCATGGTAGAGCACCCCAGCGACGAGGACGAGAAGCCCCAGCTGAAACACGGGCTGGTGATAGAACTTCATGAGGGCGTTGGACACCTCCGGGCCCCACATGGCGCTTGCGATGTTGGCCACGTGGAGCATGAGGAAGACCAGAATGCCCAGGCCCGAGATCCGGTGCAGGTAAAACGCCCACTGCCCCTCTCTTCCCCTGTACATGGCACCTCCTTACCGGCCTCCATCATAGCACCTTTGTTCCCAGCCCACGCGTTGGGGAGGCCACTTTCCCGGCCTCTTATACCCCCATAAGGTATAGGAAGGGCCCGTCAAGCCGGCTTATTCCCCTTGGACCCCCCGCGCCCCTTGGGGGCAGGCCCGCGGAGAAGACCCCCGGGGGGCACAGGCGATTTCCCGCCCGGAGACGAGGTATTGACAGGGGGGGGAGGGGGGGGCATAATGGGGGGCGTGCCGCGGGGGGATACCCCGGGGGGCACGGGAAGGAGGTGGTCAGGATGGAACTCTTCGGATTCGGACCGCATCTGATGGTGGACGGCTACGACGCCAATCCCGAAAAGCTCCGGGACGCCGAGCTGGTGCGCCGCGTCCTGGACGAGCTCCCCGATGAGATGGAGATGACCAAGGTGCTTCCCCCCTTCGTCTACAGCTACGGCCCCGAGGGGGAAGACGGGGTGACCGGGGTGGTGATCATCGCCGAAAGCCACATCGCCATCCACACCTTCCCCAAAAAGCGCTTCCTTTCCATCGACATCTTTTCCTGCAAGGCCTTTGACATGGCCCAGGTGCTGAGGAAGCTCACCGCGGTCTTCGAGATTGGCCGCTACGAAACTTACATGATCAACCGGGGCAAGGAGTTTCCCAAGGACCCCGAGCTGGCCCGGAAGATCGTCCTGGGGGAGCGGGAGTACCTCGAAGCGCGGGTGAGCTAGGAAAACTGCCCCCCTTTCCCGGGCTTGCCCGGGGGTTTTCATTTTGGACTCATCCTTCCTCTCTAGCTTATAGGAGGAGGCTTAGACATGGTGCGCAAGCTACTCACCCTGGTTCTTCTGGGATTCGGCGTGGCCTTAGCCCAAGCCCAGGGCTTTCGCGGTCTTTCCCTAGGCACCTCCTATCCGGAAATCGGGGTGCAACCCGGGGAGAGCGTCAACCTGACCCTCACCCTCAAGAACTACGGCCTTCCTCCCGGGGTGGTGCGGGTCCAGGTGGCCGAGGCCCCACAAGGCTGGCAGGCCAGCCTCATCGGCGGAGGCCGTTTGGTGCGGGCGGTTTACCTGACCCCGGACGGGGAAACCACCCTTACCCTTCGCCTCCAGCCTCCCAAGGAGGTGAAGCCCGGCACCTACCGCTTCCTGGTGAGGGCCGAAGGCCTGGGGCAGACCGTTACCCTGCCCATCGCCCTGGTGGTGGGCCAGGGCCTGCCGCAAAGGCTCAGCCTCGAGGCCGAGCTTCCCGTGCTCAAAGGTCCCCCCACCAGCTCCTTCCGCTACCGGGTGACCCTGAAAAACGAATCGGACCGCGACCTCCTGGTTTCCCTGGAATACGAGGCCCCAAAAGGTTGGCAGGTCACATTTACCCCTGCCTTCTCCAGCCAGCAGGTGACCAGCCTGCCCATCAAGGCCGGGGAGAGCAAGGACCTGGATGTGGAGGTATCCCTGCCCAAGGACACCAAGGCGGACACCTACGGCCTCACCCTGAGGGCCGTGGCCGGGGAGGCCAAGGCGGAGCTGGGGCTTACCCTCGAGGTCACAGGCCGACCCGAGGTGCGCTTCACCACCAAGGAGGGGCGGCTTTCCGGACAGGTGGTGGCGGGCCGGGAAAACGCGGTGAAGCTTGTGGTGAAGAACGAGGGTAGCGCCCCGGCCAAGAACCTGTCCTTCAGCGCCATGGAACCCTCGGGCTGGGAGGTGAAGTTTGAGCCGGATAAGCTGGAGGCCCTGGACCCCGGCCAGGAGCAGGAGGTAACCGCCCGCATCAAGCCCTCCCCCAAGGCGGTCACCGGGGACTACATGGTGACCCTTAGCCTCTCCGGAGCCGAGGGCCTCTCCGAGAGCCTGGACTACCGGGCCACCGTGGTGCGCTCCAGCCTTTGGGGCCTGGTGGGGGTGGGCATCATGGCCGTGGCCCTTTTGGTCCTGGGCTTCGCCGTGAACCGCTTCGGCCGGAGGTAGCATGGCGGTCATCGAAACCCATGGCCTCACCAAGCGCTACGGGCGGGTGGTGGCCGTGGAGGACCTGAACCTAGAGGTGCAGGAAGGGGAGGTCTTCGGCCTTCTGGGGCCTAACGGCTCAGGCAAGACCACCACCATTCTCATGCTCCTGGGCCTCACCGAGCCCACCCGGGGCGAGGCCCGGGTTTTGGGTCTGGACCCCATGCGGGAGCCCTTGAAGGTGAAGAGCCAAGTGGGCTACCTCCCCGACCAGGTGGGGTTTTACGGGGAACTCACCGCCTGGGAGAACCTACGCTACACCACCCGCCTTTTGGGCCTCCCCGAGGCCGAGGCCAAAGCCCGCATCGAGGAGGTCTTGCGGCGCATGGGCCTTTGGGAGGTGCGGGACCGGCGGGTTTCCGCCTTCAGCCGGGGGATGCGGCAGCGCCTGGGCCTGGCGGAGGTACTCCTGAAAAGGCCCAAGGTGGCCATCCTGGACGAGCCCACCCTGGGCTTGGACCCCGAGGCCGCCCGGGAGTTTCTGGAGCTCATCAAGGGCCTGAAGGCGGAGGGCATCACCATCCTGCTCTCCAGCCACCTCCTGCACCAGGTGCAGGAGGTCTGCGATCGGGTGGGCCTTTTCCACAAGGGGCGTCTTGCCCTTTTAGGCACCGTGGAGGAGTTGGCGCAAAGGGTCTTGGGCGGCGGCTACGAGATCCTGGTGGAGGCGGGGCCAGGTCTGGAGGCGGCCTTCCGGGAGCTGGAGGGGGTGGCGCGGGTGGAAGCGGAGGCAGGGCGCTACCGCATCCTGGCCAGCCGTGACCTGCGCCCAGAGCTGGCCCGGGTGGCCGTGGAACGCGGAGCCCTCTTCGGCCTGGCCCTGCGCCGTCCCAGCCTGGACGAGGTCTACGCCCATTACTTCAAGGAGGTGGCGCATGCGGCGTGAAGGCTCCCCCTGGACCGGGCTATGGGCGGTCTTCTTCAAGGAGATGGCCGACCACCTCACGGGCTTGAGGATGCGCATTCTGGAGGGGTTGATCCTCCTTTCCGCCCTGGCCGCCGTTTACACCGGCACCCAGACCCTGCGCCAGACCGTGGGGGAGGACCCTTACCTCTACCTGAAGCTCCTCACCACCGCCCAGGATCCCCTGCCCTCCTTCGTGGGCTTCCTCTCCTTCTTCGTGCCCCTGGCCGCCATCGCCTTGGCCTTCGATGCGGTGAACGGGGAATACGCTAGGGGAACGCTTTCCCGTATCCTCTCCCAGCCCATCTACCGGGACGCCCTCCTCTTCGGCAAGTTCCTGGCGGGGCTCGGCACCCTGGCCGTGCTTCTCACCGCCCTCTTCCTCCTGGTGGTGGGCCTAGGCCTCTTCACCCTGGGAGTGCCTCCCGGAGGCGAGGAAATGGCCCGGGCCTTCCTCTTCCTCCTGGCCACCTTGGCCTATGCGGGCTTCTGGCTGGCCTTGGGCCTCCTCTTCTCCGTCCTCTTTCGCCAGCCGGCCACCGCCGCCCTAGCCGCCATCGGGGTCTGGCTCTTCTTCGCCGTCTTCTTCCCCATCCTCACCGACCTGGCGGCAAGCGCCCTTCTCCTTCAAGCCGACCCCTTTGATCCGGAAAGCCAGCTTCGGCAGGCTAACCTGGCCCTCTGGATCTCCCGCCTCTCCCCCAACACCCTGTACGCGGAAACCCTGACCGCCGTCCTCAACCCAGCGGTGCGCTCCTTGGGCCCCATCCTCATCACCCAGCTGGAGGGCGCCGTACTGGGCACACCCCTCCCCTTGGGCCAGAGCCTCCTTCTGGTCTGGCCCCAGCTCACGGGGCTTTTCGCCCTCTTCATCCTCCTCTTCACCCTGGCCTACGTGGCCTTCCAGCGCCAGGAGGTGCGGGCCTGAGCCGCCCAGAAGGCGGCACCCGCCCTGGCCCGGGCCAGGGCGGGCCGTTTAGGGCAAGCCCTATTCCTCCAACCACTCTGTGGCGTAGGCGCTGGTCTTGGGGATAATGCAGAGGAACTCCACCGGCTCTTCCCCCTCGTTCACGTAGGCGTGAGGGGTGTCCGGGGGAATGTAAACCGCCTGCCCAGCAGCCACCTCCTTGACCTCGTCGCCCAGGTAAACCTTCATGCGCCCAGAAAGCACGTACTGCTCGTGCTCAATGGTGGGGTGCTTATGCTTGGGGATGCGGCCCCCCGGCAGGATGGTGAACTTGCGGGTGATGAAGTGGGGGGCTCCATCCTCAGGGCCGATGAGCACCTGGATAAAGGCCTTCTCCCCCCGTTCCACGGGACGGGCCTCCACGCTGGCCCCCTGCTTGACCACAGGCTTCATGGCGACCATTGTAGCAAAAGGCCCTCCACTTCCTCATCGGTGACCTCGCCGAAGTCCATGAAGTAGGCCCCCACGGCGGCGAAGTCCGGCGGGGTGGAGAGGGCCACCACCTCGGCTTGATCCTTCAGCCTCTCCACCGCATCCGGGCTGGCCACAGGCACCGCCACCACCACCCGCCGGGGTTTTTCCGAGAGAACCACGGCCAAGGCCGCCTCCATGGTGGAACCGGTGGCGATGCCGTCGTCCACCAACACCACATCCCGGCCCGCAAGGGGCACCTTTGGCCTCACCTTACGGTAACGCTCGGCCCGCCTGCGGATCACGTCCTTCTGCCGGGCTGCCTCGCGCTCCAGGTAGCTGGGGTCGGCGTACTGGTAGGCATAGGGCTTCAACACCAAGCCCCCCTTCTCCCCCACCGCCCCCAGAGCGAACTCCGGATTTCCTGGGGCTCCCACCTTGCGCACCAGGACCACATCCAGCTCCCCCCCTAGGCCTCTCGCCACCTCATCGGCCACCACCACCCCGCCTCGAGGGATGCCCAAAACCACAGGGCGTTCCAGACCCAAGGGCTTCAGGGCTTCCACCAGAAGAGCCCCAGCGTGCCTGCGGTCGCGGAAGCGCATAGGAAACCTCCCCATTCATGCTACACCGGACCATGGTCTTGAACGCGGTATAAAGTTTTTGGTAACCTGGGCCCCAAGGAGGTCAGCATGGACCACGTAGGCTCCAAACCCTGGCTCGCCCACTATGACCCTGGCGTTCCCCCAGAGGTGGAGGTCCCTGCCATCCCCCTGTGGCGCTTCCTGGAAAACAGCGCCAGCCGCTACGCCCACCATGTGGCCCTGGATTTCCTGGGCAAAACCCTTACCTATGCGGAGCTCTGGGAGAAATCCCGACGCTTCGCCGAGGGGCTTAAGGCCCTGGGGGTGAGGCCTGGCGACCGGGTGGCCATCATGCTTCCCAACACCCCCCAGTTCGTCATCGCCTTCTACGGTACCCTCCTGGCGGGGGGCGTGGGCGTTAACGTGAACCCCCTCTACACCCCAAGGGAGCTAAGGCACCAGCTCAAGGACTCGGGGGCAGAAACCCTGGTCATCCTGGATCACCTTTTGCCCCGCTTCCTGGAGGTGGAGGGGGAAACCCCGGTGAAGCGCACCGTGGTCACAGGCATCAAGGACTTCCTCCCTTTCCCCAAAAACCTCCTTTACCCCTTGAAGGCGAAGCGGGACAAGCTACCCCTGGGCTTTCCCAAACGGGAAGGCTTCCACGCCTTCTTGGACCTCCTGAAGCATCCCCCCGCCACCCCCCATCCCGCTGATCCTGAAGACCTGGCCCTTTTGCAGTACACAGGGGGCACCACGGGCATCTCCAAGGGCGCCATGCTCACCCACCGGAACCTGGTGGCCAACGTCCTGCAGATCGATGCCTGGGATTCCACCTCCAAGGAGCTTCAGGGCAAAGGGGTCATGCTGGGAGCCTTGCCCTTCTTCCACGTCTACGGCATGACCGTGGCCATGAACTACGGCATCTACTCCGGGTACAAGATCGTCCTCCTGGCCAGGCCGGAGATCCATGCCATTGTGGAGGCCATTGAAAAGCACCAGGTCACCCACTTCCCCGGGGTGCCCACCCTCTACGTGGCCTTCAACCACTTCCCGGGAATCGAGAAACGAAACGTAAAGAGCATCCGCATCTGCCTCTCCGGAGCCGCCCCCCTGCCGGTGGAGGTGGCCAAGCGCTTTGAGGAGATCACCGGGGCTCGGCTGATCGAGGGCTACGGCCTCTCCGAGGCCAGCCCGGTCACCCATTCCAACCCCGTCCTGGGGGAGGTGAAGAAAGGCTCCATCGGCATGCCCCTGCCCAGCGTGGAGGCCAAGGTGGTGGACGAGGAGGGGAACGAGGTGCCCCTGGGCGAGGTGAGCGAGCTCATCGTCAAAGGCCCCAACGTCATGAAGGGCTACTGGAACCGCCCCGAGGAAACCCAAAAGGCCCTCAAGGACGGCTGGCTCTTCACCGGGGATATGGCCCGCATGGACCAAGACGGCTACTTCTACATCGTGGACCGCAAAAAGGACATGATCATCGCCGGCGGCTACAACATCTACCCCAGGGAAGTGGAAGAGGTCCTCTACCAGCACGAAGCCGTCCAGGAAGCCGCCGTGGTGGGCGTCCCCGACCCCTACCGCGGGGAAACCGTGGCCGCCTTCATCGTCCTCAAGGAAGCCTATAAGGGCAAGGTCACGGAAAAGGACCTCGAGGCCTTCTGCCGGCAAAACCTCGCCGCCTACAAGGTCCCCCGCATCATCGAGTTCCGGGACAACCTGCCCAAATCCAGCGTGGGGAAGATCCTCAGGCGGGAGCTGCGCGAGGAGTTTGCCAAAAGGCAGCCTTAAGTACCCCGTCGTGGCTTGCGCCACGACGGGGGCCCCAAAGAGGCGATAAGCAAGCCGCTTTGGCTTTAGCCGATGGGGTAGCCTTTGTGCGCGGGTGCTTAGCTTTAGGCCCGCGCCCGGGCCACCGCTTCCCGGAACACCTCCACCGCCCGGTCTACCTCGGCCTCGGTGGTGTAGCGGCCCAAGGAAAAGCGCAAGGAGGCCCGGGCTTCCCTGGGTGAGCGGCCAATGGCCAGGAGGACATGGGAGGGCTCGAGGCTTCCGGCCGAACACGCCGAGCCCGAAGAAACCGCCACCCCCATGAGGTCCATGGCCAGAAGCAAGGCCTCCCCATCCGCACCCTTCACCGTCACGTTGACCAGCTTGGGCAGGCGGCGCTCGGGATGACCGTTGAGCTCCACCCCTTCCACGGCAAGCAAGCCCTCCTCGAGGCGCCGCCTCAAGGCCAGAAGCCGGGCAGACTCCTCGGGCAAAAGCCTTAAGGCCTTTTCCAGGGCTACCGCCATCCCTTGGGCCAGGACGGGGCTTTGCGTGCCCCCCCGCCTCCCCCCCTCCTGCTTGCCCGGCACCAGGGGGAAGAGGTCCACTCCCTGGCGCACCAGAAGGGCCCCGATCCCCTTTGGTCCATAGAACTTGTGGGCGCTTAAGGAGACCAGGTCCGCTCCCACCTCGTCCACCCGAAAAGGCACCTGCCCGACAGCCTGCACGGCATCGGTGTGAAAGAGGGCCCCGTGGGCGTGAGCGATCTCGGCCATCTCTCGGATGGGGTAGAGGGTGCCGAGCTCGTTGTTGGCGGCCATGACGCTCACCAGGATGGTGTCGGGCCTCAGGGCCTCCTCCACCTGCTCGGGGTAGACCAACCCAAAGCGATCGGGCCTGAGCCGGGTCACGGCAAAACCCAGGCGTTCAAGGAGCCGCAAGGCCCCAAGGACCGCGGAGTGCTCCACGTCCGTGCTCACCACATGCCCCTTCCCCTTGGCCAAGGCCACCCCCAAAAGGGCCAGGGCATCCGCCTCCGAACCCGAGGCGGTAAAGACCACCTCCCTGGGGCGCACCCCCAGGAGGCTTGCGATCCGCTCCCGGGCTCCCTCCAGCACCCGCCGGGCCTCCTGGCCAAAGCGGTGGATGCTATTGGGGTTGCCGAAGATTCCTTCCACCTCGCGCATGGCCTGCTGGACCTCAGGGTCCAGGGGCGTGGTGGCCGCGTAGTCCAGATAGACCAAAGCCAAGGTTTCCTCCTTGCCCCTCCCCATTCCCTTTACCAGGAGCAAGCCCTGGCAGGCCTTCCTAACACCCCTTGCCTAGCCTGCGGGCTGGAGCTGGATCAAGCGCTTGGCCTCGATGAGCTTCCGCTCCTCGATGAGGTCCTTCAAGGTGGTGCTCCCCAGGACCTGGCGCATGGCCAGGTCCACCCGCTTCCAGAGGAGCTCGGTGGAGCACTGTCCCACCTTGGCGCAGGACTCTGGGTCCTCGATGCAGGAAACCGGGGCTAGGCTCCCCTCCAGGGCCTCCACCACCTCGAGGGCCGTCACCCTCTCCGGAGGGCGGGCCAGACGATAGCCCCCCCTGGCCCCCCGCACGGAGCGGATGAACCCCGAACGCCTAAGCTGGGCCGCAATCTGCTCCAGGTAGTGCTGGCTGATGCCCTGGGCCTCCGCCACCTCCTTGAGGGGCACCGCCTCCGGGGCCTTGAGGCCGATCTCCACCAGGGCCCTAAGGCCATACTGGGCCTTCGTGGACACCCACATGCCTCCAGTATAGCGCAAAGGCTTTATTTCCTTACTGAAAATACGGTTTTCACGAAGGCCAGGCCGAACAAGGCCGCCTGCAACAACACGATGCTGGCCCCGCTAGGCCAGTCCAGAAGGAAAGAAAGGAAGAGGCCGAGCACCGTGGAAAGGGAGGCCAGGAGGAGGGAAAGAAGGGTGAGCCCGGAAAAGGTTCGGCTCAAGAGCCTGGCCGCCGCCCCGGGGATCACCAAAAAGGCCGCCACCAGAATGATCCCCACCACCTTCACCGCCAACACCAGGCTCACGGCGATGAAGCCGGAAAGGAGGTAATCGTGGAAGACCACCGGCACCCGGTCGGAAAGGGCCAGCTCCCGGTCAAAGGTGGCGTAGGCCAAGGGCCCCCACAGGGGAAGGAGAAAGAGAGCCAGGAAGAGGAGAAGGGCTATGGCCCAAAGGTCTGCCGGCCCCACCGCCAAAAGGGAGCCGAAGAGGTAACCCATGGCGTCCCCCACATACCCCCGGGCCTTGGAGAGGAAGACGGCCCCCAGGGCCACGGAGAGGGCGAAGAAGACCCCGATGGCGGTGTCCTCGGAAAGCTCGGTCTTCTCCTTCACCAAGGTGATGGCCATGGCCACCAGAAAGGTGAAGGGCAGGGCAAACCAAAGGGGCTCCCCCCTTAGGAAAAGCCCCAAGGCCACCCCAGCGAAGGCGGCGTGGGCCAGCCCATCCCCAAGGAAGGAAAGCCGCCTTTGCACCACGAAGGGGGAGAGGAGCCCAGAGAGGAGGCTCACCAAAAGCCCCGCCAGGAGGGCCCTCTGGAAAAAGGGATAACCCAAGGCGTCAAGCATGCCCACCCCCTAGGTACAGCCCGTGGGCGTGGCCCAGGTGTCCAAAGGCCTGGCGCAAGCACTCCTCGGTGAGGGCCCGCTCCGGCGGACCAAACCCCACCACCTTCCGGTTCATCACCAGGACGTGGCTGGCGTGGTGGGCAGCTTCCCAGTCGTGGGTGATCATGAGCACCGTGGCCCCCGATTCCTCCTGGTAGGCCTCCAGATACCGGTAGAGGTCCACCTCCCCCACCCGGTCCACCCCGGTGGCGGGCTCATCCAAAAGGAGGATCCTCGGCCGGCGGATGAGGGCCCGGGCCAGGTAGACCCGTTGGAGCTGCCCCCCGGAAAGCCGGCCCAAGGGGCGGAAGGCCAATGCCTCCGCCCCCACCCGCCTTAAGGCGGAAAGGGCTTCCTCCTTTTCCCAGGGGAAAAGGCGGAAGGGCCAGCGCCGCCTCAGACCCGTGGCCACCAGTTCTAGGGAAAGTGCCGGGAAGGAGCGGTCAAAGGTCTTGATCTGGGGCACGTAGCCAAACCACAGGGGATCGGTTTCTGCCAAAGGGCGCCCCAAAACCCTGACCTCGCCCCGGAAGGGCACAAGGCCCAGGATGGCCTTCAAAAGGGTGCTCTTCCCCGCCCCGTTGGGGCCCACAATGGCCACGAAGGCCCCCTCTGGCACCTTCAGGCTGACGCCCTCCAGGGCCCTGAACTCCCCAAAGCGTACGGACAGGTCTTGGACCTCGAGGGCCAACACACAAGAACGCTAATCCATTTTCAACAAGCTCGTCAAGCCCGAATCACGGCCCAGGATCCCCCGGGCCAGCCTGGAAACAGCCGGGGCCCACCTTTTGACCCAAGCCACGACGGGGTGCTTAAAAGCTGTGCTCCTCGGCGGGGAACACCCCCTCCCGCACCTCCCGCACGTACTGGGATAGGGCCTCGAGGAAGAGCTTTTCCCCCTCCAGGTACCGCTTCACAAACCGGGGTTTGAAATCCCCGTAAAGCCCCACCACGTCGTGGAAGACCAGGACCTGGGCGTCCGTGTGGGGGCCAGCTCCGATGCCCACAGTGTGGATGGAGAGCCTCTCCGTGATCTCCTTGGCCAGCTCCTTGGGCACCATCTCCAGCACCACCCCGTAGGCTCCCGCCTCCTCCAGGGCCAAGGCCCCTTTTAGAATGCGCTCGGCCTCCTCGGGGCGCTTCCCCTGTAACTTGTAGCCCCCAAGCTGGCTCGCCGTCTGGGGGGTGAGGCCCACGTGGCCCAGGACCGGCACCCCTGCCCGGCTGAGCCCCGAAACGATCTCCACCACCTCCTCCCCACCCTCCAGCTTCACCGCATCCGCCCCGCCCTCCTTAAGGAGCCGTTCCGCGGCAAAAAGGGCCCGGTCCAAGGTGGCATAGGAAAGATAGGGCAGGTCGGCCACCAAGAAGGTATCCGGGGCCCCCCGCCGGGCGGCCTTGGTGTGGTGGAGCATCTCCTCCAGGGTGACGGGCACCGTGGAGGAATAGCCCAGCACCACCATGCCCAGGGAATCCCCCACCAGGATGGCGTCCACCCCGGCTTCCTGGGCCAGGCGGGCCGTGGGGTAATCGTAGGCGGTGAGGTAGACCAGGCGTTGGCCTTTGGCTTGGCGGAACTCCTTGACCGTCCGGCGCACGGGAAAAGGCTATCATGAAAGGGCGTGGAAGTGCACCCGGACCTCGCCCTAAGGCCCAGGACCCTGGACGAGTACATCGGCCAGGAGAGGCTCAAGAAAAAGCTGAGGGTGTACCTCGAGGCGGCCAAGGCCCGGGGGGAGCCCCTGGAGCACCTTCTCCTCTTCGGCCCCCCCGGCCTCGGCAAGACCACCCTAGCCCACGTGATCGCCCACGAGCTCGGGGTGAACCTGCGGGTCACCTCGGGGCCGGCCATAGAGAAACCCGGCGATCTGGCCGCCATCCTGGCCAACTCCCTGGAGGAGGGGGACATCCTCTTCATCGACGAGATCCACCGGCTAAGCCGCCAGGCGGAGGAGCACCTCTACCCGGCCATGGAGGACTTCAAGATGGACATCGTCATCGGCCAGGGGCCGGCAGCCCGCACTATCCGCTTGGAGCTTCCCCGCTTCACCCTGATCGGGGCCACCACCCGCCCGGGCCTTATCACCGCCCCCTTGCGGAGCCGCTTCGGCATCGTGGAGCACCTGGAGTACTACTCCTTGGAGGAGCTTTCCGAAGGGGTCAGGCGGGATGCGAGGCTTCTAGGGGTGGCCATCGCCGAGGAGGCCGCCCTGGAGATCGCCAAAAGGAGCCGGGGCACCATGCGTGTGGCCAAACGGCTTTTCCGGAGGGTGCGGGACTTCGCCCAGGTGGCGGGGGAGGAAACCATCACCCGGGAAAGGGCGCTGGAAGCCCTTAACGCCTTGGGCCTGGATGAGCTTGGCCTAGAGCGGCGGGACCGGGAGATCCTGGAAACCCTGATCCTGCGCTTCGGGGGCGGCCCGGTGGGGCTGCAGACCTTGGCCACCGCCGTCTCCGAGGACCCAGGTACCCTGGAAGAAGTCCACGAACCTTACCTCATCCAGCAGGGGCTCCTGAAGCGCACCCCCCGGGGCCGGGTGGCCACGGAACGGGCCTACCGCCACCTGGGCTACCCCCCTCCCGTGGAACCCCTTCTCTAAGCCATGGTACGGGCCACCCTAGAAGAACTGGACCTGGCGGAACTCCTGAAGGCCCTAGCCGACCACCGCAAAAGCGCCGTGGTGACCTTCCGGGGGCGCCTTTACGGCAGGATCCACCTCCTCCACGGGCGCATCCTCTACGCCCGCACCGAGCCGGGGCCCCACCTAGGGGAGTACCTGGTGCGCCTTGGCCACCTTTCCCTGGAGGAAGTTCAGGAGTTAGTGGAGCACCAGGGGCGGGAAAACCCCGGCACCCCCTTGGGGGCCTTGGCCTTAGAGCTCGGCCTCATCGGGGAAGAGGAGCTAAGGGAGGCCCTCGAGGCCCAGGTCCTGGAAGCCCTGGCCACCCTTCTGGGGGAGAAGGAAGGGGAGATCCTAGCCGAGCCCCTCGAGGAGGGAAGCCAGGTGGCCCTTCCCCAGACCCTGGAAACCAAGGCCACCCTTCTGGAAGCAGCCCGGCGCTTGGACGAGTGGCGCCAAGGCCAGGTGGATCCCGAAGAGGTCTTCCACCTGGTGGAGGACCCCACCCGCCATCCCCTCACCCCGGAGGCCTGGACGGTGCTGGAGCTACTGGACGGGGTGCGCCGGGCAAGAAGCGTGGCCTTGCTTTCGGGTCTTCCAGAAGGGCAGGTTTATCACATCCTCTTTGAGCTGAAAAGCCGGGGGCTGATCCGCCCTTCCACCCTGCTGGCGGACGACCCCTTGGTCCTGGTCTTGGCGGAAAGCGGGGTGGTCAGGCGGCTTCTCCTCTACCTACTGGAGGCCCACCGCTACCGGGTGCAACTCCCCTTGGACCTGGAGATGGCCCTCCGCCTTCTCAAGGAGAGGCCCAAGGCCATCATCCTCCAGGGAGAAAAAGCCTTGGAAATAGCCCGAAAGCTCAGGAGCCACCCCGAGGGCAAGCTAGCCTCCTTGTACCTGGTGAGCGAAGCCCCCCCGGGGCTTCTCTTCCGTCCCCTCAGGGTTTTGCATCTCCCCAAACCCCTAAAGGCCCAGGAGGTGCTTAAAGCCCTGGCCCCCTTAAGGCGGGGCGGGACCTAAGTACCCCTTCGTGGCTTGCGCCACGAAGGGGGCCCCAAAGAGGCCATGAGCACGCCGCTTTGGCTTTAGCCGATGGGGCAACCCTTGCGTGCGGATATTAGTTGGGCCGCCTTCCCTCCCGCAGGATGGCCTCCGCCCGCTCTCGGTAGGCCAAAAGGGCCTGGTGCCACTCGTCGGCGGGGTGGACATGGGGTAGCACCGCCTCCGCACGGGCCAGGATCTCTTCAGGGGAGCGGTAACCCAGCTGGGCCAAGGTGTCCACCACCATCTCCTGGGCCCCTACCCACTCCCGGCTTCCCTCCTCGGAAAGCTCCGCCGCCTTACGGTAGTGGGCCAAGGCTTCCTCCAGGTGCATCAGGTCGTAGGCGATATGGCCCAGGATCAGCTCCCCCGCCGCCTCCGCCCCCTGTTGCATGGCCCTTCGGGCCACCTCCTCCGCCTCTTGGTACCGCCCCTGGCGGTACAGGGCCTCAGCCAGGTCCGCCAGCGCCTGGGCCTGGTAGGGGTAGCCCTCTTCCCGCAAAAGCGCCTCCAGGTACTCCTCCGCCTCCAGGTAGGCCCCCTGGTCCAGGGCCGCCACCGCCATCTCGTGGAGAACGTATCCCCTCTCCAGACCCTCGGCCCTGGCCAAGGCTTCCTGGAAGGCCGCCATGCCCTCGGGGTAGCGGCCCAAGCGGAGGAGGATCTGCCCCTGAAGGAGGGGGGTGCCGTAGGCCTTATGGCCGCTTTCTTCCTCCAGGGCCAGGGCCTTCAGTACCTCCTCCAGGGCCCGGTTGGGGTTATCCAGAAGGAAATGGGCCCGGGCCAGGAGGTAGTGGCGGGTGGCGGCGTCCTCCGCGGGCTCCTCCCCCACGGCCCCCGAGGCCTCCTCGAGGGCCAAAAGGGCCCTTTCCCCCTCCCCCGCCTCCACCCACATGGCGGCGGCATCCAAAAGGAGCCAGTAGCGCTCCAACCCCAAGGCCAGCTCCGCCCCCCTCTCGTAGGCCAAGGCGGCCTCCCGAAAGCGGCCAAGCCTCTCCAAGGCCCTCCCCCTAAGCCCCTCCGCCCGCCAGGCCAAAAAGGCGGGAAGCCCCTCCTTAAGCGTCCTCAGCACCTCCTCAAACCGCCCTAGGTAAAAAAGGGCCTGGGCCTGATGGTAGCGGGCCCGGGGGTCCTCCGTGGGGAGGAACAGGGCCAGCACCTCCTTTTCCCCCCGGCCCTCGAGGGCCAGAAGCTCCCCCAGAAGGGCCCGGTACAGGGGGTCGTACTCCAGCCCCCCAAGCTCATAGGCCTCCTCCAGGGCCCGGTGGGCCCTTTCCAGCCCCTCCTCCCCGTAGAGGCTGTGCACCTCCGCCAGGAGCAGAAGGGCCTCCCGGGCCTCCCCTTTGGAGCCGAACAGGGCCTTTCGGGTAAGGCGCTCAATGGCGGTATCGTAGTCCCCTTGGTGCAGGGCCTCGAGGACCCCCTTCATCGCCGCTAGAGGATACCACACCCCCCTCTTCTTTTAGCCTAAAGGCGCTACCATAGGACCAGGGAGGTAGACCTTGCCGCAACGGATTAACCCTTTCACCCTAATCTTTTTGCTCCTACTAGGCTATCTGGCCTACACCGCCTTCACGGGCCCTCCGGCCCCCAGCCTTTCCTACACCGAGTTTCGCAAGCTGGTGCGGGAGGGCAAGGTGACCGAGGTTGTCCTAGAGGAAACCCGCATCCTGGGTACCCTCAAAGAGCCAGAACGTTTCCCCACCCCCCAAGGGGGGAGCCAAGTGGCCAAGCGGTTTGCCGTGCCCTTGCCCCCCGCCCAGGTGGCAGATCCCGAACTCCTGCGCTTTCTGGAGGAAAACGGGGTGAGGATCGTCACCAAGCCCCCCTCCTTCTGGCCCCAGTTCCTCCTCTACCTGGGCCCCACCCTCCTCCTCATCGTCTTCTTCTGGTTCTTCTTCATGCGGGCCCAGGGTGGGGCCGGGCAGGTAATGCAGTTTGGCCAAAGCCGCGCCCGGCTTTACGGGAAGGAGAAGCGGGTCAGCACCACCTTCAAGGACGTGGCTGGACACCAGGAGGCTAAGCGCGAACTCATGGAGGTGGTGGACTTCCTGAAAAACCCCCAAAAGTACCTGGACCTAGGCGCAGAGATTCCCAAGGGCGTCCTCCTGGTGGGGCCCCCAGGCACCGGCAAAACCCTCCTGGCCCGGGCGGTGGCAGGAGAGGCAGGGGTGCCCTTCTTCTCCGTCTCCGCCAGCGAGTTCATGGAGATGTTCGTGGGGGTGGGGGCAAGCCGGGTACGAAGCCTCTTTGAGGACGCCCGCAGGAACGCTCCCAGCATCATCTTCATCGACGAGCTGGACTCCATCGGTAGAAAGCGGGGAGCGGGCATCGGGGGCGGCCATGACGAGCGGGAACAGACCCTGAACCAGATCCTCTCCGAGATGGACGGCTTTGAGAAGGACACCTCGGTGATCGTCCTGGCCGCCACCAACCGCCCGGACATCCTGGACCCCGCCCTCCTTCGCCCCGGGCGCTTTGACCGCCAGGTGGTGGTGGGCCTTCCCACCCTGGAAGAGCGCCGGGATATCCTCCTGGTACACATGCGGGGTAAACCCATCGCCGAGGAGGTGGACGCCCTGGAGCTGGCCCATCTCACCCCGGGCTTCTCCGGGGCCGACCTCAAGAACCTGGTGAACGAAGCCGCCCTGCTGGCGGCCCGGGAGGGGGCCAAGTCCATCCGTAAGGAGCACTTCCTCAAGGCCCTGGACAAGATCGTCCTGGGCCTCGAGCGGCCCGCCCTCAAGCTTTCCGAGGAGGAGAAGAGGGCGGTGGCCTACCACGAGGCCGGGCATGCCGTGGTGGGCGAGGTCCTCCCCCATGCGGACAAGACGGAAAAGGTTTCCATCGTCCCCAGGGGCATGGCCTTGGGTGCCCGCTGGAGCAAACCCGAGGAAAGGGTTTTGGTTTCCAAGGACCACCTCATGGACGAACTGGCCGTCCTCATGGCGGGCCGGGTGGCGGAGGAGCTCTTCACCGGCACCGTGACCACCGGGGCCCAGGACGACTTCAAGCGGGCCACCCAGATCGCCAAGCGCATGGTCCTGGACTGGGGCATGGGGGAACACTTCAAGAACATCGCCTGGGGCTCGGATTCCGGTCCCATCTTCCTGGGGGAGGAGATCGCCAAGAAGAAGGACCACTCCGAGGAAACCGCCCGCCTCATCGACCAGGACATCCGCAAGATCCTGGACGAGGCCTACGCCAAGGCCCGCCAGGTCCTCATGGAGCACGCCTCCGCCATGCACCGGATCGCCGAGGAACTCCTAAGGGAGGAAACCATCCCCGGGGAACGGGTGCGGGCCATCCTCAAGGAAACCCAGGCGGTGCAAAGGGCCTCGGAGGAAAGCGCCTAACAAAGCCCGGGCAGGGCCCGCCTGGCCTCGTCCAGGTGGGTCCGTTGTTCCGCCTCTCCCCATCCCAGAAGGGGCGCCATGAGCCCCACCACCTTGGGCAGGGCCTCCTCCGCCCGCTTCTGGTCCAGAAGGGCCAGGCCCAGCCTGCGGGCCAGCACATCCAGGGGCTTTTGGGCAAGCTCCTCCCTCACCGCCCACACCACCTCCCCCTCCAGGTAGGGAAACCCAGGAAGCAGGGGCCGATCCCCCAAGGCGGCCACCTCGAGGGCCAGGGTGCCGTAGTGGGCGTAGAGGTGCTCGGCCACCTCCTCTGGCAGGGGCAAGGGCGGCCTGGGCCCCGCCCCTAGGAGGGGGGTGCGGTGGCTTTCCGAGGGGGGCAAGGGAAGGGCGAGGTCCTCGGCCAGGCGCTCCAAAAGGTCCAGGGCCATGAGGCGGAAGGTGGTCCACTTTCCCCCGGTGAGGGTGTAGAGGCCCCGCTCCTCCTGGATGAGGTGGTCCCGCACCAAAAGCCTCGTTTCCCCCTTCCCCACCAGGGGCCTTAAGCCCGCCCAGGCGGCCAGGACCCTATCCGAGAGGTCCCCCAGGTAGGGCCGGATCTCCTCCAGGAGGTAGGCCACCTCCTCCTCCCGGGGCAAGGGGCAGGCGGTGGCCTCGGCGGGGAGGTCGGTGGTGCCCAGAAGGGCCTTCCCCCGGTAGGGCAGAAGAAAGAGGACCCGGCCATCCCGGGTCCTGGGCAGGAGGAGGCCCGCCTGCAAGGGGTAGTCCAGGACCAGGTGGGTCCCGCTGGAGGGGGTGAGGAGGGGGGGAAGATGGGGATCAAGGAGGTGGCGCACCCGGTCCGCCTGGGGGCCGGCGGCGTTCACCACCACCCGGGCAGGGACCTCCCTTTCCTTTCCCGTGAGGCGGTCCCGCACCACCGCGCCCCGCACACTTCCCCCCTCCAGGAGGAAGCCCGTGGCCTCGGCGTGGTTCAGGGCCACCGCCCCCCGCGCCAGGGCGGAGAGGATGAGGACCAGGTTCAGGCGGTGGTCGGCGAACTGCCCGTCCTGGTAGAGTACCCCGCCCAGGGTGGGGGGAAGGTCCGGGAAGAGGGCCCGCACCTCCTTGGGCGGGGCGTAGCGGCTTGGGGCCAAGCGGTGCCTTCCCGCCAGGAGGTCGTAGAGCTTGAGGCCCGCCCAGTAGTAGGGAAGCTCCAAGGGACGGAAGAGGGGGGTGAGGAGGGTTAAGGGCCTCGCCAGGTGGGGGGCAAGGTCCAGGAGGACTTTCCGCTCCCGAAGGGCGTCTCTCACCAGCCTTAGCTGGCGGCGGTCCCGGCGCCGCACCGCCAACTCCAGGTAGCGCACCCCCCCGTGGAGAAGCTTGGTGGAGCGGCTACTGGTGCCCGAGGCAAAATCCCCCGCCTCCACCAAAGCGGCCTTCAAGCCCCTTAGCGTGGCCTCCCACAACACCCCCGCCCCCGTGGCCCCACCCCCCAGGATGAGGAGGTCCAGGGGCCCCCCAAGCCTTGCCCAGGATTCCTCCCGCGAAGGGGTCACGCCTCCTCCTCCCGCCAGGCCCGCCCCACCGCCGCCAGGTCCATACTTCTTCATAAGACCTCCCGAAGCCGCCTAGCGGTGTCCTCCGGCAGGGCGTCCACCACGAAGGTGCCCGCCCCAAGCTCCGTGCCCGCCAGGAACTTGAGCTTGTCCTTGGCCCGTTTGGGGGGGTAGAACTCCACGTGGAAGTGGAAGGTGCGCTCCTCCCCCAGGGGAGCGGCGTGGAAGACCATCACGTAGGGGAAGGGCTCCCCGAAAAGGGCGTCGTAGCGGGCCACCACCCGGCCCAGAAGCCGGGCGAAGGCCGCCATCTCTTCCTCGGAAAAGGTCCAAAGCCCGGGGTGGCGCTCCAAGGGAGCCACCCAGACCTCAAAGGGGTAGCGGGCGAAGGGAGGGACGAAGGCCAGGAAGCCCCCCTCCCCGTCCACCCGGTAGGGCTCCAGGTGGGGGAAAAGCTCCTCGAGGACGGGCCTTTCCCGGAAGGCCTGGGCCTCCCGCTCCAAAAGGGGGGGCACGAAGGGGTAGGCGTAGACCTGCCCGTGGGGGTGGTGCAGGGTCACCCCCACCGCCTCGCCCCGGTTCTCGAAGGGCATGACGAAGCGCACCCCCTCGAGGGCGTAGAGGGCCTGGTACCGCTCCCGCCAGACCCAGGCCAAAAGGAGCCTTTCCTCCTCCGTGAGGGTGGCCAGGCTGCCCGTGTGGCTCGGGGTGTAGACCACCACCTCGCACCGGCCCAAGGCCCGTTCCGCCAGGACGGGAAGCCCCTCGGGGGGCGGGGGCGGGCTGGGGACGAAGGAGGGAAAGCGGTTCTCAAACACCGCCACCTGGAAGGTGGGGAAGGGGATCTCCGTGGGGAAGCCCCCTTCCCGGCTGGGGCACAAGGGGCAGTGCTCCTTGGGGGGCAAAAAGGTGCGCTCCTGGCGGTGGGCGGCGTAGACCACCCACTCCCGCCTTAGGGGGTGGTAGCGGAGGTGGGGGGCGGGAGCTAGAGCCTCCTGGGGCTCGGCCAAAGGGGGCCCCTCCAAGGGCTTCAGGCCGTAAAGGATAAGCTCCCGCCCATCGGGCTTCCGGTGGTAGCGCTTGTGGACCTCCATCCTTACCCCAGCCTACGCCCTAAAACGCCTTCTCCTACCAGGCCACCCCCGGGGGCAGGAGGCGCTCCAGGTAGGTGATACCACCCCACGGAGACTTCGTCCCCGTGGGGGCCCCGGTGAAAGGGTATCCAAGGCCCTCGCCAGGTGAAGGGAGGGAAGGGTTCAACAGCAAGGGGTATGAGCTCCAAAACGTGCCGCGACCAGAGCCTCTCCCCTTCCCAGGCCTCCCCCACCAGGCGGTAGGCCCCAGGGGGAAGCTGGGCCAAAGCCGCCTGCACCGGGAGGAAGGGGGCTTGGGCCTCGAGGGGGCTCTCCGAGAGCTCCCCTAGGCTGAACAACCGCCGGACCTCCCCCGGGGCCAGGGCTACCTCTACTTCCAAGAGGGAAAGAGCGGCCGGGCCCTCCGGCCAGCGCACCTCACTTATGGGCCGATGCGCAAGGGTAGACCCAGGGGCAGAGGCTAAGCACCCGCACACAAAGGTCGCCCCATCGGCTAAAGCCAAAGCGGCTTGCTTATCGCCTCTTTGGTGCCCCCGTCGCGGCACAAACCACGACCAAGCCACGACGGGGTACTTAAAAGGGCTTGCCCCTGGTCTCTCCTGGACCCCCGTGGCGCAAGCCGCGATGGGGTGCCTCGCTCCCACCGGGCTCAGCAGGCTCGGGACCCTACGCCAAGGCGAGCTCTACCAGGCGCCGCAGGAGCTCCGGGTAGGTGAGCCCCGCGGCCTCAAAGAGCCGCGGGTACATGCTGGTGGGGGTGAAGCCGGGGATGGTGTTCACCTCGTTGAGGTACACCTCCCCCTCGGCCAGGAAGAAGTCCACCCGGGCCATGCCGCGAATGCCCAAAAGCCTGTAGGCCTTCAAGGCCAGTTCCTGCACCGTTTCCTGGGTGCCGGGGTCCAAGGGGGCCGGGATCAAAAGCTCCGCCCGCCCAGGGGTGTACTTGGTCTCGTAGTCGTAAAAGAGGGCCTGGTAGCGCACCTCCCCCACGGGGCTGGCCTCGCCAAAGACGTTCCCCAGGATACCCACCTCCAGCTCCCGCACCCCCGAAAGCGCCTGCTCCACCACCGCCTTCTGGTCGTGGCGGAAGGCCTCGGCCAACGCCTCCTCCAGCTCGGCGTAATGCTCCACCCGGCGGATGCCGATGCTGGAACCCGTGTTGGCGGGCTTCACAAAAAAGGGGGGGTCAAAGGGGACAAAGGGGCGCTCCCCCTGATAAAGGGCCACCCAGGGAACCACGGGAATTCCCGCCTGGGCCAGAACCCTTTTGCTTAGGTCCTTATCCATGCAAAGGGCGCTGGCCGCCACCCCTGCCCCCACGTAGGGCTTACCCAGGACCTCCAAAAACCCCTGGATGGAACCATCCTCCCCCCACCTTCCGTGGAGGAGGGGGAAAACCACATCGTACCGGTCCCACGCCAACGGAGGGGGAAAGGCATGCCGCCCCATAGGAGCCACCCTGGCCCTAAGAGCGGCAAACGCCTCCTCCCCGAGGAGCCACCTGCCGTCCTTGGCGATCACGGCGAGCTCGGTGGCAAAGGGCATGTGCTCCAAAACCCCACGGGCGGAAAGCAAGGAAACCTCGTGCTCAGGGCTTCTTCCCCCGGCGATGAGAAGGACCTTGGGCGCGGACATGACTAAAGCTTAGCCCTTTTCCCCCAAGCCCTGGGAAAGATTCATGCCATTAAAACGGCCCGCACAGGGGGGAAGTCCTTCCCTCACCCAGCAGAGCACGGCTTCCTTGGCCGCCTCGAGAACCCTCTCCACCACCGGCCATTCCTCGGGAAGGAAGGGGGAAAGCACGTACTCCGCCCCCTTTTCCCGGGAAGGCGGCTTGCCGATCCCCAAGCGCAGACGGTGGAAGGCTTCCGTTCCCAAGGCCTCGGCGATGGAGGCCACCCCCCGGTTCCCCGCCGCGCTGCCCCCGGCCTTAAAGCGCAGCCGGCCTAAGGGCAGGTCCATCTCGTCGTGCACCACCAGGAGGCGCTCCGGGGGAATATGGTAAAAGCGCACCAGCGGGGCCACCGCCTGCCCGCTCAGGTTGTAGTAGGTGAGGGGCTTGAGGAAAAGCCCCTTCTCCCCTTCCACCTCCGCCTCGGCCAGCAGGGCCTCCCCCTTCTTCCGGAACTCCAGGCCCATACGGTCCAGGACCATGAAGCCCAGGTTGTGCCGGGACCTGGCGTACCTTTCCCCCGGGTTGCCCTGGCCCACCACCAAAAACATCCGCCCCCTCCCAAAAAGGGGGGTGGGATCGCCCTCAGATCCCACCCCCTCGGAAGGCAAGCCCCGCGTGGCGCCTGCCTCACTCCTCCTCTTCCTTCTTGCCCTTCTTGATCACCTCGGGCTCCGCTGGGGCCTCGAGGGCCTCCGCCGCCAGCCGCTCCACGTCCTCCGGCGGCACCACGGCGGCGATGGTTTCCTCGGGGGAGATCGCCAGCTTCACCCCTTCGGGAAGCTTCAGGTCGGCGGCGTGGAGGCTATCCCCGATGCCCAAGCCGGAAACATCCACCTCGATGAACTCGGGGATGTTGCGGGGGGAAACCCGGACCAGGATGTCCCGGTGCACCTCCTGCAAGACGCCGCCCTCCCGCACCCCCTGGGGCGTGCCCACGAAACGCAAGGGGATGTACATCTCCACGGGTTCGTCGGAGAGGACGTAGAAGTCCACGTGCTCGGGGCGGCGCTTGCGCTTGTCCAGGTTCACCTGACGCACCAGGGTGGGAAGCTCCTGGCCATCCGGCAACTCCAAAACGATGACGTGGTGGATGGAAGCCTGCCGGAAGACCTTGTCAAACTCCCCCAGCTCCACGTACACCTTCCGGTTCAGCTGCTTGTTGTAGATGACGCCGGGGAGCTTTCCCGCACGGCGCAAGGCGGCGGGCTTCTCCCCCTCCCGGTACTGGGCCTTCAAACGGTACTCCATGGCTCCTCCTAAACGCAACCGCCCCCAAGGGGCACACTATGGGAAAGCTTAACACATCCCCTTGCCTTCCTTCCACACCTCAGATCAAGGCGCTCACCGACTGGTTGGTGTGCACGTGCTGGATGGCCTGGGCCAGGAGTTCAGCGGTGGAGAGGACAGTGTAGCCCCCGTCCTTGAGGGGGATGGTGTCGGTGAAGACCACCTCGCGGATGGCAGGGTGGGCCAGGTTCTCCCGGGCTTCGCCCACTAGCACCGGATGGGTAGCCAGGACCACCACCTCGGGCAAAGCGCCGGCCTCGAGGAGGGCCTCCACCCCCCGCCTTATGGTCCCCCCGGTGGAAATGATGTCGTCCACAAGCAAGGGCCTCTTCCCCGCCACGTCCCCGATCACGTAGGTGACTGCGGTCTCCTTGGGCCCGTGGCGGCGCTTGGCCAGCATGGCGAAGGGCAGGCCCAAGCGTTCGGAAAGCCTGCGAGCCTCCTCCGCCCGGCCCGCGTCCGGGGAAACCACCACGGCGTTTTCCGCGTAGCCCCTTTCCCGAAGGTAGCGGGCGAAGAGGCGCACCGCGGAGAGGTGGTCCACGGGGATGTCAAAAAAACCCTGGATCTGGGGAGCGTGCAGGTCAATGGCGATCACCCGGTGCACCCCTACGGTTTCCAGGAGATTGGCCACCAGTTTGGCGCTCACGGGCTCGCGGCCTTGGGTCTGCTTATCCTGGCGGGCGTAGCCGAAGTAGGGGATGACGGCGTTGATGCGGCCCGCGGAGCTCCGCCTTGCGGCATCGGCCAGGAGAAGGAGCTCCATCAGGTGGTCGTTCACCGGGGGGCTGGTGGGCTGGATGAGGTACACATCGTCCCCGCGCACGCTCTCCAGGAGGCGCACCCGCACCTCCCCGTCGGGGAAGCGGTCCACCACCGCCTTTCCCAAGGGAACCCCCAGGGCTTCCGCCACCCGCCGGGCCAGATCGGGGTGGGCGTTCCCCGTGAAGATCCGGATTTCCATGGGCTCCTCCCCTTTCATTATGCCAAAAGGGCCTGGGCCAGGAGGCCAAGGCGCCTCGAGGCCTCCTGCAAAAAAGCCTGGAAGTCCCTGGCCGCCTCCTCCCCCGCCCCATCGGTCACGGCCCGGACCAGGGCCATGGGATGGCGGAAGCGCCAGGCCACCATGAGGGCCGCAGCCCCCTCCATCTCCACCGCCTGGGCCCCGTGGAGCTGGGCCAGCCTCCGTGCCTCCTCCCTGTTCGCCAGAAACCGGTCCCCCGTGGCCACCACCCCCCGCCGGAAGGGAAAGCCCAGGGCCTGGGCCGCCCTCTCCGCCCGGGCCAAAAGCTGGGGGTCGGAGGGGAAGAAGCGCACCCCAAAGGCCGTCTCCCCAGGCTCCCGGCCAAAAGGGGTGAGGTCCACATCCCACTGCACCGCCCGCTCCGCCAGCAGGAGGTCCAAAGCCCTGAGGGAAGGGTCCAAGCCCCCCGCTACCCCCAGGAAGAAGCTTTCCTTAGGAGCAAAGCGGGTTAGGACATGGGCCACCGCCGAGGCCGCCGCCACCTTCCCCACCCCGGTCTCCGCCACCAGCACCCCCTTGCCCCGGTGGAGGGGGAAGGGGGCCTCGAGGGCCTCCACCGCCCCCAAGGCCTCCCTAAGGGCTTCCGCTTCCTCGGGCTCGGCGGCGAAGAAGGCGGTCATGGCGCTAGGGGGATGGTGGGCTGGACCCTGAGGCCCGCCCTCAGGACCTTCTCCGCCCAGGCCTTGGCCCCAGGGAGGTCATGGTCCCGGTAGTTGCCGCACTCCCGGAAGCTCGCTCCGGGCACGGGCCCCTCGTGCAGGAGGACATCCCTTAGGGCGCGCTCCAAGGCCAGCAAAACCCTCTCCTCGTCCAAAGGGCCTTCCACCACCAGGTAAAACCCCGTGCGGCACCCCATGGGGGAGAGGTCGATGACCCCCTCCAGGTGGTCCCGCAGGTACCCCGCCAGGAGGTGCTCGAGGGTGTGCAAGGCCCCCGTGGGTAGGGTCTCCCGGTTGGGCTGGGCCAGGCGCAGGTCGTACTTTTCCACCACCCCACCCCCCAGGGGCTTTCTCCCCGCCAGCCGCACGTAGGGGGCCTTCACCTTGGTGTGGTCCAGGGCAAAGCTCTCCACCTCGGCCATGGCCCCATCCTACCCTGCTAGACTGGCCCATATGGTCCTGGTGCTGGACTTCGGCTCCCAGTACACGAGGCTCATCGCCAGAAGGCTCCGGGAACTCCGGGCCTTCTCCCTGATCCTGCCCGGGGACGCCCCCCTGGAAGAAGTCCTGAAGCACAAGCCCGAGGCCCTCATCCTCTCCGGTGGCCCCAGGAGCGTCTTTGACCCCCAGGCCCCCCGCCCAGACCCCAGGCTCCTGCGCCTCGGCCTCCCCACCCTGGGCATCTGCTACGGGATGCAGCTTCTGGCCCAGGAGCTTGGGGGCAAGGTGGAACGGGCTGGCCGGGCGGAGTACGGCAAGGCCCTCCTCACCCGCTACGCCGGCCCCCTCTTCCGGGGCTTGGAGGGAGAAGTCCAGGTCTGGATGAGCCACCAGGACGCGGTGACCGAGCTCCCCCCAGGGTGGCGGGTGGTGGCGGAAACCGAGGAGAACCCGGTGGCGGCCATGGAAGCCCCCGACGGCAAGACCTTCGCCGTCCAGTTCCACCCCGAGGTGGCCCACACCCCCAAGGGTATGCAAATCCTGGAAAACTTCCTGGAGCTTTCCGGGGTTCGGCGGGACTGGACCCCAGAGCACGTCCTGGAAGACCTCCTCAAGGAGGTGCGGGAGCGGGTGGGGCAAGACCGGGTTCTGCTGGCGGTCTCCGGAGGGGTGGACTCCAGCACCCTAGCCCTCCTCCTGGCCCGGGCGGGGGTGGACCACCTGGCGGTCTTCGTGGACCACGGCCTCCTGCGCCTGGGGGAGCGGGAGGAGGTGGAAGGGGCCCTTAGGGCCCTTGGGGTCAACCTCCGGGTGGTGGAGGCCAAAGAGCGCTTCCTAAAGGCCCTAAAAGGGGTGGAGGACCCGGAGGAAAAGCGCAAGATCATCGGGCGGGAGTTCGTGGAGGTCTTCAGCCAGGTGGCCCGGGAGGAGGGCCCCTTCCGCTTCCTGGCCCAGGGCACCCTCTACCCGGACGTGATCGAGTCCGCCGGCGGGCACGGGGCGGCCAAGATCAAGAGCCACCACAACGTGGGGGGCCTCCCCCAGGACCTCAAGTTTGAGCTCCTGGAGCCCTTCCGCCTCCTCTTCAAGGACGAGGTACGGGAGCTGGCCCTGCTCCTCGGCCTCCCAGACCCCATCCGCCTGCGCCACCCCTTCCCGGGGCCGGGCCTGGCGGTGCGGGTGCTGGGGGAGGTCACGGAGGAGAAGCTGGACATCCTCCGGCGGGCTGACGATATCTTCATAAGCCTTCTAAGGGAGTGGGGGCTGTATTCCCAGGTGGCCCAGGCCCTGGCGGTGCTGACCCCGGTGCGGAGTGTGGGGGTGGCGGGGGACGAGCGGAAGTACGGCTACGTCCTGGCCCTAAGGGCCGTCACCACCGAGGACTTCATGACCGCGGACTGGGCCAGGCTTCCCCTGGAGTTTTTGGACGAGGTGGCGAGGCGCATCCCCCGCAGGGTGCCGGAGATCGGCCGGGTGGTCTACGACCTCACCAGTAAGCCCCCGGCCACCATAGAATGGGAGTGATGGGCGAAGCCGCAAGGCGCCTCGAGCCCCTTTCCCTCGAGGCCTACCTGGAGCTCGAAGCCAGGTCCCCGGTGAAGCACGAGCTGGTGGAGGGCACCCTCCACGCCATGGCCGGGGCCAGCCGGGCCCACAACCTCATCGTCACCAACCTGGCCCTCCTCCTAGGCCCCCTGGCCCGGCGCCGGGGCTGCCGCCTCTACGTGGCGGACATGAAGCTCAAGGTGGGGGAACGCACCGTCTACTACCCCGACCTCATGGCCGTCTGCATCCCGCCTCCGGAAAACCCCTACTACGAGGAAGCCCCTTGCCTGGTGGTGGAGGTGCTCTCGGAAAGCACCGAGGGAGTGGACCGGCGGGAAAAGCTCTGGCGCTACCTGGCCCTGCCCTCCCTCCAGGCCTACCTTCTGGTGAGCGCCCTGGAGCGCCGGGCAGAGCTGTACTGGAAGAAAGGAGGGGAGGTCTTCTACCAGGTGCTGGAGGCGGGGGAAGTCCCCCTCCCCTGCCTGGAAGGAAGCTTCCCCTTGGAGGAGGCCTACGCCGGGGTGGACCTCGAGGGCCGCCCGGACTAAACTGGAGGGGAAAGGAGGTCAAGTATGCCCACCTTTATCGTCCTCAGCACCCTCACGGACGACGGCGCCGAAACCCTGGTGAAAAACCCCGAGCGCATCAAGGAGGTGAACCAGGAGCTGGAGCGGGACTTCGGGGTCAAGGTGGTGGCCCAGTACGCGGTCTTGGGGCCTTATGACTTCGTGAACATCGTGGAGGCAGAGGATGCCCTGGCGGTGGCCCGGGCCATGCTCCACCTCTCGGCGCGGGGCAGCGTGAAGACCACCACCCTCGAGGCCATCCCCGTGGCCGACCTCATCGCCAAGCTCAAGTAGTGGAGGTTCTGGAAACCGCCGTCTACGCCGAGGATCTGGAGAGGGCCCGGGCCTTTTACGAGGGGGTTCTGGGCCTTCCTTGCTTCCAGTTCAAGCCTCCGCGCCACGCCTTCTTCCGGGCGGGGAAGGGGGTCTTTTTGGTCTTCAACCCCCATTACACGGCAAAGGAGGAAAACCTTCCCCCCCACGGGGCCCAAGGGAGCGTCCACGTGGCCTTTAAGGTGGCGGAGGAGGAGCTTGCCTACTGGGCAGAGCGCCTCCAGGAAGCGGGGTTTCCTGTATGGTGGGCGGACTGGCCCCAGGGGAAAAGCCTTTACACCCGCGATCCGGAAGGCAACCTGGTGGAGCTCGCCCCCGCCGCCATCTGGGGCCTAGAATGAGGCCATGGCCACCCGGTACCGCTTCGGGGTAGAAGAGTTCGAGCGCCTCTTTCAGGGGGTAAAGCACCTGGAACTCCTAAGGGGGGAGATCTACGAGATGAGCCCCATTGGTCCCAGACATGTCTTCACCGTAGCTCGGCTGGACAAGAACCTCCAGGTCCTTTTGGGGGAGGAAGCCCTCATCACCGTGCAGTCCCCCCTGCGCATCCCTCCCCACTCTGAGCCTGAACCAGACCTCCTGGTGCTGAAGCCCCCCTTAGAAGCCTACGCGGAGCGCCTTCCCGAGCCCCAGGACGTCCTCCTCCTCATCGAGGTGGCCGACACCAGCCTGGAGCATGACCGGGCCAAGCTCGCCCTCTACGCCGAGGCCGGCATCCCCGAGGTCTGGATCGTGAACCTCCAGGAGGGCCTCCTCGAGGTCTACCGCGAACCCCAAGGCAGCCGCTACCGCCTGCGGGAGCTGGTGCCCCCTGGGGAGGCCAAAGCTCCCCTGGCCTTCCCCCACCGGCCCATCCCCTGGTCGTGAAGCGGGTGGAGCTTTTCACCGACGGGGCCTGCCTGGGCAACCCCGGGCCCGGGGGCTGGGCGGCGCTGCTACGCTACGGGGGCCGCGAGCGGCTCCTGGCGGGAGGAGCCCCCTGCACCACCAACAACCGCATGGAGCTCACCGCCCTCCTTCAGGGCCTAAGGGCCCTCAAGGAGCCCTGCGAGGTCCACCTCTTCTCCGACAGCCAGTACCTGGTGCGGGCCCTTCGGGAGTGGCTTCCCGCCTGGCAGAAGCGGGGGATGCGCAAAGCGGACGGAAAGCCCGTGGAAAACCAGGACCTCTGGGAGGCCTTGCTTCCGGAGCTCGCCCGCCACCGCGTCCTCCCCACCTGGGTGCGGGGGCACAACGGCCACCCGGAAAACGAGCGGGTGGACCGGGAGGCGAGGCGCCAGGCCCAGCGGCAAAAGGCCCTGTCCCAAACCCCCTGTCCCCCCAAGGGGGCTACGCTTTTTCCCCAATAAGCAGAAAAACGTTATACTAAAGCCATGCTAGGCCAGTCCACGAGCCGCCTCGAGAGCAAGCTCCGCCCGGAGGAGCGGGAAGGTCCCGTCTACAAGGCCAACAAGGACGCCTGGGTGGCCCTGGTGCGGGACTTCAGGGAAAGCCTGGAACGGGTGCGCCAAGGGGGCGGACCCAAGGCCGTGGAGCGCCAGCACAAAAAGGGGCGCCTCACCGCCCGGGAGCGCATCGCGAGGCTTTTAGACCCGGGCACGGAGTTCTACGAGCTCATGGCCTTTGCCGGGTGGGGGATGTACGAGGAGTGGGGCGGGGCCCCGGCCGGAGGGGTCATCACCGGGCTCGGGCAGATCCAGGGCCAGACCTGGATGATCATCGCCAACGACGCCACGGTGAAGGCGGGAGCCTTCTTCCCCATCACCGCCAAGAAGGTGATCCGGGCCCAGACCATAGCCTTGGAAAACCGCATCCCCACCCTCTACCTGGTGGACTCCGCCGGGGTCTTCCTGCCCCTCCAGGACGAGGTCTTCCCCGATCAGGACGACTTTGGCCGCATCTTCTACCTCAACGCCCGCATGTCCGCCCTGGGCATCCCCCAGATCTCCGCCATCATGGGGAACTGCGTGGCCGGAGGCGCCTACCTGCCGGTGATGACCGATGTCCTCCTCATGACCGAGGGGAGCGGCCTCTACCTGGCGGGGCCCGCCTTGGTGAAGGCGGCCATCGGGCAGGAGGTGACCAGCGAGGAGCTGGGCGGGGCCCGCATGCACTACGAGGTCTCGGGGACCGTGGACTTCTACGAACCAAACGACGAAGCGGCCATAGAGAGGATCCGAAAGCTCATCGCCCTCTACCCGCCCCCCAGGCTCGCCCCCTGGGCAGAAGGGCGCAAGGAGCCTAAAGAACCCCTCTACCCCGCGGAGGACCTCTACGGCCTCATCGCCCCCGACGGTTCCCGCCCCTACGACCTCCGGGAGGTGATCGCCCGGCTGGTGGATGGCTCGGAGTTCCTGGAGTACAAGGGGGGGTACGGGGAAACCCTGGTCACGGGCTTCGCCCGCATCGGGGGCTTCCCCGTGGGCATCGTGGGCAACCAGCGCCTCGTGCTGAAGAAGAAGGGCCGGATTGAGGTGGGCGGGGTCATCTATGCGGAGGCCGCGGACAAGGCGGCCCGGTTCATCCTGGAGGTGAACCAGATGGGGATCCCCCTCCTCTTCCTCCAGGACGTGACGGGCTTCATGGTGGGGAAGGAGTCGGAGCAGGCGGGCATCATCCGCCGGGGGGCCAAGCTGGTGAACGCCGTTTCCAACTCCGTGGTGCCCAAGATCACCCTGATCCTGGGAGGCTCCTTCGGGGCGGGGAACTACGCCCTGGCGGGCAAGGCCTACGCCCCCAGGTTCATCTTTGCCTGGCCCAGCGCCAAGTACGCGGTGATGGGCGGGGCCCAGGCGGCCAAGACCCTCTTGGAGCTGGAGGTGGAGAAGCTGAAGCGGGAAGGCAAGGAGCCTTCGGATGAGGAACTCAAGGAGCTCTACGAGCGCATCAAGGGCCGCTACGAGGAGACCCTGGACCCCCGCTACGCCGCCGCCCGGCTTTGGGTGGACGGCATCCTCTTCCCCCACGAAACCCGGAAGTGGCTCATCCGGGCCCTGGAGTGGGTGGCCCTGAACCCGGAGCGGGAGCCCCTCCGGGTGGGGGTGTTCCAGGTCTAAGGCCACCTCGCCCCAACAGGGTCAGGGTGGGTGCCAGGGCCAAAACAAAGAGGAGGGTCCATGGAAAAGGTGAAGTGGGTGGAATGCCCCCGGGATGCCTGGCAAGGCTTTTCCCGCTTCATCCCCACCGAGGAGAAGGTGGCTTTCCTAAAGAGGCTCCTGGAGGCGGGCTTCCGCCACCTGGACCTGACCAGCTTCGTCTCCCCCAAGTGGGTGCCGCAGATGGCGGACGCGGAGGAGGTTCTGGCCGCTTTGCCGCCCCCGGAAGGCCGCACCTACCTGGCCATCGTGGCCAACGAGCGGGGCCTGGAAAGGGCGCTAAAGGCCCCAAACCTCACCCACGTGGGCTACCCCTTCTCCCTCTCGGAAACCTTCCAGCGCAAGAACACGAACCGCTCCATAGAGGACTCCTGGCCCCTGGTGGAGGCCATGGTGCGGGCGGTGGAGGGGAGGCTTGGCCTGGTGGTCTACCTCTCCATGGCCTTCGGCAACCCCTACGGGGACCCCTGGAGCCCCGAGGCCGTCCTGGAGGCCATCGGCAGGCTTAGGGAGCTGGGGGTCAAGGAGATCGCCCTGGCGGACACCTATGGGGTGGCGGAGGCCGGGCGCATCCGGGAGGTGCTCCAGCAAGCCGCGGCCCGCTTCGGAGCCGAGGGCCTGGGGGCCCACCTCCACGCCCGGCCCGAGGGGGTCTTGGAAAAGGTGGAGGCGGTCCTCGAGGCAGGGGTGCGCTGGCTGGAGGGAGCTTTGGCGGGGGTGGGGGGCTGCCCGTTTGCGGGGGACGAGCTGGTGGGCAACCTACCCACGGAGAAGGTTCTGCCCCACCTCGAGGCCCAAGGCCTCACCACGGGGGTGGACATGAGAGCGCTCCCCCTCTTAGCGGAGGAGGCAGCCCGGCTCCGGCTCCTCTACGGCTGAGCGCCCGAGATCATCCACGCGATTTTGTACCTCCTGGAAAACAGCATAACGGTGTCGCCGACCAGAACAGGATACCGTGGGACCCCTTGGATGTACTGGATCCACCGCAGCTTCATCTTTCCATCGCCTCCTCAGCCCGGATGGCTTTGTTGGAACCCCACCTCCCCGCTCCCCTATTGCGCACCGCGCACCCTGATGTAGAGCAAGAGCGCCGCGATGAGGGCGGTTGCCGAACCACCCAAGATCAAGAGCGTTTGGACACCGAACCTCTGGAGAACCGCACCGGCACTCAGGAACACGACCACAGGGATGACCCGTAGGGCCGCATACTGAACAGCAAAGGCCCGGCCCAGGACCTCCGAAGGCAGGGTCCGCTGCAGGATGCTGGCCGTGTAGACCGAAACCAATTCGGCCGTCAGACCGGCGAGCGCCACCGCCAGCAACCACCCCTCCAGTCCCCCGACGAAGCCCAGGGACCCCACCAGGAAGCCGAACAGGACCGTGGCAAGTCCGGACAACCGGTGCTCGTCCATCCGCCTCGCCAGTGGAGCGGCTATCAGGGTCGCAGCGATGGCCCCGAGCGCCATCGCCCCGGTGAGGAACCCATAGCCAGCGGCGCCGTGGCGCAGGACCTGTTCAGAAACAACGGGCAGGGCTATGACCAGAACCGGAATACCGACGTTGACCACCACCAGATCGGCCATGGCGAGCAAAGCCGCGCCGTGGCGGCGCAGGATACCCACCCCACTCACGAAATCCTGCAGTACCCTTGGCCGCCGGCCCCGCACCACTAGGGATTCCCCGTCCATGCGACGGATCGGCAACAGAGCCGCCGACGCCACAGACAAGGCCGCATTCGCCATGAACGTGTACGCCGGGCCTACCCAGGCTAAGAGTACGCCCGTCATAACCTTGCCAAACAGGTCGCACGCGTTGCGGCTCAACCTGAGCAGCGCGTTGGCGCGTGTCAAGTCCACCTGGTCAACGATGGTCGGGACCACAGCCCCGGCTGCGACGGTAAGAAAACTGGCGGTTACCGCATGGGCCACCACAGCAAGGTACAGGTGCCACGCCTGCAAGTTGCCCAGGAGCGACAGCCCAGCCACAACCAGACCGAGCAGGGCCCGGAAACTTTCCGCAACGAGCATCACTTTTGTCCTTGAAGCGGCGTCCGCGTAAACACCAGCAAAGGGAGCCAGCAGCAGCGAAGGGACAACCTGGACGGCAAAGGCCAGCCCAAGTTGTAGGGCGCTGCCCGTCAGCTGAAACACCAGCCACGGGACGGCAAGGGAGAACACGTTCTCGCCAATGCGGGACGAGGTCCTGCTGAGGAAAAAGTAGGAGAAGGTGGGGTTTCGGGCGAAAAGCGCAAGCCCCAGCCTGGTCATCAAGGTGGCTATGGCTTCACGCCGTTTCATGCCGATTTCCTTATCCCAGGCTACCAGCGAAAGAGGGTGTGCCGCCGCATCTGCCCCCCCCGGGGCCGGGGGGTGCGCAGAGCAACTCCTGGTTTTAACCCCTCACCGTCTCTTGCACCCAGTGGGGGCTACTCAGGGTGATCTTTGGCAAGATACTTAGCGGGGAGCCCCCACTCGGCGTGGTAGACCACCAAGAAGCGGGACCTCTCTATCGGGTCCTTGGCCTTCTCGACCCGCTGCCACAAGGCCGTTAAAGGTCAGGTGGTCGGCTACGGTCATAGGCGAAGGATCCAACAAGAACGGGTATCAGGCGGCCCGCCTCAGGTAGATGCCATGGTCGGTGGGGTTGGCGATGGCGTTCACCCGGACAAGGAGCTCCTCGGGAGGAAGGCCGAGGAGGGCGGTCATCTCCCCGGGAGAGACCACGGCCTCGTAGAACCTCCGCGCCCCCCGCTCCAGGAGGAGGGCCACCAGCTCCGAGAGGGCCGCCTCGCCCCCGGGAAAGGCCGGGCCGAAGGCGTCGGGGGTGAGGAGGTCCTTCTTGCCCCCGTGGATCACCACCGCGTAGCGGGCCTCCTCCCGCCGGTCTTGCCAGTCGGTGATGAGGTAGACCTTGGCCTCAGGAAAGCGCACGCCCTTAAGGGCCTCCTTGAGGGCCTCGAGGGTCAGCCGGGGAGCAGCGCGCAAGCCCACGCGTTCCATGCTTCCCATCTTACGGCCACCCCCCAGGGACAGGGGTCCTCAGCCCAGGAGCTTGCGGGCGTAGATCACCTGGCCCGCATGGTGCTGGGCATGCTCCACCAGGTGGTGGAGGAGGTGGGCCCTGGGGGCCTTGAGCCCTTGGGTGCCCACGGAGACCTCCTGGGCAAGTTCCTCCTCCCTAAGCCCTCCGAAGGCGGAAAGGAGCCTGGCCCAGGCCTCCCGGAAGCGGGCCACCACCCGTTCCTTGGCCTCGGGCTCGCCCAAAAGCTCCCACTCCCGCCCCTTCTTGGCCCAGTCGGGAAGCTCCTGGGGGAAGGCGTAGGAAAGAAGCCGCAGGGAGCTTCCCGCGATGTGGCGCACCAGGCCGCCGATGGGGTTCACCCCCTCCTTGGGCCGCCACCAGAAAGCCTCCTCGCCCAGGTCAAAGGCCCACTTTTCCAGGTGGGCCTCCACCTCCTTCAGGCCCTTGATCCAGGCGGAGACCGCCGGGGGCACCCCCGGCTCCAGGGGTTCCAGAAAGGGCGCCGGCATGCTCCCATGCTACACCCCGTAAACTGACGGGCGTGGAGGCCTTGGTCCTACTGGCCCTCCTAGCCGGGGTGGCCTACCTCCTCGCCCGGCGGAGGACCCCTCCCGCCTGCCCCCGGTGTGGCCTGCCCCGGGCGTTGGCCCTGGAGGTTTCCCGCCACCGGCGCTTCTGCCCCCAGGTGGCCTTCCGCGCCTGCCCTTTTGACCCCAGGAAGGGGGTGTACCGCCAAAGGCGATGAACCCGGTGGAAGCCCATTGGCTGGCCCTCGAGGCGGGCCTCGCCGACTACCTGAGCCGAAAGGGCGTGGTCCCCTCCTGCCGGGCGGGGTGCTTCGCCTGTTGCTTCGGCCTGGTGACCCTCTCCCGCCTGGAGGGGGAGGCCCTCCTCCCCCACCTTACGGAGGCGCAAAGGGCGCGCCTTCGGGAAGAGGGCCCTAAGCGGCTGGCCCTCCTCAAGGAGGGCAAGGACGATCCCCGCTTTCCGAGTCGCTTCTTCAGGGAGCGAAGGCCCTGCCCCCTTCTGGAGGGGGGCCTCTGCGGGGTCTACCCCTTTAGGCCCCTGGCCTGCCGCGGCCTTCTCACCGCCGGGGATCCCGCCTTCTGCCAGCCGGAGGCCCAGGCCCCCGAGGGACACTTCCTCCAGACGCCCTGGCGCATGGCCCACCGCCGCATGGAGGCGCTTTGGGAGGAGGAAGGACAGCGCTACGGCTTCGCCGTGATCGGGGAGCTTGCGGGCCTCCTCTACCTCCTCCTCGAGGGCCTGCCCGAAACGCGGAAGGAGGTGGCAGGCCTCCTGGAGGCCCTGGGCGTGCTGGGGGGGCGGTGGGGGTTCCAGGTGGTGGAATATCCCTTACCCTGATGCCACCAGGGTGGGGACCCCGATGGATGCCATCGTATGCTGAACCCTCCCCCCAGCAGGGGGCTTGGGCACCCTTTCACCGGGGCCCCCACATGGACTTGGTCCGCGTGGGGTGGTATCAGACGGTCCAGTCCTCCAGCCGCAAGCCCGGGACCTGGCGGAAGGCCTGGTCGGCGCTCACCAGCACCAGGTCGTGGGCCTTGGCCGTGGCGGCGATCCAGAGGTCGTTGGCCCCTAAGGGCCTCCCCGCCCGCTCCAGGTCCAGGCGAAGCCAGCCGTAAGCCTCGGCCACCCGTTCGTCGATGGGCAGCACCCGCACCAAGCTGGCCAAGCGCTCCACCCGCCTTAGGTTGGCCTCCACCTTGGCGCTCTTCCTGGCCCCGTAGGAGAGTTCACCCAGGGAAACGGCGGAGATGGCCAACCGGGGCTCCCGCCAGGCCCGCTCCACCACCCGGGGATGCCCCTTGAGGTAGGCGATCCAGGCGTTGGTGTCCAAGAGGTAGAGGGTCACAGGAGGCCCTCGCGGACTTCCGGCTCCCCCTGAGGCGGACGCTCAAGCTCCCCCTCCCAGCTCCCTGCCAGGGCATAGAACTCCTCCCGGTGCGGCAGGGCGTGGCGTTCCAAAAGCTCGCGAAGGTAGGCGGAGAGACTCATTCCCCGTGCCTCCGCCTGCCGCCTCAGGGCCTCGTAGACCTCTTTGCGCAAGTAGGTGTGCACTTGGGGCATACCCTGAGTATACCTAGGCCAAATACATGGGGCCGGAAAGAGGGCGGCCCAAGAGGCCGCCTTTGGCGGAGGGGGCGGGATTCGAACCCGCGAGGCCCCTTGCGGGGCCTACCGGTTTTCGAGACCGGCCCGTTCAACCGCTCCGGCACCCCTCCCTGAGCCGGGCGAAGAAGTCCTTTAGGAGCTTAGCACACTCCCCCTCCAAGACGCCACCCCGCATCCCGCCCCCCTGGCCAAAGCGGGTGAGGGCCCCTTCCTTCAGGTTCTCCGCCCCGTAGACCACCTCCACCCCGGCCTCCCTCAGGGCGTGGTGGCACATGCGGCAGGGCTCGAGGGTCACGTAAAGCCTCCCTCCCCGGGCCCACCTGCCCATCCGGCGCAGGAGGAGCATCTCCGCGTGGGCCGTGGGGTCTTGGGTGGCCTCCACCCGGTTGTGGTCGGCGTGGACCTCCTCCCCCACCACCAGCACCGCCCCCACCGGCACCTCCCCCTCCCGGAAGGCCGCCCGGGCCTCCTCTAGGGCCAGGGCCATGAGGCGCTCCTCCTCAGGGGGCGGGAAGAGGCCCAAAACCTCCAGGACCCGCCTCCCTTCCGCCCGCACGGGCCAAAGCCCCTTGAGCTCCTTGGGCACCCCCTTCTCTGCCAGGAAGTCCCGGAGGCGCTTCCTCCCAAAGGGCCTTTCCAGGTAGTCCCCCGGCTCCGGCCGGCGGAAGCCCGGGGGCAGGGGCAGCTTGGGCTCAGGGGGGATGAGGAAGAGGGTGCCTCCCTTGCGCCTTGCGGTGTGCCCGCCCGGGAGGGTGGCGGCCTTGCCCGAAAGGGCCTCCTCCAAAAGGGCGATGAGCCTCCCCTCGGGCCTGAGGTCCAAGGCCTCCAGCACCCGCCTCAGGGCCCGCCGGCGCAGAACCGGAGGGGCCTCCAGGAGAGGCACCGCCCGGAAGGCGGGCACGAAGAAACGGGGGTCGGGGAGGAGGCGGGCCTCGGCTTCCCGCTCCAGGTGGGCATCTTCCGCCTCCCGCACCCCGGCGAAGCGGCAAAGGGCCTCCTTGGCCCGGGGAAAGCGCCCCTCCAGTAGGGGAAAGACCACCAGACGAAGGTAGTTCCGGTCCAGGGCCGGGTCCTGGTTGGAGGGATCCTCCCGCCACGCTTCCCCCAGGGCCTTTAGGTACGCCCTTAACTCCTCGCGGCGAAAGGCCAAAAGGGGCCGCACCACCAGCCCCTCCTTTTCCCGGATACCCAAGCCCCGGGCCGTGCCCTGGAGGAGCTTGAGGAGCACGGTTTCCGCCTGGTCGTCCAGGGTGTGGGCGGTGAGGATGGCCTTGGCCCCCACCTCCTTGGCCACCCGGTGGAGGAAGGCGTAGCGCACCTCCCGGGCCACCGCCTCCAGGTTCTCCCCCCGCCTCTCGGCGATCCTCCCCACCTCCACCCGCTCCCCGAAGAAGGGAAAGCCGAGCCGCTTCGCCAAGGCCCGCACGAAGGCCAGGTCCTCCCCGCTTTCCGGGCGCAGGGCGTGGTCCAGGTGGGCCACCACCGCCTCCCGCCCGGCCCGCCGCACCAGGTGGGCCAAGGCCACCGAGTCCCCTCCCCCAGAGACCGCCAGCACCAGGGGGTCCTTGGGAGCCAGCCGGGCGAGCCGCGCGCGAAAGGCCTCTTCCAGTTCCCCGGGAAGCGCCTCAGGCAAGCCGGGCCACCTCCGCCTTCAGGGTGGAAAGGCAACAGCGTCCCAGGGGGTTCCTCTGATCGCAGGCACAGCGCTTGGCCCTTACCCCCTCCTCCACCTGGGCCACGGGGTCCAGCCCGTGGCTTAGAGCCTCCGCCAGGCCCTCCCTAGCCCAGCCAAAGCAGTAGCAGATGAGGGAAGCCCCCTTTTCGTAAATGGGAAAGCGCACCTCCTCCAGGGTGTAAACCCCCTCCTGCCCGTAGTAGACCACGGGACAGGCGGGGTCCTGGCAGAGGTAGTGGGGGCTTTCGGGGTCGAGCCGGGCGAGGGCTTTCCCGGTGAGAAAGTTCTTCACCGTTTTCAGGGGCACCTCGAGGCCCGCCTTGCCGTCTTGCGGGCATACCATGCTTCCACTATAGCGGCGGTATCCTAACGCCATGAGGATTCGCTTCCGGGAAAACGGCCCCTACGTCCTGGACCTGCCCGAGGGAACCCCCTTCCGCCTGAACGGGGAGGAGATGCGGCTAGAAAGGGCCAAGCTGGCCCTTTGCCGCTGCGGCCAGTCCGGAAACAAACCCTTCTGCGACGGGAGCCACAAGGAAGTGGGGTTCCAGGCGGAAAAGGGGGAGGTGGAAACGGCACCTTAGGGGCTCCCCAAAGGCCCGAAGGACGAGAGCCCAGCCCCAGGGCCCCTGGACCAGGAAACACTTCCTCTGCCCTTCCCCGGGAGCCCCTCGAGGGCTGCGGGCTCCACTGCCTCACTCCTGGGGCAAGGGATGCCCCTCCCCGTCTGGCCGCCCCCCAAGCCTTGCCGGTTGATGGGGCCTAGGCCTTTCCCCTTGCTTGCGCCAAGGGCTCAGCCCGGAAGCGGGACCCCGCGGCTGCGGGGGGGAGGCAGGAAGGACCTCGCCGCGCCCACGGGCCTCCTCCAAGAGCTGGCGGTACACCACCTCGTAGCGCTCAGCCATCGCTGAACTGGAAAAGTTCTGCTCCACGTGGAGCCGGCACGCCCTACGGTCCAGCTTGTCCACCCGCTTGACCGCTTCCACCATCTCTTCCACAGTGCGCGAGCGGCAGATCCACCCTGTAACCCCCTCCTTAACCACCTCCTCCACCGAACCCCCAGGAAAGGCCACCACTGGGGTGCCGCAAGCCATGGCCTCAGCCATGACCAGTCCAAAAGGTTCGGGCCAATCAATGGGAAAAAGGAGGGCTAAGGCCCCCCTTAGGAGCTCGGCCTTTTGCTGCTCGTCCACCTCACCCAGGTACTCCACGCCCGGCGTGCTCAAAAGGGGCAGGAAGTTGACCTCTGCCCACGCACGGTCCGCGGGGTCGATCTTGGCGGCAATTTTAAGGGGAAGGCCAAGGCGCCTGGCCACCTCAACGGCTTGGATCGGCCCCTTTTCCGGCGAAATCCGCCCCAGAAAAACCAGGTAGGGCGGATCCGCAGGCTCGGAGGAGAAGGAAAAGTTCTCAAGACGAATACCGTTATAGACCGTGGCCTGCCAGCGCAGGGAGAGGTCCCTCACGGGGGCCCGCTGGCTATGGCTGATGCTGACCAAGGGCTGTTCCGGGAAACGGGACAGGATCCGACGAATCTCTGGCAGATCCAAGCGGCCATGCAGGGTGGTCAGGGTGGGGGTTGGGCTATGGCGGGCGAAGGGAAAGGCCAAATAGTCCACGTGGGAGTGGATGATGTCAAAACGGTCCGCCTGGGCGTAGACCTCCTCCAACATGGCTATGTGGAGAGCCAAACCATCCCTGGCCCCCAAAAGGCGCAATCCCCCCTCCGCCATCGGCACCAGGCGGGCGCTGGTGCGGGAGTCCGCCGAGGCGAAAAGGGTAACCTCATGCCCACGGCGCACCAGTTCCTCCACCAAGGCATGCACCACCCGTTCCGTTCCACCATAGAACTTGGGTGGAACGGCCTCATAAAGCGGCGCAATCTGAGCGATCCGCATGGCCTAACCCTCCTTTTTATCCCAGGGAAGGAGAACCGGGCGGTCCCCCAGGCTCGTCCGCCAAGGGGATGGCGCCGCCCCAACCCTTATTATAGAGCAGCTACTGGACCTCTTGGTCTCCAGCCTTCCTCCGCCAACGCTCAAGGACCCTTTTCCGGCCAGACCCCTCCTTCCATAGGGCCTGTTCTTGCGCCAAGGCCAGCATGGCCTGGGGGAACCCCACAGCCTGCACCTCGCCCTGGTTCACCTCCTGGTAGGCCTGAAGAAGAGCCGCCTCCAGAAAGTCTGCGGCCAGATCCACCCAAGCCTCCGCTCCTTCCCTCTCTTCTGCCGCCAGATAGAGGGCCCGCTCCAGGTCGTAGGCCAGCCGGGCCAGGTCCTGAAGGGGAAGGCCCCTACCCTCCCTACCCAAGGCCAGAAGGAAAACCTCCCCTCCGGCCTCCACAAAAGCCTCTAAACCGCGGTTCAGGAGGGGTACCCCCTCCCCCTCTCCCTCCGCCTCCCCCAAGGCCCGGTGCAAAAGGGCAAGCCGCACCCCCAAAAGCCGGGCCAGGGCCTCCAGCTCCCCGAGGGCATGGGCCACCAAACCTAAGGCCCCCTCCCCAACCGGGTGGTCTTGCAACCGGGCCAGGCCCTCCCCCGCCAGCCTTAAGGCGTAGGCAAAGGCGTCCTGGGGACGGGGGGAAGGGAGGGTACCGGTGAGGGCCAAGGCCCGCCGTTCCTGGCCTCGAGCCCGGTAAAGCCCCCCTACGGGCTTCAGAACCCAAGGGAGATCCAGGCGGGGCAAAAGGCGCTCCGTACGGTCCAGCCCCCCATCCTGGACCAACCCCACCTGGAGCCAAACCCCTTCCCCTGCCGCCAAACCCGGGCGGAGAAGCTCCAGGGCTTCGGGAAAGGGACCCGGATGACGACCCCGGTAGTGGGCCCTGAGGCTCCGGCCCTCAAACCCTTGGGCAAGCCTCCTCAAGAGGAGGTCGTAAAACCCGGGGTCCTGGGAGAGCTCAAAGAGGTATCCCCCTCCCCGCACTCGGGCGAAAAGCCCCGGGCCTTCCCCTTCCGGGCGCAGGGCAACGGGCAGAAAGGCCTCAAGGGAACCCTCCTCCCCCTCGAGGCGCAGGAGGGTGAGGTACAAAGGGGGCGCTTTCTGAAGGCGAAGGGCGTCTTTGAGCTCCACCCGCTCGGGCCTTAAGGCCAGCCAACTCCGCTCCCCAAGCACCCTACCCAAGGCGCTTAGGAAGGAAGCCCGGGCCCTTTCGTCCGCCAAGGTATCGATGAAAAGACCCTCCACGCCCCCGGAAAGGGACACAACGGGCAGGTCCTGGGGCGCCTCCACCTCCTCCTCGGTCGCCACCCAATCGGGAAGGTACAGGCGCTCCACTTCTGCCTTGGGCCTCAGGGTGAAGAGGATAAAGCCATGGGGACCCAAGGCCAGGCGGTAGCGGTCCTCCACTGGGGGAAAAGGGCTTTGGGAAAAGAGCTCCACCGGAACCAGGCCCACCTCCCCCTCCAGGGGCAGATCAAAGGCTTGGGAATACCGAGAGAGGTTGGCCACCACCAAGACCCTTTCTCCCTGGTACTCCCGTTCGTAGGCCAGGATGCGACGGTTTTCCACGGGCAAAAGGCGGAGGCTCCCACGGCCCAAAACCTTGGCGTAGCGGTTCCGGATGCCCAGGAGACGGCGGACGAAGTTGAGAAGGGAATGGGGATTTTCTTGTTGGGCCTCCACATTGACAAAGTGGTAGCTGTAGGGCCCTTCGCTCACCGGGGGAAGGAAGAGGCGGTGGTAGGGGGCCCGGGAAAAGCCCGCGTTCCGGTCGGCGGACCACTGCATGGGGGTCCTGACCCCGTTGCGGTCCCCCAGGAAAGGGTTATCCCCCATGCCGATCTCGTCCCCGTAGTAGAGGATAGGGCTTCCCTTTAGGGTGAAGAGGAGGGCGTGAAGCAGCTCAAACCGCCGCTTATCCCCACCCAGAAGGGGCATGAGTCTGCGGCGGATCCCCAGGTTGATCCGGTACCTGGGGTCGGGAGCATAAACCTCCCAGAGGAACTCCCGCTCCTCCTCCGTGACCTTCTCCAGAGTTAGCTCGTCGTGGTTACGCAGAAAAAGGGCCCACTGGGCGGTTTCCGGTATGCCTTCTGTTTCCTGAAGCATGGCCTCGATGGGGCCCCGGTCCTCCCGGCGCAGGGCCAGGAAAAGACGGGGCATCAGGGGGAAGTTGTAGGCCATGTGCACCCCATCCCCCTCCCCGAAGTAGGGGAGGGTCTCCTCGGGCCACATGTTGGCCTCGGCCAAGAGAACCTTACCGGGGCCATAGCGTTCCTCCAAGGCCTTGCGCAGGCGTTTCACCGCCTCAATGGTTTCGGGAAGGTTTTCGCAACTGGTCCCTTCCCGCTCGTAGAGGTAGGGGATGGCGTCCAGGCGGAAACCGTCCACCCCCATGTCGGCCCAGAAGAACATCACCTGGTGCATGGCCCGCTCCACCTCGGGGTTGTCCCAGTTGAGGTCGGGCTGGTGGTGGTAGAAGCGGTGCCAATAGTAGGCCCCGGCCACCGGGTCGAAGGTCCAGTTGCTGGGCTCGAAGTCCTGGAAGATGACCCTGACCCCCTTGTACTTGTCCGGGGTATCGCTCCACACGTAAAAGTCCCGCAAGGGGCTACCCGGCTTCCTGGCCTCCTGGAACCAAGGGTGGTCGATGGAGGTGTGGTTGAGGACCAGCTCAATGATGACCCGCATCCCCCTGGCGTGGGCCTCGTCCAGGAAGCGCCGGAAGTCCTCGAGGGTCCCGTGGACGGGCAGGATCTGGTAGTAGTCGGCGATGTCATACCCGTCGTCCCGCAAGGGGGATTGGAAGAAAGGCATGAGCCAGAGGGTGTTGACCCCCAAGGCCTCGAGGTAGGGGAGCTTCTGCCTCAGGCCCTCAAAGTCCCCGTAACCATCGTCGTTGGCGTCAAAGAAGGAGCGCACGTGCAACTGATAGATGACCGCATCCTTGTACCAAAGGGGATCCACGATCCCCAAGTATGCGCCGTTAGAGGTAGGACTTCAAGTAGGCCAGCACCGCCTCCACATCCCCTAGCCGCCCCTCCGCTAGGGTGGGCCCGGGGCCCACCTTCAGGGTCAGCCCCCTCCCCTTAAGGGCCTGGAAGGCGGACTCATCGGTGGCATCATCGCCGATGTAAACGGGGGTGTGGCCGGGGTGCCTTGGCAAGAGGCGCAACACCGCCTCCCCCTTGCTGGCTCCCTTGGGCTTGATTTCCAGGACCTTCTTCCCTCTAAGGGCCTCGAGACCCAAGGCCCGCAAAAGGTCCTCGTGGGCAGAGAGCCACCCCTCCAGGCAGGCCCGGGCCCTTGGCTCGTCCTCCGCCCCGCGGTAGTGGAAGGCCAGGGCAAATCCCTTATCCTCCAGCCAAACCCCCGGGCAGGAAGGCAACACCCGCCGCAGGGGACCAAGGTCCACAGGGAAAAGGAGGCGGCTTTCCCCTCCCACCTGGCCCTCCTCGAGGCCATGACCCCCCACTACCCTTAAGCCCGGAAGGGGAAGAAGCCTGGCCAGATCCGCCACCCGCCTACCCGTGATCACATAGAGGGGGTAGCGGGCCATCAGGGCCCTGAGGACCTCAAGGGCTTCCGGGTGAGGGAAGGCCTCCTCAGGCCTTGGGGCGATGGGCGCCAGGGTGCCGTCGTAGTCCAGAAGGAAGAGGGGGTTTTCCACCCTCATCCCGCCTCCAAAGAGGAGAGGAACCGATCCGCCCAGCTTTGGGCATCCAGGACCTGGATCCTTGCCTTTAGGGCCAGTAGCCGCTCCCGCCGCTCCCCCTGGGGCATGCGCAGGGCCCTGTCCAAGGCCGCCGCCATGCCGTCCAAATCGTAGGGGTTAACCAAGAGGGCCTCCTTGAGGTACTCCGCAGCCCCTGCCAGGTTGGAAAGAACCAGGACTCCTTCCGAGGAGGTGTAAACGTACTCCAGGGCCACCAGGTTCATCCCGTCCCGCAAAGGGGTAATGAGGGCCACGTCTGCGGCCCGGTAGAAGGCGGAAAGCTCTTCCTGGGTGTAGGTCTGGTAAAAGTACCGGAGGGGTACCCAGTCCTCCCGCAGGAAGCTCCCCAGGATCCGCCCCACCACCTCGTCCACCTGCCGCTTAAGCTCTCGGTAGGCGGCCACCTGGGTACGGCTCGGGGTGGCGATCTGGAAAAAGGCCACCCGGCCCCGCCAGTGGGGGTAGGCCTGGAGGAAGCGCTCATAAGCCAAAAGCCTTTCCCGGATCCCCTTGGTGTAGTCCAGACGGTCCACCCCCAGGATCAGGCGGTCCACCCCGGCCAGGCGCCGCAGGCTCCTGGCGTGGGCCCCCACCTCTGGGCTTTGCGAAAGCTCGTGGAACCGGTGGGTATCGATGCCCAAAGGATGGACCTCCACTCGTACGGTGCGCTCCCCTATCCGCACCCGGTTCCCCTCCACGGGAAAGCCGTAATGGGCAGCGGTGCGCAGGAAGTTCTCCGCATACTCCCAGGTGTGGAAACCCACCAGATCCGCTCCCAAGACGCCCGCCACCAAGGCCCGTCCCCAGGGAAGGATGCGGAAGACCCCACTGGAGGGCCAGGGGATGTGGAAGAAAAAACCCAGGGGCCCCCGGATCCTCTCCCGAAGAAGCCCAGGAAGAAGCAGGAGGTGATAGTCCTGAACAAAGACCGTATCCCCCTGCCGGTAGATGCGGACCACCGCCTCGGCAAAGCGGCGGTTCACCCGCAGATAATCCTGGAAATACTCCCGCCTAAGTTCGATCTTATCCAAGAAGTAATGACAAAGGGGCCAGAGAACCCGGTTGGAAAAGCCACCGTAATAGCCCTGCCACTCCCTTTCGCTGAGGAAAACCCTCTCCAGACGAATCGCGCTCTGCCGTGGCTGTGCCGTCCGGCCCTTTTCGCCCCACTCGGCCGCGGCCACCCAGGTTCCACCCCGGGCCTCGAGGACCGGGAGCAGCGCGGTGGCCAGCCCCCCCACTGCGGGAACCAGCCCCTCGGCGGTCAGGCGGAAAGGGGCACGGTTGGCCACGATGATCAGGCTCATGAGGGCTAGTATAAACCGCAAGGGAGGGGCTTTTTTGGATCCTCTGCACGATCCACAGGGTTCCTCCTTTTGGAAAGACTTCCATACCCAGCCCCTCCGGGTGTAGACTCCTTGCATGTGGTGGAAGGAAACCGTGATCTACCAGATCTATCCGCGAAGCTTCCAGGACACCAACGGGGACGGCATCGGCGACCTGGAGGGGATTCGCAGGAGGCTTCCCTACCTGAAGGGCCTGGGGGTGGGGACCCTCTGGCTCTCCCCCTTCTACAAGAGCCCCATGAAGGACTTCGGCTACGACGTGGCCGACTACTGCGACGTGGATCCCATCTTCGGCACCCTGGAGGACTTTGACCGCCTCCTAAAGGAGGCCCACGCCCTGGGCCTCAAGGTCCTCATCGACCTGGTGCCCAACCACACCTCGGACCAGCACCCCTGGTTTTTGGAGTCCCGAAGCTCCCGGGACAATCCCAAGCGGGATTGGTACATCTGGAAGGACCCAGGGCCGGATGGCGGCCCCCCCAACAACTGGCAGAGCTTCTTCGGGGGCCCCGCCTGGACCCTGGACGAGTACACCGGCCAGTACTACCTCCACCTCTTCCTCCCGGAGCAACCCGACCTCAACTGGCAAAACCCCGAGGTGCGGGAGGCCATCCACGAGGCCATGCGCTTCTGGCTAAGGCGGGGGGTGGATGGTTTTCGGGTGGACGTGCTTTGGCTTTTGGCCAAGGACCCCCTCTTCCGGGACGAGCCGGGCAACCCCTCCTGGCGGCCAGGGCTTCCCGATCGCCTGCGCCACGAACACCCCTACACCGAGGACCAGCCGGAAACCTACGCCTACGTGCGGGAGTTGCGGTATATCCTGGATGAGTTCAGCCAGCCCGGACAGGAACGGGTCATGGTGGGGGAGATCTACCTCCCCCTCCACCGCCTGGTGCGTTACTACCGGGCGGGGTGCCACCTTCCCTTCAACTTCAGCTTGATCACCGAAGGCCTACCCCACTGGCAGCCCGAGACCATTGCCCGCATCGTGGAGGCATACGAAAGCCTCCTCACCCCCTGGGACTGGCCCAACTGGGTTCTGGGCAACCACGACCAGCCCCGGTTGGCCTCGAGGCTCGGGGAAGCCCAGGCCCGGGTGGCCGCCATGCTCCTTTTCACCCTGCGGGGCACCCCCACCTGGTACTACGGGGACGAACTGGCCCTGCCGAACGGAGAAATCCCCCCGGAAAAGGTGCAGGATCCAGCGGCCTTAAGGCAGAAGGACCGCACCCCTGCGGGCCACCACACCCTGGGCCGGGACCCCGAACGCACCCCTATGCCTTGGGACGCCTCTCCTCACGCGGGTTTCTCCACGGTGGAACCCTGGCTACCCCTAAACCCCGACTGGCCGCTGAGGAACGTGGCCGCTCAGGAGCAGGATCCCCGCTCCATGCTCCAGCTGGTGCGCCGCCTCATCGCCTTGCGGAAGGATCCTGAGCTCCTCTACGGAGCCTACCGCACCTATCAGGCGGCAGGCGGGGTCTACGCCTACCTGCGGGGGGAGGGCTGGCTGGTGGCCCTGAACTTCACCGACAAGGAGCGGGCTTTACCCCTTCCCCGGAGGGGAGGAGTGGTCCTCTCCACCCACTTGGACCGGGAGGAGGCCGTGGAGGGCATCTTGCGCCTGCGCCCAGATGAAGGGGTGGTGGTGCGACTAAGCTAAGGCCAGGATGCGGGAAGATCCCTTTGCGACCCTAGCCGAAGGCTACGAGTCTTGGTACGAGACACCCTTGGGAGCTTTTGTCGTCGCGGAGGAGGAAAAGGCTTTGGAAACGCTTCTTCCTCCGGGGGAAGACCTCTTGGAGGTGGGAGCAGGAACTGGCTACTGGCTTAAGCGCCTTCCCTATGCCCGTAAGGTGGGGCTGGAACCCTCTTCGGCCATGCTCCAGGTGGGGCGAAGAAAGGTGCCGGAAGCCACGTGGGTGGAAGGCCAGGGGGAAGCCCTTCCTTTTCCCGAGAAAAGCTTCGACGTGGTCCTTCTCTTCACCGTGCTGGAGTTCGTGGAGGACGTGGGGAAAACCCTTTCCGAGGCAAGGAGGGTCTTGAAGCCCGGGGGAAGCCTCTTGGTGGGGATCCTTGAGGCCCTCTCCCCCTGGGCGGCCCTGTACCGGAGGCTCGGGGAAAAGGGCGTTCTCCCCTGGGCTCAGGCCCGTTTCCTCACCCGCGAGGACCTGCAAGACCTCCTGGGCCCGCCGGAAGCGGAAAGGGAGGCGGTCTTCCTAGCCCCTGAGGCCGAGCCCCCCTTCCCCGACGCGGATCAGGCAGGCCTACGGGCAGGAAACCGTGGGGCCCTATACTTGGGAAGATGGCGGTGAAGGTCCTGTTCGCCCTCTACCCCCTTCTGCAGGGGGATTACCGGGCGGTGGAACAGGCTCTTTCCACCCTGGAGGCCAGCGGGGTGGAGCACCGCGTCTACCCCACCCACACGGAGCTTTCCGGGGAAGAGGGGGCGGTCTTCCGGGCCCTCGAGGCGGCCTTCCAAGCCGCTGCGGCGGAGGGGGCCACGGTGATGTGGGCCCTGTTCACCAATGCCTGCGAGGCCCAGGACCCCTTCCGTAGCCCTGAGCGCCTCAAGCGCTTTCCCCCTTTGGAAATCGTCCAAAAAGCCCTGGAGGGCCTTAAGGCCCAAAGTGCCCTGGACATCGGCACGGGCACCGGGGTTTTCGCCGAGGCCTTCGCCTCCCTGGGCCTTTTCACCGTGGGGGTGGACCCCAGGTCCGACCGCCTCGAGGTGGCCCGGGCCAAGGTAAGAGAAGCCCACTTCCTGGAAGCCCGAGCGGAAAGCCTCCCCTTCCCCGACCACAGCTTCGACCTGGCTTTCTTCGGCCTCAGCCTCCACCACCTAGACCCCATCCCTGCCCTGAAGGAGGCAGCCCGGGTGGCCAAGCGGGTGGCGGTTTTGGAGTGGCCCTTCCGCCAAGAGGAGGAGGGGCCCCCTCTCGCCCACAGGTTTTCCCCCGAGGAGCTGAGCGATCTCCTTCAAAAAGCGCTCGGTAGCCCACCCCAGCTGGAGTCTGAACCAGGTTACATTCTGGCCCTGTGGGAGAAACCGAGGACCGGCGAGGGAGGGTAGCCCCATCCCCGCCTTGGTAAACCCCCGTAAAGATCCTCCTTGGCGCCACCCCTCTCGCGGTCCCAAGGCAGGATTCCAAGGAATCCCGAAGGGCAAAGGGGGGAAATACGGCGCGATCTTCACTTTTGTTGGGCAACTTCGTGGAAGACAAGACTACGAGGTCATGGTGCCCTTCCAAGCCCTGAAGATGCTGGGCTTTGAGGTGCACGCCGCCTGCCCAGGCAAGCGCTCTGGCCAGCGGATCCGCACCGCGGTGCACGGCTTCGAGGGGGACCAAACCTATTCGGAAAAGCCCGGCCGCAACCTCACCCTGCTGAACCCCACCTTTGACGAGGTGGACCCTGCCCAATACGACGCCCTAGGGGTACCTGGCGGGCGGGCCCCGGAGCACATCCTTGGACGCCCATGGTCCTGGAAATCGTACGCCACTTCTTGCCGCCAATAAGCCCGTGGCCGTCATCTGCCATGGCCTTCAGGTGCTTACAGCCGCCGGGGTCATGAAGGGGCGTAAGGCCACCGCCTACCCCGCGGTAGGCCCGGAGCTTACCCTGGCCGGGGCCCAGTACTGTGGAGGTGCTGGTGGACCAGGCGGTGGCGGACGGCAACCTGGTTACCGCCCCTGCTTGGCCTGCGCACCCCGTCTAGCTGGCCCGGCTTTTGGAGGTCCCGGGGATGCGGGTGGAAGGGGTATAAAAGCCTAAGGGCCAAGCCCTTCAGGCCTGACCCTTTTGGTGCCGGGGGCGGGACTCGAACCCGCACGTCCTTGCGGACAGCAGATTTTGAGTCTGCCGCGTCTACCGGTTCCGCCACCCCGGCGCGCGCATCCTAAGGATAAGGCCCAGGAGAAAGAGCGTCAACGCCAAGCCCACCGCCCAGTCCCCGAGGCGCACATAAGGGGTCCTCCCCTCCCGGAAGGCGAAGGGGGCGAGGAGGTACCCCTCGCGGTGCGGGGGGATCTGGGCCACCACCCGGCCCAAGGGATCGATGCTGGCGGTGATCCCATCGTTGCCCGCCCTTAGCAGCCAGCGTCCCGTCTCCACCGCCCGCAGGCGCCCTAGGGCGAAGTGCTGCCTCCCCCCGAAAGAGGGGCCGAACCAGGCGTCGTTGGTGAGGAGAACCAGGACCCTGGCCCCTTCCCCGGCCAGGGCCCGGGCCACGGAGGGGAAGACCGACTCGTAGCAGATCATGGCCCCGTAAGGGCCCAAGGGGGCCACCCCCTCCCCAGGGATGCGGTCGGTGAGCCCCTCCAGCCCGAAGACCCGGAAGAAGAAGCCGTAAACCCCCCCCAAGGCCTCCCGGAAGGGGAACCACTCCCCGAAAGGCACCAGGCGGGTTTTGTCGTAGTGGGCCAGGACCTCCCCCTCCCCGTAGAGGACGGCCCGGTTGGGGCCCAGGAGGTTGAGGCCGGTGAGGAGGGGGCGCCCCTCCAGGACCTGGGCGGTGCCCTGGGGGATGCGCCACACCGCGGTCTCGGGCCAGACCACGATCCGGGCCTCGGGATGGGCCTCGAGGCCCGCCTCCGTGAGGCGGAGGTAGGTGGCCTCCTCCAGCTCCCCGTGCACCTTCTGGAGGGGGTTGATGTTCCCTTGGACCAGGAGGGCCCGCTCCTCCCCAGCGGCCCCGGGCAGGGGGAGGAGCCAGAGGACCCCCCAGGGCAGGAGGAGGGCCCAAAGCCGCCTCTGGAACCCCCAGGCGAAGAGGAGGACCAGGAGGGAGAGCAGGTAGACCCCGCCCAAGGCGGCGAGCAGCCGCCCCGGGGCCTCCACCAGGCTGTAGCCCAAAAAGCCCCAGGGGAAGGCGAAGGCCCCTTGCTCCGTGAGCCACTCCAGGACCACCCAGCCCCCCACCCGGGCCAGGGGCGTGGGGGTCAGGGCGAAGAGGAGGCCAAAGGAAAGGGCCTTGAGAAGCACTAGGGGAAGGAAGGGCAGGGCGCCTAAGGGGCCGAAGAGGGCGGTGAAGCTCTGGGGGAGCCAGATGAGGTGCAAACCCCAAAACCCAAGGCCCGTGAGGAATCCCGTGCGGAAACCCCCTTGAAGGAGAAAGGCCAGGACCACTGGGGCGAAAAAACCGAAAGGGAAAGGAGGCAGGGTAAGGGCCAGGAGGAGGCCCAGGAGAAAGGGCCGCACCCTTTTAACATAAGGGGTAGGCTCAGGTTCTTTCACAGGTCTTTCCCAAGTTGCGTGGGAAAATGAACCCATGCGGCTAGGGGTCCTTTCCGACATCCACGCCAACCTACCGGCTTTCGAGGCCGCCCTCGAGGCCCTGCGGGAAGAAGGTGTGGACGAGGTCCTGGTGCTCGGGGACCTGGTGGGCTACGGCCCCCATCCCAAGCAGGTCATCGCACGCCTGATGAAGGAAGGGCTTCCCACCATCGCCGGGGCCTGGGACCTGAGGGTAGCCTACCCCTTGCCGGGCACCCTACCCGAAGGGGTGGGCAAGGCCACCTTGGAATGGACCCGGTCCCAACTTTCAGAAAGGGAGCTCAACTACCTCCGCTCCCTAAGGCTTTCCCACCGGAAAGTTTACGGGGAAAACCGGCTGGTGGCCTTCCACGGCACCCCTGGCAACCCCGAGAAACACCTGGACCTCCTGGGCCCCGCCAACCAGCTCCTGCCCCATCTGGAGCGCTACGGTGCCGCTACCCTCCTCCTGGGAGGCCGGCACCTTCCCCTATCCCGCCGGGTGGGCCTGGGCCTGGTGGCGGATCCGGGAAGCGTGGGCCTCTCCTTGAGTGGGGAACCCGGGGCCGACGCCATGGTCCTGGACACGGAGACCCTCGAGGTCCGCTTCCTCAAGGTACCCTACGACCTAGGCCCTCTGATCTTTGACCTCAGGGCCTGGGGACTCCCTCCGGTTCTGGAAAAGGTCTACCGCACCGGGCGCTTCCCCCAGCAGGACTAGGGCCTCGGCCCGCACCTGGGGGTCGGGGTCCTGCCGGAAGGCTTCAACCCCCAGGCCGGCCCGGTGGAGGGCGTGGAGGGCGGTGCGCCGCACCAGGGGGTTGGGGTCCTTGGCCGCTTCCCGCATCAGGCCCTCCCCCAGGCCCAGGTTGCTGAGGACGATGAGGGCGTTGCGGGCCATGCGGGCCCTCCCGGGGCGGGCGAAGGCGGTGCCCCCGTACTTCCTTTGGAAAGCATGCCCGGAAAGGCGGAAGAACTCGGTGAGGTCAGGGTGGGCCAGCTCAGGCTCGGGGCGGAAGCCCCGCCAGACCTTGCCGAACCGCTCCCAGGGGCATACCTCCGTGCACCCGTCGCACCCGAGGAGCCACTCCCCCATTCCCCGCCACAGGGCCGGGGGGATGAAGCCCCGGTGCTCCACCGTGAGGTAGCTCACGCAACGCCGGGCGTCCAGGGTGCCATCCCCCAGGAGGGCCCCCGTGGGGCAGGCCGCCAGGCAACGGGTGCAGCGGCCACAGCGGTCGGGATGGGACGGGGGGGCTTCCACCTCCAGGGGCGTGAGGAGGACGCCGATAAAGGCGTGCACGCCGAAAGCCGGGGAGAGGAACATCCCGCTTTTTCCAATCCAGCCCACCCCAGTTAGGGCTGCCAGGGTGCGCTCGGGGAGGGGCCCATGGTCCACGTAGCCCTTGGCGGGAAGCCCCAGGCCCTGCACCAGGGCCTCGAGGCGCCTCAGCTCCTCCCCCAGGAGGAGGTGGTAGTCCCGCACCCAAGCGTACCGGGCTACCCGCCCCACCCGGAAGCCCCCCTTGGGCACCCCGGGGTCGGGGTAGGCGTAGGGGGCGAGGAGGAGGAGGGCGCTCCTTGCCCAGGGGAAGCGGCTTTGGGGATGGAAGCGCTCCGCCACCCCCCGTTCCAGGTAGGCCATCCCCCCGTGCCGCCCTGCCACCAGCCAGCGGCGGAAGCGGGCCTCGGCCCCGGCCATGGGTTCCAGGGGAGCCCAGGCCACCTCCAGGCCCCGCTCCCGTGCGGCTTCCTCCAGGAGGGCCTTGGGGTCCACCTTCCTAGCCTAAACCCCGAGGGTAGGGGAGGGGCCACCTCTCCGTATAATCTCCCCCATGGAAACCCTAAAGATCGCCCTCTTGGGAGGCGGCACCGTGGGAAGCGCGTTTTACCGGCTGGTCCAGGAGCGCCTTTCGGACTTCCACGCCCTGGGTTTTTCTCCCCGCTTTCTGGGGGTCTTGGTGCGGGATCCCGCCAAGCCCCGTCCCATTCCGGCGGAACTCCTCCGGCTAGAGCCCCCCGACCTCTTGGAGGCGGACGTGGTGGTGGAGGCCATGGGGGGGGTGGAAGCGCCCTTGGGGCTAGTCCTTCCCGCCCTCGAGGCCGGCATCCCCCTCATCACCGCCAACAAGGCCCTTCTGGCGGAGGCTTGGGACAAGCTCCGCCCCTTCGCCGAGGAGGGGCTCATCTACCACGAGGCCAGCGTTATGGCCGGCACCCCAGCCCTTTCCTTTTTGGAAACCCTTAGGGGAAGCCAGCTTCTGGAACTCCACGGCATCCTGAACGGCACCACCCTCTTCATCCTGCAGGAGATGGAGAAGGGGCGCACCTACGGGGAGGCCCTCCTCGAGGCCCAGCGCTTAGGCTACGCCGAGGCCGACCCCACCCTGGACGTGGAGGGTATAGATGCCGCCCACAAGCTCACCCTTCTCGCTAGGCTGCTCGTGGACCCCGGCTTCCCCTTCCCCGAGGTGCGGGCCAAGGGCATAAGCGGCCTCACCCCGGAAGCCCTGAAAGGGGCGGAGGCCCAAGGGGAAAGGGTGCGCCTCTTGGCCAGCCTCTACGGGCAAGGAGGCCGCTGGCGGGCGGAGGTGGCTCCGAGGCGCCTTCCCCAAGGCCACCCCCTGGCCCAGGCCCGGGGGAACGCCCTCCTCGTGCGGGCGCACCCCTTGGGCGAGGTCTTCGTGACGGGACCGGGAGCCGGGGGCGACGCCACGGCCAGCGGCCTCCTCGCCGACCTCTTTCGCCTCCTTTCCGGGGCCCCCGGCCACCTGCCCGCTCCCCAGGCCAAGGCCCCCCTGGCGGAGGGAAGCCCCTTCCCCGAGGTAGAATGAGGGCGTGCCTGTCCTGGACCTCCTGCGCCCGGTGAGCGATGAGGAGCTCCGGGCCCTTTTGGAGCGCAACCCCGGCTGGCAGTTTGAGCGCGGGGCCGATGGGAGGCTTCTCGTGTCCCCCACGGGCGGCGAAGGCGGCAGGATGGGCGCGGCGGTGCTGGGCCAGCTCTACCGCTGGAACGAGGCCCAGTCCCTGGGGGTGGTCTTTGACGCTTCCACGGGCTTTAAGCTGCCCGACGGCTCCGTCCTCTCCCCCGATGCGGCCTTCGTGCGCAAGGAGCGCTGGCTGGCCCTTACCCCGGAGGAGCGGGAAGGGTTTCCTCCCTTGGCCCCTGATGCCGCCTTCGAGGTTCGTTCCCGGAGCCAAAGCGTGGAGGAGCTTCGGGAAAAAGCGGCCCTTTACCTGAAAAATGGAGTGGGTCTGGTGGTCCTCCTGGACCCCTACGCTCACCGGGTGGAGGTGTTTCGGAAGGAGGGGGCGACCTCCTACCAGGACCAGGAGGCGGTGTCCTTGGACCCCGAGCTTCCCGGCTTCCAGCTCCGGACCCGGGGGCTTTTCCTCTAGCCCTTGACGCCCTCCCGCCCTTGGGGGAAGCATATGGCCATGCGCCTGCCCCTCATGGAGCGTTACCGCGCCCACCTGCCGGTTTCCCCAAACACCCCGGTGGTCTCCCTCCTGGAGGGCTCCACCCCCCTCATCCCCCTGAAGGGTCCCGAGGAGGCCAGGAGGAAGGGCGTCCGCCTCTACGCCAAGTTCGAGGGCCTGAACCCCACGGGAAGCTTCAAGGACCGGGGCATGACCCTGGCGGTATCCAAGGCGGTGGAGGCGGGGGCCAAGGCGGTGGCGGCTGCCAGCACGGGAAACACCGCCGCCTCTGCCGCCGCCTACGCCGCCCGCGCGGGGATAAGGGCCATCGTCATCCTGCCCGCGGGGTACGTGGCCCTGGGCAAGGTGGCCCAGAGCCTGGTCCATGGAGCGCGGATTATCCAAATCGAAGGCAACTTCGACCAGGCCTTGGCCCTCACCAAGGCCCTCACCGAGGCCTACCCCGTGGCCTTGGTGAACTCCTTAAACCCCTACCGCCTGGAAGGGCAGAAGACCCTGGCCTTTGAAGTGGTGGACGAGCTGGGGGATGCCCCCCACTACCACGCCCTCCCCGTGGGCAACGCCGGCAACATCACCGCCCACTGGATGGGGTACAAGGAGTATTTCGCCCTAGGGAGGTCCACCAGGCTCCCCAAAATGCTGGGCTTCCAGGCGGCGGGCGCTGCTCCCTTGGTCCTGGGGCGGCCCGTGGAGAAGCCGGAAACCCTGGCCACCGCCATCCGCATCGGCAACCCCGCCAGCTGGCAAGGGGCCATGCGGGCCAAGGAGGAGTCGGGGGGGCTTATAGAGGCGGTGACGGACGAGGAGATCCTCCTCGCCTACCGCTACCTGGCCCAGGAGGAGGGGATTTTCTGCGAGCCCGCCAGCGCCGCCGCCATGGCCGGGGTGTGGAAGCTCCTTAGGGAGGATCGGCTGGACCCGGGAAGCACCGTGGTCCTCACCCTCACGGGCCACGGCCTCAAGGACCCGGCCACCGCGGAAAAGGTGGCCAAGCTCCTATCCCCAGTTCCGGCGAACCTCGAGGCGGTGGCCCAGGCCGCGGGGCTCGTGTGATAAGCTTGGGCCATGTCCGAGGCCAAAAGCACCCCCAAAAAGCCCAAGGAGCCCTTCCCCGGAGCCTACTACCTGGCCGGGGCCATCACCCTCGCCCTCATGCTTCTCTTCATGGTCCTGGGAGCCACCCTTCCCCCAGGGGCGGCGGGGTTCCTGGTGGCCTTCGTCCTGGGCCTTACCGTAAACCCCAAGTACGTCCCCTTCTTTTTCGTGGCGGGGGTCTTCTCCGCGGTCATGGGCTTTTGGGGGCAGGAGCCCCAGGTGGCCTGGGGCGGGGTGGCCCTGGCCCTTTCCCAGGTGCTGGTCAAACGCCTTAACCGGACCGGATGAACCCTAACCGCCTATCCCAAAGCCTGGCCCTCCTGGGTGTGGCCGCCTACGCTTACTTCCTCTTCCTGCGCCCCAACCAGGAGGGCATGGCCCTGGCCGTGGGCCTCTTCGTGGGCACCATGGGTGTAGCCTACGGGGAGAAGCCCTTTCTTGTGCCCTTCTTTGTGGGGCTTTTCGCCTTGCTCTTCCTCCTCCAGCTCTTCTTCGGCCACCCCATCCCCTTCCTCACAGGGGGTGCCCTGGGGGTAGGCCTTCCCTATCTGGTCTACCGCTTGCGAAAGCCCGCCAAATAGAGGAGCGCCCCCAGGAGCATCCCTTCTCCCAGGGCCGGTAGGTAAAGGAGGAGTTCCCGTACGTCCAAGCGCAAGTAGAGGAGGAGGGGCCAAGGGAGGAGGGCCCAGGCCAAGCCAGGCTGCCCGTACCCCGCCGCCAGGAAGATTCCCGCACCCAGGCCCCTCAGGTAGGCCAGCCACCCCGAGCCCAGCTCGTTTTGATACACAAACCAGATGAGATTGACCCAGACCCCCAAGGCCCAGAGGGGAAGGCGGTTCTGCCAGCGGAAGGCCAGGAAGAGGAGGAGCAAAAACCCCAGCACCTCAAGCACGGGCTGCCTCCCGGGAGCCATGGGCCTCGAGGTAGGCCACCAGGACCTCCAAGGCCTTCTCCACTGCCTCATCCAGGTCCTCGCCCGGGATCACAGGAATCCCCTCCTCCTGGGCCCAGCGGAGGAGGTGCTCCTGGATGAGGCGGATCTCGGCGAAGTGGGTGAGGTACTTCTCCTGCGGCCGGGCGTGGGCCGTCTCCCAGTCCCTAAGGAGAAAGCGGTCCCGGTGAAGCTTCTCGTCCTGAAGCACCACCAGCATGGGCACGGTGAGGACCCGCTCCCGGTAGGGATGCTCCAGGTAGCGGGGGACCACGTGAACCCCTTCCAGAACGATGGAGGTCCCCTCGAGGGCGCTTCGTTCTTGGATGGCCCTAAGGCCCACCGCCACCCGGGCCACCTGGTCCAAAAAGCCCCGCATCACCCGCTCCTCGTGGCTTTCCTCCCCGCCCAGGTCTGGCAAAAGGGCCTTCCAGGCCTCAAAGGTGGAAAGGTGCAGGGTGGGAAGGAGATCCTGGGAAAGGGAGGCCCGGAAGACCTCCCGCACGGCATCCGAGGGAACGATGTGGGTGATGCCCAAGCGGTAGGCTAGGGCCGAGGCCAGCACGCTCTTCCCCACCCCAGTCACCCCACCGATGAGGATGTGCACCGGGCGGGCGCTTCGCCTCAGGCTTCTAAGGAGCAGGTACCGCCTGGCCACCTCCTCCCCCGCCTCCTTGAGAAGGGCCTGGTACACCCTTTCCCGAAGCTCATTCCGCCGGATAACCTTACGCCCCTCCTGGCGCAGGGCCTTTTCCATCTCCCGGGCCAGCTGGTATGCCCGCTCGGGGGAGAACCCAATGCCCATCAGGGACTGGGCCAGGATGCCTTTGGAGAAAGGCATCCGGGGTTCGCCGCTTTCCTCTTCCACAAAAAGTTCCCCGGCGAAGGCCTGGCGCTGGAGGTAGCGCCTCCTGGCCCCTTTCCCCAGGGCCCGGCCCACCACCTGGGCCACCACCTCCTCCAGGCGGCGGGCGGAGATCTGCCTGACCCCTTCCTGCCTGAGGAACCCTTCCACTTCCTTGGCCAGGTCGTGGGCTTCCTTCAGGGAAAAACCCGCCTCCTCGAGGCTCCTCGCCAGAAGCCCTTTGGAGAAGGGACGGCGCTTCCTCCCCTGGAGCACCAGGATCTCCTCAAAGGGAAGGGTTTGCCTGGAAAGCCTATCCGCCACCCCCTCCCCCAGGGCCCGGGCCACCTCCTCCAGGAAGACCTTGCGCAGGACCCTAGGGGGCACGGCCAGTTGCCCTTCCCCCTTCAGCCGCTCCTCCACGGTGTGGGCCACGGCCTGAGCGGCCTCGAGGGGCACCCCCAAGGGCAGAAGGGCCTCCACCAAAAGCCCTTTGGAAAGAGGCCACCGGCCTCGCCTTAGGCGCACGAAGACCTCAGCCACTGTCTGGCATCATAGCATCTTCCCTTAAGGAAGCGGCTTTCTTGACAGACTTTTTCCCAGCGTGCTATCCTAACTTACGGCTTGGCGCCGTAGCCAAGTGGTAAGGCAGAGGTCTGCAAAACCTCCATTCGCCGGTTCGAATCCGGCCGGCGCCTCCAGAACATGGGCGCGTAGCTCAGGTGGCCAGAGCACTACCTTGACACGGTAGGGGTCGGTGGTTCAAGTCCACTCGCGCCCACCAAGAACCCCCGGGGCCAGCCCCGGGGGATTTTCCTATCCCAGGCGCGCCACCGGCGCCAGGGGGTGGAACTCGGCCTCCTCCGGGAGAAGGCGCCGCTTCTTGGCCCGCCGGTAGGCCGCGTCCCACATGCGGCAGAAGGAGCAGACCGCCCCCGTGGTGGGGTAGCCGCAGCGCTCGCACTCCCGCAACTGCACCTCCTCAGCCGCCTGCAGGCGGGGCTGGATCCTATCCAGAAAACCCTCCAGGAAGCGCAGCTTGGCCCCGGGCATTTCCCGCTCCACCAGATTTAGGGCCTCCTTGTAAAGGAGGCTCTTGGCCCCCTTGGCGTTGGGGCACTCCTCGTGCAGGTAGCGGATGCCCCGAAGCAGGGTGTAGGAGAGCACCTCCCTCTCGCTGAAGCGGTAGAAGGGCTTGACCCGGGCGGCAAGGCCGGGGCGCTCGGGCAGGACCGGCCCCTGGCGGGTGAGGGCGTCCTCCTGGGGGTTGAGGAGGTTTCCGAAGAGCACCGCCGCCTCGTCGTCCAGGTTGTGCCCCGTGGCCACCACCCTAAAGCCCCCTTCCACCGCCACCTGGTTGATGACGTAGCGCTTGGAAAGCCCGCAGGCGGAGCAGGCCACCCGCCCCGAGAGCTGGGCCAGCTCCGGCACCCCGAAGCCGTAGGCTTGGCGCAGGTCCACCACCAGGAGTTCCAGGCCCCGCTCCCGGGCGAAGGCCTGGGTGACCTCGAGGCTCCGCTCCGAATACGCCCCGATGCCCAGCTGCAGGTGGAGGCCCACCGCCTGGTACCCGAGGCGGTGGAGCACGTCCCAAAGGGCCAGGGAGTCCTTCCCCCCCGAAACGGCCACCAAGACCCGCTCCCCCGGTTGGAGCATCCGGTGGCGCCGGATGGCCCTCTCCGTTTCCTTCACGAACCAGTCCAGGTAGTGCGCCTTGCAGAGGGCGAAGCCCCGGGCGCGGAGTTCCACCTGCGCCTTCTCCCCGCAAACCTTGCAGACCATCCTAACCCCCCGAGATGGCGGAGAGGACCTCGAGGGTCTCCCCTTCCCCCACCCTCTCGTCCGGGGTGAGGAGCTCCTCGCCCCGGATCACCACCACGGTTTCCGGGTTCAAGCCCAGCTCCAGGAGGACCTCCTTTAGGGGCCTATCCCCTTTTACCTCCACCTCTTTGCGCTCGGGCAGGCGCAGAATGACCTTCACTCCGCTAGTCTAGCAGGTGAGGGCCCACCAGCTCCGTAAGCCTTTGCAGGGTGAGGCGGTTGCGCTTTTCGATCTCGGGCTTTCGGGGAATTGCCGGGTAGGGGGCCTCCGGGTCGTGGAGGGTAGGGGTGAGGGGCTTCCCCAGCCTCGCCTCCCACGTCGCGCGCCAGCCTTCGGGCAGGCGCTCGGGGAGGGAAAGGCCGTGGAACACGTGGTAGAGCAGGGCCCAGACCCGGACCGCCGCGTCCAGGCTGTACCCACCCCCCAGGGTGAAGAGCACCCTGCCCCCGGCGTAGGCTTCGGCATACTCCAGAATGAGGCGGAAAAGCCTCTCGTAGGCCCGGGTGGTGAGGAGAAGGTCCGCCAAGGGGTCCAGGAAGTGGGCGTCCGCCCCCGCCTGAACCACCAGGACATCTGGGCGGAAGGCCCCTAGGGCCCACGGCACCAGGGCCTCGAAGACCTCGAGGTAGCTTTCGTCCTCGGTAAAGGGCTCCAAGGGCAGGTTGAGCTTCCGCCCCACTCCTTCCCCCTTACCGATCTCGTGCACGTGGCCGGTGCCGGGAAAGAGGTAGCGCCCGGACTCGTGAAGGCTCAGGGTGAGGACCTCCTTCTCCTCGTAGTGAAGCCACTGCACCCCGTCCCCATGGTGGACGTCTATATCCAAGTAGGCCACGCGAAACCCGGCGCGGGTCAGGTGGCGGATGGCCACGGATAGGTCGTTGTACACGCAAAAGCCCGAGGCGCGGTCGTACTGGGCGTGATGTAGCCCCCCGCCCAGCTGGAGCACCCGCTTCTCCCCGGCCAGGATCCGCCGCGCCCCCTCCAGGGTGCCCCCCACCAGGATCCTGGCCGCCCGGTCCATGCCCGGGAAAACCGGGGTGTCCCCCGTGCCCAGGCCGTAATGCTCCAAATCGGGCACCCTCTCCCCCTGGCCTGCCGCCTCCACCCGCCGCACCAGCCGCTCAGAATGCACGGAAAGCACGTCCTCCCGGGTGGCCTCTCCTGGGACCAGGGGTTCACGCCACACCCCCAGGGCTTGAAGAAGGGAGGTGAGCATCTCCAGGCGCACCGGGCTGAAGGGGTGGCTGGGACCGAAATTGTACAGGCGGTACTCGTCCCGGTAGATCACCATGGCTTCTTGGGAGGCCAGATCACCTCAAACCCCTCCTGGCGTAACCCCTCCGCAAGGAGATGGGTCTCCAGGGTGTTCACCCGTACCACCGCCCGCACGAAATCCCCGTCCTCGGGGTAGGAGAGGAGGGAGTGGATGTTGATCCCCTTTCCGGCTAGGAAGCCGGTGAGCCGGGCCAGTTCCCCAGGGCGGTCGGGCAGGCGCACCTCAAGCCGCCCGGAGGGCTCCGTGACCCCGGTGAGCTTCAGGAGGGCGTCCAAAAGGTCGATCCCCGTCACAATCCCCACCAGGCTGCCGTCCTCCAGGACCGGCAACGAGCCGATCTTCCGCTCCCGCATCACCCGGGCCGCCTCCTCCACCGGGTCTAAGGGGTGGGCGGTGATCACGTCCTTGGTCATCACCTCCCCCACCTGGGTGCACCCCGGGCAGGGGCCTTTGGGGTTCAGGTGGCTGGTGGCCAGGCGGATGTCCCGGTCGGTGATGATCCCCACCAGCCGCCCGTCCGCCACCACGGGGAGGTGGCGGATGCCTCGTTCCAGGAGGAGCTTGTAGGCGTCCTCGAGGGTCCACTCCGGCCCCACGCTGAGCACGGGGGCCCGCATCACGTCCTTGACCAGCATGGGAAGAGTATACCCCGGCGGGGACCAACCCGCCGGGGCCCCCACCCTGACGGCGTCAGGGTGGGTTGGCGTTAGAGGATGTCATCCCGGATGCAGGCCTTGAAGTGGCCGGGGCTCACCTCCTTGAGCTCGGGCACCACCTGGGCGCACTCGGGCAGGGCGTAGCGGCAGCGGGTGCGGAACACGCATCCGGAAGGTGGGTTGATGGGCGAGGGGATGTCCCCCTGGAGCACGATCCTCTCCCGCTTCACCGTGGGGTCGGGGATGGGCACCGCCGAAAGCAGGGCCTCGGTGTAGGGATGCTTGGGATTGCGGTAAAGCTCCCTGGAGGAGGCGATCTCCATCACCTTGCCCAGGTACATCACCGCCACCCGGTCGGAGATGTACTCCACCACCGCCAAGTCGTGGGCGATGAAGAGGAGGGTCAGGCCTAGCTCCTCCTTAAGGTCCTGGAGAAGGTTCACCACCTGGGCCTGGATGGACACGTCCAGGGCGGAAACCGGCTCATCGGCCACGATGAAGTCCGGGGCCACCGCAAGAGCGCGGGCGATGCCGATCCTTTGCCTCTGGCCGCCCGAGAACTCGTGGGGGTAGCGGCGCATGTGGTCCGGGGAAAGCCCCACCAGCTTAAGAAGCTCCGCCACCCTTTCCGTGCGCTCCTGGGGCGTCTTACCGATCCCGTGGATGATGAGGGGCTCGGCGATGATGTCCCCCACGGTCATGCGGGGGTTCAAGGAGCTGAAGGGGTCCTGGAAGATGATCTGCATCCGGCGGCGGTAGGGCCTCAGCTTGTCCTTGGGCAGGTCAGTGATGTCCTGCCCGTCAAAGAGGATGCGCCCCCCCGTGGGCTCGATGAGGCGCAAGAGGGTACGGCCCACGGTGGTCTTGCCGCTTCCCGACTCCCCCACCAAGCCCAAAACCTCCCCCTTCTTGATGGCGAAGGAAACCCCGTCCACCGCCTTCACGCTCCCCACCACCCGGGAGAGGATCCCGCCGCGGATGGGGAAGTGCTTCTTAAGGTCCCGGATTTCCAGGAGGACATGGTTGCCGTTCATGCCCGCACCTCCCGGATCTCCCGCCAGCGCACGCACCGCACCTGGCGGCCGTCACCCGTGTCCTCCAGGGGTGGCACCTCCCGGTCGCAGAGGCCCTCCAGGTAGTGCTTGCACCGGGGGTGGAAGGCGCAACCCGGGGGTAAGTACAAGGGGTTGGGTACGTTGCCGGGGATGGCCTCGAGGCGCTCCTTATGCTCCGCCGCCAGGTCCAGCCGGGGTACGGAGTGGAGAAGCCCCCGGGTGTAGGGGTGGAGGGGTTCCTTGAAGAGGGGCACCACGTCCGCCTGCTCCACCGCCCGGCCCGCGTACATCACCACCACCCGGTCGGCCATCTCCGCCACCACCCCCAGGTTGTGGGTGATGAAGAGGATGCTCATGCCAATCTCCTCCTGAAGCTTCTTCATAAGCTCCAGGATCTGGGCCTGGATGGTCACGTCCAAAGCCGTGGTGGGCTCGTCGGCGATGAGCAAGGAGGGGTTGCAGGAAAGCGCCATGGCGATCATCACCCGCTGCCGCATCCCGCCGGACATCTGGTGGGGGTAGTTGGCGAGCCGCTTCTTGGGCTCAGGGATGCCCACCAGGTCCAGCATGTGGGCCGCCAGCTCCATGGCCTCCTTGCGGCTTTTCCCCTGGTGGAGCATGATGGCCTCGGCGATCTGGTCCCCCACCGTGTACACGGGGTTTAAGGAGGTCATGGGCTCCTGGAAGATCATGGCGATGTCGTTGCCCCTGATCTTCCGCATCTCCGCCTCGGATAGCTTGGTTAGGTCCCGGAGCTCCCCGTCCTTACCGCGGAAGAGGATCTCCCCGGCCACGATCCTACCCGGAGGCGTGGGAATGAGCCGCATAATGGAGAGGGCCGTCACGCTCTTCCCCGAGCCCGACTCCCCCACCACTGCCAGGGTTTCCCCTTTATCCACATGGAAGGAAACCCCGTCCACCGCCTTCACCACCCCGTCGTCGGTGAAGAAGTGGACTTTAAGGTCTCTCACCTCCAGTAACCGCTTTTCGTCCATGCGTACTCCTTTGGGCACCGCCGTCTAAACACCTCATCCGTTATACGCCATACCAGGTCAAAAGAGAAGGGCCTACTGCCTCCGCCGGGGATCCAAGGCATCCCGCAGGCCATCACCCAGGAAGTTCCAGGACAGCACGGAAAGGAAGATGAAGAACCCGGGCCACAGCACCCACGGGCGATCGGTAAAGGAGGCAAACCCCCCCTGCTGGGCCGCCTGCAGAAGAAGGCCCCAGCTGGTATAGGGCTCCGTGACCCCAAGCCCCAGGAAGGAAAGCCCGCTTTCCCCCAGGATGAAGCCGGGTATGGTCAGGGAGAGGCTCACGATCACATAGCTGGCGGTGGCAGGCAAGATGTGGCGAGCGATGATGCGCCCATCCGAAGCCCCCAAGGCCCTCGCTGCCTGCACGTAATCCATCTCCCGCACGGAGAGGACGATGCCCCGCACCACCCGGGCCAACCCCCCCCAGCCGATGAAGCCCAAAAGCCCCACCACCAGGTAAAAGGTGAAGAGGGGATCGATGTTGGTGGGGAACACCGCCCGCAAGGAGATGAGGAGGAAAAGGCTGGGGATGGCGGCGATGATCTCCACGGTGCGCATGATGAGGTCGTCGGGATCGAGCTTCAAAGGCTCCCGGAAAACCTTCCAAAGGATAAGAAGGGCCCCCCCCAAACCCAGGAGCAGGACGAACCCATCCACCGCCAGGGAAAAGACACCCTTGCCCGGGCTGAGCCGCACAAAGGACCAGGCCAGGTACAAAGCCCCCAAGGCCACGGCCACCCACAGGGCGAGGCTCATTGGGCCCAAGAGCAAGCCGACGCCCCGCCACTGCCTAGGAGGAAGGGAAAGGGCGAAAGGGCGCCCAGAGAAGTAGCCGGCAATACCCCCCAGCAATAACCCCAGGGCGAAGGAAACCAAGGCGGAGAGGATACCGATGGTAAGAGACACCTGTCCGCCGTAAACGATGCGGCTATAGAGGTCCCGGCCAAAGTTGTCCGTACCCATAAGGAAGATGCGCCCTGGGGGATCCACCCCAAAGAGCCTGAGGTCCGAGCGGAACACCTTAAAGATGGTGTAAGGCTGGTCGGGGGTGCGGACGAAAAAGCGCAGGTAGAACTTGCCCTGGGATGGATCCTCCTCGTAACGGGGCTGGAGGGTTACCGGATCAATGCTCCGTTTGGTGGCGTAGACAAAAGGCCGACTGAGTCTTCCCGTTTCGGGGTCCACAAAGTGGATTCGGGTGGGCGGGTGGTTTCCCTTGGGGGGATAGAGCTCATAGTAGTTGGGATCGTAGGGGCTGAAAAACCCAGCGAAGGCGGCCATCAGGTAGAGCACCATAAGAATGCGCCCACCCCAGACCGCCAGGCGGTGCTTGCGAAACTGGCGCAAAACCAGCTGGGTTCGGGTGGTAGAAGACGAAAGGCGTTCCACAGGTCACCCCTATTCATAGCGGATCCTGGGGTCCACCCAGGCCAGGAGGAGATCGGAGATGAGGTTGCCGATCATCAAGAGGACCAGGCTCACCGTGAGAAAACCGGCGATCACGTAAAGGTCCTGGTTGGCGATGGCATCCAGGAAAAAGGGGGTAATACCCGGCCAGGCCATAACCACCTCCACGAACCCCGCCCCCGAGATCAGGCTGGGGAGGAGCCCCCCCAACGTGGCCACAAAGGGAATCACCGCGTTACGAAAGGCGTGCTTATAGAGCACCACCCGCTCGGCAAGCCCCTTGGCCCGAGCGGTGCGGATGTAGTCCTGGCCTAAAACCTCCAGCATTTGTCCCCGCATGAGGCGGGAAAGCCCCGCGATATCGTTGGCGGTGGCCACCAGCACGGGCACCACCGCGTGCCAGGCGATGTCCAGAAGCTGGCGCAAGGGCGGTAGCTGCTCAAAGCCGCTGGAGGTCATGCCGGAAACTGGGAAGATCAAGGTACCGGTGCGAAACTTGATCTGCAGAAGGATGTAGATGGCGATGAGGGCCAGGAAGAAGCTGGGAATGGAAAGGCCGATATACGCCAGAAAGGAAAGGATCCTGTCCCCCAAGGAGTACTGGCGCACCGCTCCATACACCCCGATGGGGATGGCCACCAGGTAGAGAAGGATGGTGGAGGGGATGACGATGACCATGGAGTTCACCACTCGAGGCCAGATCACCTCCAGCACCGGGGCCTGATAGGCGAAGGAATAACCCAGGTTCAGGTGCAACAGGTTATCCATCCAAAGCAGGTACTGCTCGTAGATGGGGCGATCCAGGCCGAACTGGGCCCTAAGGCGGGCGATGGTCTCCGGGGTTACCTTGGGATCCAGCTCCAGCTGGGTCAGGTAATCCCCCGGGGCCAGCTGGATGATGAGGAAGGCCAGAAACGTAGCCCCGAAGAAGGTGGGGATCAGGTACAGGATGCGGCGAAGGATGTACGCGGTCATGGCTTCCCAAAGTATCCCCGGGGCCGATGGACCCCGGGGATACCCTACGGCTAGCTCATTTCTTGATGAAAGTCAGCTCCAGCTCCCGCTGGCCCCAGATGGCGCTGATGATGGCGTCGGGGTGCTCCCCGCCCAGGCGGTTGTTCCAGGCGGGGTGGTAGTTGGGCCCGGCGATGTAGATGACGGGAAGAAGCTGGGCCTCAATCTCCTGCATGCGGTAGCCGATCTCCACCCGCTTCTTGAAGTCCAGTTCCGTGCGCCCGCGGGAGTAGAGGGCGTCCAGCTGGGTCTCCCGCGGGTCGATGCACTGGCCCGACTTGTTCCACATGTGCAGGTTGCCCTTGCAGGGCACCACGTTGGACCCAAAGGGCCAGTCCAGGTCCCCACCGGAAAGGCCGATGATGATGGCATCGAAGGGCCGGTCAGGACCAGAGGACAAGAGCTGCCCCACCAGGGTGTTGAAGTCGATGGCGGTGAAGTTCACCTTCACCCCCACCTTTTTGGCCTCGTCCACAAAGAGCTTGGCCATCTGCTCCCGCTGGGCGTTCCCGGCGTTGGTGGCGAGGTTGAACTCCAGCCGCCGCCCCTTGCCGTCCACCAGGTAGCCTTCCTTGTCCTTCTTGGTGAAGCCCAGCTCCGCCAGGAGCTTGGCCGCCTGTTGCGGGTTGTACTCGTACTTGGGCACCTTGGGGTTGATCCACTGGGTGAGCACGGGGTAGACACTGGTGTACATGGGGGTGCCCAAGCCGCCGTAGACGATGTCGATCACCGCCTGGCGGTTGACGATGTGGCTCATGGCCCGGCGGAACTTGTCGGAGCGGAAGAGGCTTTGCTTGAAGGGATCCGAGGCCTTGTTCCAGTTGAAGACCATGAACTGGCTGCTGGCCACCGGGGAAGCGTTCACCTTGATGGTGGCGTCCAGGCGCCCCTGCTGGATGGCCTGGCGGATCTGGGAGATGTGATCCACGGTGGCAGGGGCCATGAGGTCGATGTTCCCCGCTAGGAACTCCGCCAGTTGGGCGTTGGTGTCCTTGACGATCTTGATCTCGTAGCGGTCCAGGTAGGGCAGGGGGTTGCCCGCCTCGTCCTTGTTCCACTCGCCGAAAGCAGGGTTGCGCTTCAGGACCAGGCGCTCCCCTGGGCGGTAGCTTTCGATGAGCCATGGCCCGCCAGAAACAATGTTTTCCGGCTTCTCGTTCAGGGTCCACATCTTCTTGATGCCTTCAGCCCCCTCCCTCTGGTACACAGGACCGAAGACATGGGCAGGCCAGGGCACGAAGGCAGCCACGGCAAACGCTGTGGCATCAGGCTTGGGGTAGGTGAAGCGGATGGTGTAGTCGTCGATCTTCCGCAGGGTGATGGGCTTGCCGTCAATGAAGAAGGAATCGTAGCTGTTGGACCCCACCGCCTTGTCGGTGTGAATGCGCCAGGTCATGATCCAGTCGTCGGCGGTGATGGGCCGGCCATCCGACCACCTCATGCCCCGGCGGATCTTGAAGGTGATCTCCAGCTTGTTGGGGCTCACCGTGAAGGACTCGGCCATGTAGGGGATCCAGTCCCCGGTGGTGGGGTCGCGGGTAACCAGGCCCCTGCCTCCGGAGATAATGCTGGGCACATTCCCCGACTCCGCGGTGATGAAGGGGTTAAAGGTGCGGTAGTCGGAGATAACCGCTGCCCTAAGGGTACCGCCCCTCTTGACCTCGGAGGGCTTGGCCACCGTCCACTTTTGCGGCCAAACAAAGGTCTGGGCACTGGCCACTCCTGCCAGGGCTATAAGGCCCGCCAAAACTGCCAAGGCTCTTCTCATATCGTCTGCCTCCTCTGCTACCTTACGCTGGACAGGGTACCCAGTTATTCTGAACCCTGTCAAGGGTGTGGCCTTCAACTTGACCCCGATGTCGGCGCGTGAAAGAATCCCCTCCATAAGGAGGTGGTGATGAAAGCCGTGGTCATGGAGGCTCGAGGTGGCCCAGAGGTTTTAAAGGTAGCGGAGATGCCTACCCCTGAGCCGGGTCCCAAGGAAGTAAGGATCCGCGTGAAAGCCGCAGCCCTCAACCACCTAGACATCTGGGTCCGCAAGGGAGTGGCTAGCCCCAAGCTTCCCCTACCCCACATCCTGGGAGCCGATGCCTCGGGGGTGGTGGACGCAGTAGGACCCGGGGTAACGGGCTTTGCCCCCGGGGACGAGGTGGTGGTCAACCCCGGCCTTTCCTGTGGCCACTGCGAGCGGTGCCTGGCAGGAGAGGATAACCTCTGCCCCAAATATGAGATACTGGGCGAGCACCGCTTTGGAGCGTACGCCGAGTACCTGGTGGTACCCGAGGCAAACCTCCTCAAGAAGCCCCCAAACCTCTCCTTTGAGGAAGCCGCTGCCATCCCCCTCACCTTCCTCACCGCTTGGCAGATGGTGGTGGACAAGCTCCAGGTACGGCCAGGGGAGGACGTTCTGGTTATGGCGGCGGGTAGCGGGGTGAGTGTGGCCGCCATTCAGATCGCCAAGCTCTTCGGCGCGCGGGTCATCGCCACCGCCGGCTCAGAGGAAAAGCTCCGGAAGGCTAAGGAGCTGGGAGCCGACGAAACCGTGAACTACACCCACCCCGACTGGTACAAGGAGGTGCGCCGCCTCACTGGGGGTAAAGGGGCGGACAAGGTGGTGGACCACACCGGAGCCCTCTACTTCGAGGGGGTGATCCGGGCCACGGCCAACGGGGGCAGAATCGCCATCGCCGGGGCTTCCTCGGGATACGAGGGCACCCTTCCCTTCGCCCACGTGTTCTTCCGGCAACTTTCCATCCTGGGCTCCACCATGGGCTCCAAAAGCCGCCTTTTCCCCATCCTGCGCTTTGTGGAACAGGGAAGGCTAAAGCCCGTGATAGGCCAGGTTCTGCCCCTGGAGGAGGCCGCAGAGGGACACCGCCTCCTGGAGGAGCGGCGCATCTTCGGCAAAGTAGTGCTACGGGTGGACTAGGCCTCTCCAGGCAGGAGCAAGATCCCGCCATAATAGCGAGCTGGCAGGCCAAAGGGCGAAGATCATGGGATGGGGTCAAGACCTTTGTCCCTAACCGGAAGCCGCCGCCCATAGGGCTTCCTCAAGGGTAGAATGCAGGGCGAGGTGAGGCCATGGAGCACACCGACGTGATCATCATTGGCGCGGGCCCCGCTGGGCTTTTCGCGGGTTTTTACGTGGGCATGCGGGGGCTTTCCTTCCGCTTCATCGACCCCTTGCCCGAGCCAGGGGGACAACTTTCCGCCTTGTATCCGGAGAAATACATCTACGACGTGGCGGGCTTTCCCAAGGTGTACGCCAAGGACCTGGTGAAGGGGCTGGTGGAGCAGGTGGCCCCCTTCCACCCCATCTACAGCCTGGGGGAGCGAGCGGAAACCCTGGAAAAGGAAGGGGACCACTTCAAGGTGACCACTTCCTCCGGGAACACCTACACCGCCAAGGCGGTAATCATCGCCGCTGGGGTAGGTGCCTTTGAGCCCAGGCGCCTGGGTGCCCCCGGGGAAAAGGAACTGGAGGGCAAAGGCGTCTACTATGCGGTGAAGACCAAGGCCGAGTTCCAGGGCAAGCGGGTGCTCATCGTGGGAGGTGGGGATAGCGCCGTGGACTGGGCCCTGAACCTCCTGGGCACCGCCCAGGAGATCACCCTGATCCACAGGAGGCCTCAGTTCCGGGCCCACGAGGCCAGCGTGAAGGAGCTCTTCAAAGCCCACGAGGAAGGGCGCCTTACCGTGCTCACCCCCTACGAGGTCCGGCGGATTGAGGGGGATACCCAGGTGCGCAAGGCGGTGATCTTCCACAACGGGACCCAGGAGGAAAAGGAGCTGGAGGTGGACGCTGTCTTGATCCTGGCGGGCTACCTCACCAAGCTGGGGCCCTTGGCCAACTGGGGGCTGGAACTGGAAAAGAACAAGATCAAGGTGGACACCACCATGGCCACCAGCATCGCCGGGGTCTACGCCTGCGGGGATATCGTCACCTATCCGGGGAAACTCCCCCTCATTGTGCTCGGCTTCGGGGAAGCCGCCATCGCCGCCAACCATGCCGCCGCCTACGCCAACCCCGCCCTTAAGGTTAACCCCGGCCACTCCTCGGAAAAGGCCGAGGAGAAAGCCCCCGCCTAAAGACCCCTCCTCCCTTCAGGCCCCGGGCTACCCCGGGGCTCCCCTTTGCTCTAAGATGGGGCATATGCGGGTTGCCCTTTTCATTGACGGATCCTACATGTACCTGGCCACCAAGCGCCTGGGTTGGAACGTGGACCACCGCCGGGTCCTCACCCAGTTCGCCACCCCGGAGCAGCTTTACAACGCCTTCTACTACGTGCCCATCACCGATCCCGAGGACGAGCGCCAGCAGCGCTTCATCGACGCCCTGGTTTTCATGGGGTACACGGTGCGTAGCCGCCTGGTACGGGGGGATGCCCGGTTTGAGGCCATGATGGCCACGGACCTCCTCACCACCGCCCCCCGCTGGGACCGGGCCATCGTGGCCAGCGGTTCGGGAGAACTGGCCCACACCTTCAGCGTCCTGAGGGCCATGGGGAAGGAGATCCACCTCCTCGGCGTGCACGAGCTAGCGGACCTCGAGCTCCGCAACCAGGCGGACCGCTTCCTGAACCTCCCCGAGTGGCGGGAGGTGCTGGAGAGAACCCTGGGGGGCCGCCGCACCTATGTGGGCTATCCCGTGGAGGCTACGGTGGAGGTACCCCCTGCCCCGGTAGAGGACGCCCAGCCCTAACCCATGCCCCCAGGCCCCTGGCTCGTGTTGCTGGCAGCGGGCCTTTTTTACCTGGCCCTTCCCATCCCCCCTACCCTACCCCCCTCCCCCAGCCTCAGGGACCTTCTCCCCTACCCAAAGGAAGAGCGGGAGGCTTGGGTCAGCCTCCACCTGGGCTTGAAGGCCAGCCTGCACCTCCTTCTGGGAGGGAAGGCCGCCCGGGCCTACGACCGCCTGCTCCGCCTCGAGCTCAAAAACCAGCGCTCCGGCAAGCGGTCCGCCTACCCGGAGCCCAAGGGTGCCCTCCTGGCGGCCAAGCGCTGGGTGGAGGCCATCGGCCAGGCCAAGCGGGGCCAGAAGGTGGACCTCGAGGGCCTGCCCACCGCCCCCCACCACGTACTTCCCTACGCCCGGGAGATCCGCGCCGCCGCCTCCGCCCTCGGCATTCCTTATGGGGTGCTGGCCGCCATTGTGGATAACGAGCAGTATGGGGGGGACAAGGCCTTGGGGCTTTCTCGGGGGGTGCGCCAAGCGGCGGATGGCTTCGCCCAAGGCCTGGCCGAGGTCCAGGGCCACGCCCCCTTGAGCCGCACCCTGGGCCTGGCCCAGATGAGCTGGGAGGATGCCCTCAAGCAACAAGACCGCCTGCGCCTCTTCGGAGCTTGGGACCCAGCAAAACCCTTCCCCAAGACCGAGACCGAGGCCAGGAAGGCCCTCGAGGATCCCTACCTCAACCTCCTCTTCACCGCAAGCCGGCTTAGAGGCTACTTCAACGCCCTCCTCGGCCTCCCCCCACGGGATACCCGCCTTCTGGATGACCCCTGGCTCTACTACCTGGGCCCCGCCTGGCACAACTACCCCCTTAGGGCGCAGAACCTGGAAACCTGGGAGGACAGCTTCCACGGCTTTTTCAAGGGCCTCCTCTACCAGGTGGTCCTGGAAGGACGCTGGCACCTGGAAGGCCACACCCTTCTTCCCCTCAAAGCCTGGGGGCCTGGGGCGCAGGACCCCCCTCCGCCTTCTCTCCCCAGCCTGATCCCTTAGATCCGCTCCATCCAGGGAAGGGGCTCCCCGGGAGGCAGCACCGGCCACCTTCCCTGCCGCATGTGGCGGAAGATGGCCTCCACCGCCTTTTCTGCCTCCTCCACCCAATGCCTTGGGTAAAGGGAATGTTTGGCCAAAAACTCCTCCCGGTCAAAGACCTGGCAGGTGTGGTCGGCTCGGCACTTCACATCCAGCTCGAGGTCATACTGGCGAAACCCGTTTCCCGCCCACTCCGCTGGGGTCTGCACGTTCCAGTAGTACTCCAGCACCCGGCCTTCCCGCACGTCCGGCCCCCCGGAATACCAGGCCCCTGGGAAGAAGGCCACGTAGGCGTCGTGGTCCAGCACCACCCTCCTACCCTTGGCCACATGGTGGAAGGTTCCCCCTTGGGGCAAAAGGGTGAGGATCCCTTCGGGGCGCACCTCCACCACCTTGGCCTCCCAGAAGTAATGCAGGTTATCCCCCGGGAACTTGTAAAACTCCACCCGCACGAGGTCCCCGGGAGCCACCGGCCAGGGCAAGGCCCCCATGCAAAGCGCCCAACGGGCCCTGCGCCCCGTTTACTTCTTGGTGCTGATGCCCAGGACCTTGTAAAGGGCGCAGAAGCCAGTGATGGCCGTGAAAAGCAAAACGACGCCCACGATGCCCAAAATCCAGTTCCAGGGCGAGGCCGACTGGAAGGCGAAGTAGAAGAGGACCAAGGCCAAGACAAAACGAATGACCCGGTCGGTGGTGCTCTCGTTCACCGTCATGTTCCACCTCCGCCATCCAGCTTATACCAGAGCGGACCGGGACGTTTGGCCCCCTAGGCCCCTTGTGCTAAAATAAGCCTTCGGCGCGGGCCGTTAGCTCAATCGGTCAGAGCGGCCGGCTCATAACCGGTTGGTTGCAGGTTCGAGTCCTGCACGGCCCACCAGCTTCCCTGTCCGCCAAAGTCCCGCCTCCCAAAGGGGCGGGAAACGTGTTTGTACCAGCCCCTTCTTCTGGCACAATCTAGCCATGGAGGCCCTGCAAGCCTTTCAAATTCTGGACCTGCGCATCGGCCGCATCTTAAAGGCCGAACCCCACGAGAAAGCCCGTAAACCCAGCTACAAGCTTTGGATCGACCTCGGACCCTTAGGGGTTAAACAAAGCTCCGCCCAGATCACCGAGCTTTACCGCCCCGAGGACCTGGTGGGCCGCCTGGTGGTATGTGCGGTGAACCTGGGCACCCGCGTGATCGCCGGCTTCCCCTCGGAGGTCCTGGTCCTGGGGGCCAGGGACGGGGCGGGGCGGGTGGTGCTCCTGGCGCCGGAACGGGAGGTGCCCTTGGGGGAGAAGGTGTTCTGAGGGCTCGTGTGCGAAAGCTGCCCCACCGGTTAAAGCCGAGGCGGCTTGTTCATGGTTTTTCTGGGGCCCCCGTCGTGGCCTGGGCCACGACGGGGTACTTAGCGGGTCCGGGTCACCTTGCTGAGGTGCCGGGGCCGGTCCGGGTCCAGGCCCCGGGCCCGGGCCAGGGCCTCGGCCTTGGGGTAGAAGGCCTGGACCAGGAGGAGGGGGGTGAGCTCCGGCTCCAGGGCCACGGGAAGGGCCAGGGGGGTGTGGGCCAGGGCCAGGGCGTCGGGCTCCGGGGAGAGCACCAGGAGGTGGGCCCCCTTGGCCCGGAGGCCCTCCAGGGTCTTTAGGAAGCCCTCCAGGGCCTCATCCCCCTGCACCAGGGCCAAGAGGGGAAAGCCCTCCTCCAAAAGGGCCTGGGGCCCGTGCAGGAACTCCGCCGCGGAAAACCCCTCCGCGTGCAGGGCGGCCACCTCCTTGAGCTTGAGGGCCGCCTCGAGGGCCACGGGATAGGTGAACCCCCGCCCCAGGACGAAAAGGTTTTCCGCATCCTCCAGGTAGTCCAGTTCGCCCGAGGCCTCCAAGGCCCGGTGGAGGGCCTCGGGCAAAGCCGGCAAAGCCTCCCGGAGCCTCGCCTCCTCCAGGAGGTGGGCGAGGAGCTGGGCGGTGGCGGCCAGCATGGCCAGGAAGCTCTTGGTGGCGGCCACCGCCTTCTCCTCGCCGGCATGGAGGGGAAGGACCACCTCAGCTATTTGGGCCAGGGGGCTGTCCTCCCGGTTCACCAGGGCCACGGTGAGGACCCCCTGGCGGCGGTAGGCGGCCACGGTTTCCACCACGTCGGGGCTTTCCCCGCTTTGGCTATAGGCAAGAAGGAGCGAGGGGAAAGGCACCCGCAGCCTGGCCTGGTAGAGGGTAAGGACGGAAGGGGCCAAGGAAAGGACCGGCCATTCCAGGCGGGCCTCGAGGAGGTACTTGGCAAAAAGGGCCGCATGGTCGGAACTCCCCCGGGCCACGGTAAGGGTGAGGGCCGGGGGGCGCTTCCTCAGGAAGCTGGCCAGGCTCCTTACCTCGGCCTCGTTCTCCCTAAGGAGGCGCTCTATGACCTTGGGAGCTTCCTCCGCCTCGGTACGCATCCAAGAGGCCATAGGTTCACTATAGGGCACGGGAAGCCACCTCCTGCCACCTGGTCCTTCCCAGAAGATGGTGATATACTTCCACGGATGGACCGCATCGTCATCCGGGGGGCACGGGAGCACAACCTCAAGAACATCAACCTGGAGCTCCCGCGGGGCAAGTTCATCGTCATCACCGGGGTCTCGGGCTCGGGCAAGAGCACCCTGGCCTTCGACACCCTCTACGCCGAGGGGCAGCGGCGGTACGTGGAAAGCCTCTCCAGCTACGCCCGCCAGTTCCTGGGGGTCATGGACAAGCCGGAGGTGGAGAGCATCGAGGGCCTCTCCCCCGCCATCTCCATCGACCAGAAGACCACCAGCCACAACCCCCGCTCCACCGTGGGCACGGTCACGGAGATCCACGACTACCTGCGCCTCCTCTTCGCCCGGGTGGGCACCGCCTACTGCCCGGAGTGCGGCCGCCCCATCGAAAAGCAGTCCGCCAGCGAGATCACCGACCGCCTCCTGCAGCGCCCCCCAGGCACCCGGGCCATCCTCCTGGCCCCCTTGGTCCGGGGGCGGAAGGGAGAGTACCGGAAGCTCTTCCAGCAGCTTATGAAGGAGGGATACGCCCGGGTGCGGGTGGACGGGGTCATCTACCTCCTGGAGGAGGCCCAGAACCTAAACCTGGAAAAATATGAGAAGCACGACATCGACCTGGTGATCGACCGGGTGGTCCTCAAGGAGGAGGAGCGCCCCCGCATCGCCGAGGCGGTGGAGCTGGCCCTCCTCCGGGGGGAGGGGCTCATGCGGGTCCTCTACCCCGACACGGGGGAGGAGGAGCTCCTTTCGGAGAAGTTCGCCTGCCCCGAGCACGGGAGCGTGCTGGAGGAGCTGGAACCCCGCATCTTTTCCTTCAACGCCCCCTACGGGGCTTGTCCCGCCTGCTCTGGCCTGGGGTACAAGCAGGAGTTTGACCCCGAGCTCATCGTGAACCCCGAGCTCTCCCTGGCCGAGGGGGCCATCCTGCCCTGGGCCCGGGGCCGGGACACGGGCCGGAGCTACCTCTGGGACCGGCTTCGGGCCTTAGCGGAGCACCTGGGCTTTGACCTCAGGACCCCCTTCAAGGACCTGCCGGAGGCGGCTAAGCAGGCGGTGCTCTACGGCCTGCCCGAGCCCTTTGAGGTGGTCTTCCGCCGTGGGGGGAAGGAGACCTTCCGGGTGGAGGTCCACTACGAGGGGGTCATCCCTTGGCTACAGAAGCGGTACCAGGAAGCGGAGTCCGAGGGGGTCAAGGAGGTGCTGGAAGGCTTCATGTCGCAAAAGCCCTGCCCCGTGTGCGGGGGCACCCGCTACAAGAAGGAGGTGCTCTCGGTGCGGGTGGCGGGGCGGAACATCGCTGAGGTTTCCGCCCTGCCCGTGCGGGAAGCCCTGGAGTTCTTCCAGAACCTCGAGGAGAAGCTCACCCCCTTCCAGGCCCAGATCGCCCGGCCCATCCTGCGGGAGATCGTGGAACGCCTGGGCTTTTTGGTGGGGGTGGGCCTGGACTACCTGACCCTGGACCGGGCGGCCAACACCCTCTCCGGGGGGGAGGCCCAGCGCATCCGCCTGGCCACCCAGGTGGGAAGCGGGCTCACCGGGGTCTTGTACGTGCTGGACGAGCCCTCCATCGGCCTCCACCCCCGGGACAACCAGCGCCTCATCCAAACCCTCAAGCGCCTCCAGTCCCTGGGCAACACCCTCATCGTGGTGGAACACGACGAGGAGACCATGCGGGCCGCGGACTGGATCGTGGACATGGGCCCGGGGGCGGGGATCCACGGGGGGGAGGTGGTGGCCGAAGGCCCCTTGGAGGCCATCCTGCAAAACCCCAGGAGCCTCACCGGGGCCTACCTCCGGGGGGAGAAGAGGATCCCGGTGCCCAAGGAGCGGCGCAAGGGAAACGGCAAGTGGCTGGTCCTTAAAGGAGCCCGGGAGCACAACCTGAAAAACGTCACCCTGCGCATCCCCCTGGGTCGCTTCGTGGCCGTCACCGGCCCCTCGGGCTCGGGGAAGAGCACCCTGATCCACGACGTCCTCTACGCCGCCCTGGCGCAGAGGCTCATGCGGGCCAAGACCACCCCGGGGGCTTTTGACGCCCTGGAGGGTCTGGAACACCTGGACAAGGTCATCGAGATCGACCAGTCCCCCATCGGCCGCACCCCCCGCTCCAACCCCGCCACCTACACCGGCATCTTCGACGAGATCCGCGACCTCTTCGCCAAGACCCCGGAGGCCAGGAAGCGGGGCTACGGCCCGGGCCGCTTCTCCTTCAACGTGAAGGGAGGGCGGTGCGAGGCCTGCGGCGGCGACGGCACGGTGAAGATCGAGATGCTCTTCCTGCCCGACCTCTACGTGCCCTGCGAGGTGTGCAAGGGCAAGCGCTACAACAAGGAAACCCTCGAGGTGAAGCTGAGGGGCAAGAGCATCGCCGACGTCCTGGACATGACCGCCGAGGAGGCCCTGGACTTCTTCCAGAACGTGCCCACCATCGCCCGCAAGCTCCAGCTCATGGTGGACGTGGGCCTGGGGTACATGCGCCTGGGCCAGCCCTCCCCCACCCTTTCCGGGGGAGAAGCCCAGCGGATCAAGCTGGCCACGGAGCTGGGCCGCAAGGCCACGGGCCGCACCCTCTACATCCTGGACGAACCCACCACCGGCCTCCACTTTGACGACGTGGCTAAGCTCCTTTCCGTCCTCCACCGCCTGGTGGACGCAGGGAACACCGTGGTGGTCATCGAGCACAACCTGGACGTGGTCAAGACCGCCGACTGGGTCATCGACCTGGGCCCCGAGGGGGGGGACCGGGGCGGGGAGATCGTGGCCGAGGGTACCCCGGAGGAAGTGGCCCTCACGGGTAGCCCCACAGGAGTCTTTTTGGCCAGAATCCCCGAGATCGCCGAGCGGCTAAAGGTGGCCGCGGACTAAGCGCCCGCGCACAAAGGCTGCCCCATCGGCTAAAGCCAAAGCGGCTTGCTTATCGCCTCTTTGGGGCCCCCGTCGTGGCGCAAGCCACGACGGGGTACTTAAGCGTCCGTACGCAAAGGTTGCCCCATCGGCCAAAGCCAAAGTGGCGCGCTCATGGCTTTTTTGGGGCCCCCGTCGTGGCGCAAGCCACGACGGGGTACTTAAGCCTTGGCTTTGGGGGATTTCCTGGAAACCTGGGCGGGCTGGCTGCGGGCCAGGATCCCCTCCAGGGCCAAGGACAAGGATTTCTCCACCTCCCCCCCGAAGTCCCGGTTAGGGGTATAGGCCGCCCAGCGCAAGGCGGCAAGGAAGTAAAGATCGGCCAAGGTGCGGCCCATGCGTTCCAAGGAAAGGTCCTGCCGCACCACCCCCTTATCCCGCAAAGGCTTTAGGACCTCGGCGATCAGGTCCCCCAAAGGCAGGGCCATGAAGGCCGCCTTGGCCCGGATGGGGTCAGGGTTTAACAGCTCATAGAGGAGAGGCAAGAGGAGATCCTTCTCCGCCTGGGTAAAGGCCGCAAGCCTCCCGAAGAGGTAGCGCAAAAGGGCCAGGGGATCCTCCCCCTGGGCAAGCCGACGCCTAACCTCACCCCGAAGGTCCGCCAACAGGAGACTTCCGTACTCCAGGAGTACCGCCTCCTTGTAGGGGTAGTAGTTGAAGAAGGTACCCCGGGACACATGGGCGGCCTTGGCGATGTCGGTGGCGGTGGTTTCCCGGAAGCCCTGCTGGCGAAAAAGGGCCATGGCCGCCTGAAAGATGCGCTCCCGGCGCCGCTTTTTCTGATACTCCCTCACGGTCATGGGGGTAGTGTACTACCGTATAAACTCAAAGTTCAATCGCTTTTTGCGCCCAATCTTCTAAAGCCTTAAGCAGGGACAATCCCCCCAGGGTGGTATAGACCTTGGCCTCCCGGTGGAAGGAACCATCCGCCACCTGGTAGCCCTGCTTGGCCAAGGCCTGGGCCACCTCGGCCGTGGCCGCCACCCGGGGAGGCAACCGGCCCACCTCCGCCAGGAAGAGGTGGGCGTTGAAGCCCAAAAACACCGCCTCTAATCCCTCCCACATCTCCTCCACAAAGGCCATATAGGAGGGATCCCGGGCCATCCGGCCTGGCCTTTTGGCCCCCGGGATGAGGAGGACTTCCGGGGGTGGGGCTGCGGGGAAGGCGTAGGTGGGAGTCCAAACGGAGCCTGCCAGGGCCGGGGTTCCCTTGCGGCCCTTGGCCACGGTATAGGCGGGAAGGCCTAGGCGCTTGGCCGCCTCGAGGGCTAGGGCCGCCTCCAGCTCGGAGAACTCGGGGAGGAGCAAGATGGCTAGCACTTTAGACCATTATGGCAGAAGCCGGTAGAGGAGAAGGGCCGCCTCCCCCCGGGTCACGGGATCGGCACCTGAAAGCCTGCCCTCCCCCAGCGCCTGCAAGAGCTGATTCAAGGTGAGCCGCTTCAAGGGCTTTTGCAGTTCCTCCCGGAAAAGCTCCCTGGCCTTCAGCACCACCCTGAGGCGCTCCTCAGGACCTTTTGCCCGGTAGTAGTGCTCCAGGTTGGCCAAAAAATCCCCCAGGAGAACGGGTTCAAAAAGGCCCAAGGAGCCTTTTAGGTAGTAGGGTCCGGCGAAGAGCCCCCGCCTCAGGAGGGCCACTGCCTCCCGGTACCCTGGCCTTTCCGCCTCCACCCGGCCTCCCTCGGGAGAGGAAAGCCTGGCCCCCCTTTGGGCAAGCCGCTTGCGCAGGGCCTCGAGGGCCTGCCCGCTTGCGGCCAACTCGTGAAAGTCCGCCAGGGGCACCTTCGTAAGCCCTGCTTGCGGGGCCTTCCGCAAGAGGGCGGCCGCCACCCCTGCCGCCTCCCCCAAGGCCATCTGCAAGGGCACCACCCGGGCGGAAAAGGCGGCCGCACTGTCAAACCCCGCCGCCTGGGAAACCACCAGGAGGTTTCTAAGCTCCCGGGGCACCAGACTCCGGAAGGGCACCCCATAGGGTGCTGGGGTACCCAAAAGGTAAGGGGTTTCCCCCGGAAAGTAGACCTGGCCGTCCAAGGGGTACCCCCCCAGGGCCACGGCATCGGGAAAGGTCCGGCCCAGGAGGACTTCTTCAGCCTTCAAGCGGTAAAGGGCCTTCAGGTGGCGGCTTTCCCGTATGTAGAGGCTAAGCATCCGCACGCAAAGGTTGCCCCACCGGTCAAAGCCAAAGCGGCGCGCTCATGGCCTCTTTGGGCCCCCCGTCGTGGCGCAAGCCACGACGGGGTACTTAGGGGCCACCCCGGCCAGGTGGGCGGTGCCAAAGAGGAGGGGATCCTTCCCCCGCAGGTAGGCCACCACCCGCTCGGCCTCGAGGGCCGCTTCCACGCGCCTGCGCTCCAGGCTCAAAGGATCCGCCCCCTCCACCCCGAAGAGGAGGAGGGCGTTCACCAGGAGGCTTCCATCGTCTTGGCGGCTCAGGTTGAGGCCCCGGAGGGCGTAGCGGCTGGGATCGGAAGGCACGTACCCCCGCACCAGCTCCCCGAAGCCCCAACCGCTTCTTCCCCAGGCCCCGGCCCCTGTGCGCCGCACCTGGCCCTCGTAGTTCAGGGCCAAAAAGACCGCCCCCCAGGGCACCCCCTCCAGGCGGAAGACCAAGGTAGCGGCCATGCTCCGCCGGTCCAGGCCCGTGTCCTCCCGTCCCAGGGTGAAGCCGGCCCCGGCGCGGAAAGCCAGCTCGGCGGTGTCGGTGGCGTCCACGAAGTAGGGGGCCTGGAAAAGGCCCCCAGGGGTAGCCAGGGCCACCACGGTGCCCCCGTCCACCTCCACCCGGTCCAGGGGGCCTCGAGGCGTAGCTCCACCCCGGCCTCCCGCAGCATGGCGAGAAGGGCCTCTTCCGCCCGCTTCACGTCAAAGGAAGCCTCCTCCCCAATGCGGCGGTAAAAGTCCAGGAAAAGCCCCCGCTGGAGCAGGCCCTCCTTGTCCTTGGCCAGGTCCAAGGTGGCCAACCACCCCTGGGTGAGAACCCCTCCCACCCCTCGCCCGGGCTCCAGGAGGAGCACCTTGAGGCCCTCTTGGGCCGCGGCCACGGCTGCCGTCACCCCTTGGGGGGTGGCCCCGTAGACCACCAGGTCATACTGGGCGAGCCCCAGGCCGAAAAAAAGGAGAAAGGCCAGCCACGTGCGCATGTCACCTCAGGAAAAGGCCCGGGGGCGTCCCCAGCGACCTTGCTCAGGATACCGGCTCAGGGCAGAGCTTGCTTGGCCTCCTGGTACTCGGCCACCAGCCGGGCCACCACCTCCTTGGCCGAGGGGATCTCCCGGATGAAGGCCACCCCGTGTCCAGCGGAGTAAACCTCCTTCCAGGCCTTGCCCCCGCCCTGGCGGAAGCGCTCTAAGGACTCCCGGAGGAAGTTGGCGGGCACCCCGGTCACCTCGGGGGTGTACTGGATGTCCTCAGGGGTGGCCCGGAGGAGGGCCTCCTTGTACTCCAAAGGCGCCTCCGACTCCAAGGTGGCGATGAAGCGGGTGCCGATGTAAGCCCCGTCCCCCAGGGCCAAGGCCGCCAGAAGCTGGCGGCCGGTGGCGATACCCCCCGCGATGAGCACAGGTACGCCCAGCTCCTCCTTGAGCCAGGGCCCGAGGACAAAGGGGCTCACCATCCCGGCATGCCCCCCGGCCCCCGCGGCCACCGCCACCAGGGCATCGGCCCCGGCTTCCACCGCCTTTCTGCCGTGGCGCAGGCCCACCACGTCGCACCAGACCACCCCGCCGTAGGCCTTGACCCGCTCCACCACCGGGGTGGGATCGCCCAAGGAGGTGACCACCAGGGGCACCTTGCGCTCGGCCACGGCCTCGAGGTCCTCCCCTAGGCGCGGGTTGTCTTTCAGGATGAGGTTCACCCCGAAGGGCACCCCTTGGGGAAAGTGCTCCAGGAACTCCCGGAAGGCGGCGTGGGTGCGGAAGTTGAGGCTGGGAATGACCCCAATGGCCCCGGCCTCGGCCACCGCCTGAAGGAGCCTGGCTCCGGAAACCAGGAACATGGGGGCAGCCACGATGGGGTAGCGGATGCCCAGCATGCGGGTGATGGCGGTTTCCATGGAGCGGATTTTACCCGGTCCAAGGAGGATCGGAAGGGCCCGGACCTGACCCTCCCCTCTGTCATGGCTCCCGGCGGCCCTCCCCCTAGGGGGAGTCCAGGCCCTTCCGGCGCATCTCTCCCCACACCCCCCGCTTGCGCCAGACCTGGAAGCTGGCCAGGAAGCGCTCCAGGGCGAGGAGCTGGCGGTAACCCAGGGCCTCCAGCAAGGCCAAGAAGAGGAGAGCCAAGCGGTCGGTGAACCTGGGATACCGCTTGAGCAGGAGGGTTTCCATCCCCACCCCCAGCTGGGAGAGGAGGATGCCGTAGCCCACGGCCAGGAGCAGGAAGAGAAGGGCGAACTCGAGGCTGAGGAGGCCCAGGAGGTAGAAAACGGGCAACAGCAGGTAGCCCAACACCTCCACCACCGGGGCCAAGGCCTCGAAGAGCAGGAAATAGGGCATGGCCAAAAGGCCCAGGCGCCCGTAGCGGGGGTTGAAGAGCATGCCCCGGTGGAACCAGAGCACCTCCCAAAGCCCCCGGTGCCAGCGGTTGCGCTGACGGCGGAGGGTTTTCCAGTCCGCCGGCACCTCGGTGTAGCAGATGGGATCAGGGGTGTAGAGGATGCGGTAAGGCCGCCTCTCCTCCCGGGCCCGGCGGTGGAGGCGCACCACCAGCTCCATGTCCTCCCCCACGGTGTCCGTGCGGTACCCCCCTACCCTCAAGACCTCCTCCCGCCGGAAAAGGCCAAAGGCCCCGGAGATGATGAGCAAGGCCCCCATGGCGCTCCACCCCGCCCGGCCCAGGAAGAAGGCCCGGGCGTACTCCAGGACCTGCATCTTCTCCAAAAAGCCCTGGGGCAGGCGCATCGCCTCCACCACCCCCTCCCGGACCACGGCGCCGTTCAGGGGCCGGACAGTCCCCCCCACGGCCAGCACCCGCTCGTCCTCCAGGAAGAGGCGGCTGGCCCGCAGGAGGGCCTGGGCGTCCAGGAGGCTATCCGCATCCACCGCGCAGAAGAGGGGGTAGCGGGCCAGGTTGAGGCCGGCGTTTAGGGCGTCGGCCTTGCCCCCATTCTCCTTGTCCACCACGATGAGGTTGGGATAGATCAGGGAGCGGTAAACCGCCCGCACGGGCTTGGTGAAAAGCGCCCGGCGGTAGACCCATTCCACCTCCACCAGGCGGAAGGCCTCCTTGAGCACCTCCAGGGTACGGTCCTTGGGCCCATCCGCCACCACGATCACCTCAAACTCCGGGTAGTGCAGGCTCAAAAAGGAGCGCACCGAGTGGGCGATGGTCTTCTCCTCGTTGTAGGTGGGCACCAGGATGGACACCGGCAGGTAAGCCTCCCGTTCCAAAAGGTCCTTCAGGGAGAGCTCGGAAAGCTCCCGGGCGTAGCGGGCCACCATCCCTAGGCCGAAGAAGGCGAAGAGGGCATAAAAGAGGTTCAGGAGGGCAAAATACCACAGGATCACCACCTGGTACAAGAACAAAAAGTCCAGGAGAAGGTTCACGCCGCCTCCCGCAACACCTGCTGGGCCATGGCCCGGCCAAAGGGGTCGGGGTGGCCCTCCGCCGCCCGGGCCAGGAATCCCCTATTCATCAGCAAAAGCCCTTCCGCCGCCGCCCGGCGCACGTAAAAGGAAGGGTCAGAAAGCGCCTTCCACAACGCCCTCTGGGCCAGCTCGCTCCCAAGAAGGGCCATGAGCCGGGCGGCGTGGACCCGCAAGAACTCCTGCTCGTCCTTCAGGGCCGCCAGCAAAAGCCCCTCGTACCCCTTGGGTGGGTAGTGCATGCGGTAAAGGGCGCGCATGGCGGCAGCCTTAAGCTCCGCATCCGGATGATCCAAGAAGGAAAGCACCCTCTCCGCCAAAGCAACAAGTTTAAGCCGGCCAATGGCCTCCAGAGCGGCCCACACCGCTTCCCTTCCACCCCGGGAGAGGAAGGCCTCCAACACAGGCATCGCCCGTTCCTCCAGGAGGAGGAGCACCTCCAGGAGGGCCCCACGGGGTAGGCCCGCCTCCAGAAGAGCCTCCGCCAGCCGTCCAAGCCCCTCCCCCTGGGCCACCCGGGCCCCCGCCCGGGCCGCCCCCAGGCGCAGCACGGGATCCCGATGGGAAAGGTAGGGGAGGATGGCCTCCAAGGTTTCCGGCAAACGGGCCTGGGCCAGGGCATCCAAAGCCTCCAGCCGGGCAGGCCGGGAGGCCCACCGGCTTTTCAGAAGGCGGATCCAGCGGGGATAAACCTGGCGGAGCCAGTCGGCTATCCGCTCGGAGAACTCCCCCTTGAGCATCTCCCGAAGGTTCAAAAGGGCCTCGAGGGCCGGACGGGGCCAGGGAAGGGGCGGAGGCGGCCCATGGTTGAAGAGAGCCTCGGTGAACCGGTCCAGCCACTCCTCGTAAGCTTTGCGGTCCAAGCGCTCCTTGCTGGCGGTGTAGGCGTGGTAGAGCATGATGTAAGCGGAAAGGACAATGAGGGCCAGCCCTGTAAGGACCAGGGCCTGGAAAAGGGCCCGGTAGGCCACTGGGGAGCCGACCAGGTTAAAAATCCGCCCCGAGAAGGCCCCCACCAGGCCCCCAAGGGCCAAGGCCTCCAGGAGCACCACCAGAACCACCAGGAGGGCATAAAGCCGCTCACCGCGCCGCCACATACCGCTCCAGCCGGAGGACCAGCTCCTGGGGGCTAAAGGGCTTGGTGAGGTAGTCTTGGGCCCCCAGCTGCAGGGCCTCCACCACGGTGCGCTCCTGCTTGAGCCCGGAAAGGACAAGAACCGGGGTGGTCCGCTTCAGCTCCTGGCGCAGGTGGCGGAGGAGGTCCAGGCCAAACCCCCCGGGGAGGTTCAGGTCCAGGACGATGGCGTCCCAGTCCTGGCCCAGCGCCTCGAGGCCCCCCAGGAAGTCCCGGGCCAGGACCACCTCGTGGCCCGCGCGACGTAGGGCCAGCTCTAGTACCTTGGCCACGGCGAAATCATCCTCCACCACAAGGACCCTCACAAACGCCCCCTCTCTTTGGTAGGCTAAGAGAATCCCTTGAAAAGCTTGTGAAAGCTAAGGCTCCCGGGAAAGGGACCTCAGAAGGGCAGCCACCTCTGGATCGGACCGGAAGCGCAGCTCCTCCTGCAAAAGCCCCTTGGCCTCCTCCACCCGGCCCTGCTCCAAGAGGGCCTTGGCCAGGGTGAAACGGCCCAAGGGATAGTCCGGGGCCACGGCCAGGACCTGCCGCGCCAAAACCTCCGCCTCCTTGGCCCGGCCCAAGGCCAAGACCACCTCCGCCAGGCCCCAGCGGGCGTCCAGGTTGCCAGGGTCCTGGGCCAGCACCCGGCGGTAGCTTTCCTCCGCCTCCGCATAGCGACCCATGTGGTAAAGGAGCCTACCGTAGCGCACCCGGGTGTCGGGGCTATCCAGAAGGGCCAAAGAGCGTTCAAACAGGGGTTTGGCCTCGGCGTAGCGGCCCTGGAGGTAGAGGGCGAAGGCCAGCTCCCCCATGGCCTCGGCGTCGTCGGGGAAGGCGTCCACCGCCTTCCGCAGGTAGGCCTCCGCCCCCGCAGGGTCCTGGGGAAGCCGCCTCCGGCCTTCGTAGAAGCTTCTCCGCTCCCGGAAGGGCACGGGGTCCGAGGGGTAGCCCTCGAGGCCCACCTCGTCCAGGGCCATGGCCCGCACCTGGCTCAGGCGGTCCTCCTGGGGCAAGTAGCGGAACAGGTTGCCCTCCACCTTGGCGGAAAGGACCACCGCCTCCCCGCTCCGCACCTCCACCCGGAAGGCCCGGGTCCCCTCGGGGCCTAAGAGGCGGAAAACCACCTCCCCCTCAGGACCCGGCACCGGACGCACCAAGGGGGCAGCAAGAAGCTTCCGCCTCACCCCTTTACCCAAGACCGCCCCCTCCCCGGCGGGCAGGGGCTCCTGGCCCAGGGCCACCTTCCCCCGGTAGAGGGAAACCCGGGCGGCCTCCTCCCGGGAAAGGCGCAGGTGGGTGCCCGTGGGCCGCACCTCCCCTTCCGGGGTGATGAGGGCCAGGGGCACCTGCCCCTCCCGCACCGCCTCCACCCCGCCCGCTTCCAGCGCCACCCGAACCCGCTCCCCTCCGCCCCAGAGGCTCCGCCAGCGCTGGGCCTCCCCTTTGGCCTCGGGGCTGAAGGCCAGCTCCAGGCCCCTAAGCCGCACCACCTCCCCTGCCGGCACCTCCCCGAAGGCCTTGGAACCCAAGGGAGCAGGGAAGATGGGCAGGCGGGCCAGGGCGATGAGGGCCACCATGAGGAGGAGAAGCCGGCCCACCGGGGCCCGCTGGCCGGGCTTGGGCCTTGGGAGGAGGAGGAAAAAGGTGCTTCCCCGGCCCACACGGCTTCTTAGGCGCACCTCCCCCCCGTGGGCCTCGAGGACCCGCTTCACCAAGGCCAAGCCCAAGCCGGTCCCCTCCACCTCCCCGCGGGTGGAAGCCCGGTAAAAGGGCTCAAAGACCTTGGCCTGCTCCTCCTCGGGGATGCCGGGACCGGTGTCGGACACCGCCACCCCATACTGGTCCTGGCCCACCAGAAGGCGCAGGACCACCCGCCCCCCCTCGGGCGTGTACTTCACCCCGTTGTTGACCACGTTGAGGACCGCCTGATACAGCCACTCCCGGTCCCCGTACACCCAAGCCTCCCGCCGGGGCAAGACCAGCCGTAGGGAAACCCGTTTCCGCCGCGCCACGGGCCTCAGCTCCTCTGCCACCTGGCGCAGAAGCTCCTTCAGGTCCACCCGCTCGCTCTTGAGCCGCACCCCCTGCCCCAGGCGCAGGTACTCCCGCGCCTTCTGCAAGAGCTCCTGGATGCGCCGGGCACTCTTCTCCGCTATGCCCAGGAGCTCCTTGGCCTCCTCCGGCAACCCCTCGGTCTCTAAGGCCAGCTCCAAAGCACCCAGTACGCTCATCAAGGGGTTCTTGATCTCGTGAAGAAGAAGCCCCAAAAGCCGGCTCCCCTCCTCCTGGCTCTTCAGGAGGGCGAGCTCCCGCTCCCTAAGCTCCAAGACCTCCCGGAAGGCCCCCAGGAGGAGGCCAAGGGTCTCCCGGACCTCCTTGGACGGGGGAGGACCTTCCCAGTAAAGGGCCAGCTCCCCCTCCTCCAAGAGCTTCTCCCCCCGCACCGGGCCCTCGGGAAGCACCTCTCCCCGGAACACCAAACGCACCGGGTAGCGCTGGAGCAGGTGCCCGAGAAACCCCAGGTCGGCGGGCAAGTGGGGTTGGACCATCCCTTTTAGGCTAGGCCGGGCGCTTGAAGGCCTTGTGAAAACTCAGGGCTTAGGGGCCATGACCACCAGGAGGAGGGCGGGGTTGGCGGACTCGTTGCGCACCCCGTGGGCCTCCCCCGCCCGGGCTAAAGCCGCCATCCCTGGAACCAAAAGGGCCTCCTCCTCCCCAATCCTCACCACCACCTCCCCTTCCAGGACATAGTAGACCTTGTCCGAGCCCTCGTGGGCGTGCACCTTCTGCGCCTGCCCCGGGAGGAGGGCGTAGAGATCAAAGAACATGCGCTCGGACTCAAACACCGGGATCTTGGCCATCTTCTCCGGGCTGAAGCGGGCCAGGCTTTTCAGGTCCCTGATCTCCATGTCCCCGAGTCTACTTGACGGGGGCCTTAGAGGGTACTAGACTAACCTTTGCGCGCCGGGGAGTAGCGCAGCCTGGTAGCGCACACGCTTGGGGTGCGTGTGGTCGTCGGTTCAAATCCGGCCTCCCCGACCAAAACCCCCGCCCGCACGGGCGGGGTTTTGCTATTGAGGGTCCCTTGGGATCTACGAGGGGGGCTTAGGCCCGGCCCACGGTCCCCATCAGCTCGAACTTCTCCCGGATCACCTGCTTCAGGTACTCCCTCCCCTTGCCGATGATCTTCCGGGGGTCGAATTCCTTGGGGTTCCCCAGCACCACCTCGCGGATGCCCAGGGTCATGGCCAGGCGCAGGTCGGTGTCGATGTTGATCTTGGCGATGCCGTTGGGGATGGCCTTCTTGATGTCCTCGTCGTGGATGCCCGTGGCCTCCTTGAGTTCGGCCCCTGTGGCCAGGAGCTTCTCCTTAAGCCAGTTGGGCACCCCGCTGGCCCCGTGGAGCACCAAGGGGATGGAAACCCGCTTGCTGATCTCCTCGAGGCGCTTGTGGTCGATGTAGGGCCGGCCCTTACCCTTGTAGGCCCCGTGGCTGGTGCCGATGGCGATGGCCAGGTAGTCGATGCCCGTTTCCGCCACAAAGCGCTCCGCCTCCTCGGGGTCGGTGAGGAAGGCCTCCGCCTCGGACACCTGGATGTTGTCCTCAATGCCCTGAAGCCGCCCCAGCTCCGCCTCCACGCTCACCCCCACCGCGTGGGCCGCCTCCACCACCTTCTTGGTCTCGGCCACGTTCTCCTCAAAGGGGTGGTGGCTGGCGTCGATCATCACGCTGGTGAAGCCCGCCCTCAGGGCCTGCATCACCATCTTGAAATCGGCCCCATGGTCCAGGTGGAGGACCACGGGCACCTTGGTGCGGCTGGCCATGTCCTTCACCAGGTTGGCCAAGTTCTCCATCCCGGCGTACTTCCGGGCCCCGTCGGAAACCTGGATGAAGACCGGGGCCCTCAGTTCATCGGCCACCTCGAGGATGGCCTGGGTGATCTCCAGGTTGTTGGTGTTGAAGCTGGGAACCGCATAGCCTTCGCGCCGCGCCTTGTCCAAAACCTCCTTACCTATCACCAAGGGCATAAAGCACCTCCTTCAGCTCCTTAAGGTTATCAGCCACGGGCCGCTTGTTGAAAAGGGCGCTTCCCGCCACGGCCACGTCCGCACCCGCCCGGTACACCTCGGCCACGGTATCCCGGTTCACCCCCCCATCCACTTCAATGAGGCAAGAGGGGTTCAGCCTATCCCGCATCTCCTTGAGCCGGCGAAGCCTTCCCGTGGAGGTGGGAATGTATTTCTGTCCTCCAAACCCCGGGTTCACGCTCATGAGGAGGGCCAGGTCCAGCTCGGGCAAGAGGGGTTCAAAGGCCTCGAGGGGGGTGGCGGGGTTGAGGGCCAGACCCGCCTTCTTCCCCAGCTCCTTCACCTTCTGCACCGCCCGGTGGGCGTGCGGGGTGGCCTCGAAGTGGACGGTGATCACGTCCGCCCCCGCACGGGCGAAGTCCTCCAGGTACCTCTCCGGCTGCACGATCATCAGGTGCACATCTAGGGGCAGGGAGGTCACCCGCCGCACCGCCTCCACCAGGAGGGGCCCGAAGGTAAGGTTGGGAACGAACACCCCATCCATCACGTCCAGGTGGATCCAGTCCACCCCTGCCGCCTCGGCCTCCTGAATCTGGTCCTTCAGCCTCGCCAGGTCCGCCGTGAGGATGGAGGGTGCAAACTTGAGCATCCTTTCCCCCTAGGCCACCCGCAGATGCCCTCGCTCGATGGCCAGCTCCCGCATCTTAACCAGATAGTAGGCGATGATGAGCTGGGTTAGGGCCAGGGGGTAGCTCTGCCCCGCCTTGTCCCAGAAGGTACCCACCAGGCTGGGGTCAAAGTGCTGGGCATGGTGACCGAGGTGCTCCCAGATGATGCGCTCAAAGGTCTGGGCCCTATCAGGGGTCACATTGCCGGTGATGTCCAGGATATCCGCCTCCCGCCGGGTTTCCAGGCGGATCAGGGCCTCATCCTCGTAGGCGGAGTGGAGCACCTCGGAAAGATCTAGGCGAGGCAGGGTGTGCTTCAGAGCGATGCGTACGTTCAGGGTGCTGGGGTTCTCGGGGTTGTAGCCAGGGGGGCGATAAAAGCGCACCACGATGTCGGCATGCTCTTTCTGCGGCCAGATAAAGGCCCGGGAGTCGGGCATGCGCCTTTCGATGTCGGCGATGACCTCCTCCGGGGTGTACCCCCGCTTAGCCACATCCCGCTTTACCTTCCACTCCCGCCTGAGTTCCTCTTCGGGGTCAAGGTATACGGTGAGGTGGTAACGGCTCCTCAAGGCCGGGGAAAAAAGGGTAAGAAGCCCCTCCAGGACCACCACCCGTGGGATGAGCCTTCCCTCCACCTCCACCGCCCGGGGGGCGGGAACGTAGACTGGAGGATCAAAGGTACCCGTGGAGTGGTTGTACACGGGCTTCAGGATGGGCTCTCCCTCGGCAAGGAGCCTAACGTGCTGCTCCATGATGTCCATGTAGTTGCACTCGGGGTTCAAAGGGGTGATGCCCAGCTCCTTACGCTGCTTGCGGTCGTACTTGTGGTAGTCGTCCACGCAGATGCTGGTGGTGCGCTCCACCCCAAGAAGCCGGGCAATGCCGCCGGAGATGGTGGTCTTCCCCGCTCCCGAGTCCCCTGCAATGCCTAACATAAATGGCCTATGGGGCATCCTCTTCCTCCTTTTCCCTAAACACCGAGCTGGCATAGATGTCGTCAGCGGTAAGGGTCATGAGCTCCTCCGCGGTCACCGGCCCCGCCTTCTGGTAAAGTCGGTAAGCCTGCCTAAGCTTGAAGCGGTCCAAGGCGTTGCGCACGCTCCGGGCATAGGCGAAGTTGGGAAGGCGCATGCGGCGTTCCAGGTACTCCAGGAACGCCTTCTCCGCCTCCTGGGTGAAGCGGTAGCCCTGCCTTTCCAGCATGAGCTTGCCGATTTGGAAGAGTTCCTCGGCGCTATAAGGGGGAAACTCAATGTGGTGGGCGATGCGGGAGCGCATCCCCGGGTTTAGGGCGAAGAACTCCTCCATGCGGTCCTTATACCCTGCCAGGATCACCACCAGGTCCTCCCGCTGGTTCTCCATGACCTGAAGGAGGATCTCTATGGTCTCCTGGCCGTAGTCCCGCTCGTTTTCCGCCCGGTAGAGGCTGTAGGCCTCGTCGATGAAAAGCACCCCCCCCATGGCCCGCTTCAAGACCTCCTTGGTCTTGGGAGCGGTGTGGCCAATGTACTGGCCCACCAGATCATCGCGGCTGGCCACCACCAGGTGGTCGCGGCGGATGTAGCCCAGCTTGTGCAGGATGGTGGCCATGCGCATGGCCACCGTGGTCTTTCCCGTGCCCGGGGGGCCCACGAAGGCCATGTGCAGGGTGGGGCGATCGGCGGTAAGCCCCAGCTCCCGGCGGAGCTTGTCCACGGAAAGGTAGGCGGCGATCTCCCGGATCCGCTGCTTGACAGGCCGAAGGCCCACCAGCTCCCGGTCCAGGGTTTCCAGGACCACTTCGATCTCGGGGTTCTTCACCACCGCCAGGTTTTGGCCTTGGGCTTCCTGCATGAGCCTCCTTGGGGTTTTGGGAAGGGGCCCCGGCCAGAGCCGGGACCCCTAGATCCCGGGGGTTACTCCTGATAACGCTCGCCTTCTGGCCTCATGGTGGCGTAGGCCTCCAGGGCGTACTTGAGCCTACGGCCATCGCTCCAAAGCTGCCGGTGCAAGCGGAAGCCGGGTTCGTTCTTGGGGCGGTGGGCGATGAAGGAAACCCTTTGCGCCTGCCACATGGGGGAGGGGTCGTAGCCGTTGATCTTGATGTAGTGGTTGGGGAAGGCCTCGCGGCACTTCTGGAACTCGTACATGGCCGCTGCGGCATCCTCCAGGTCAAACATGGGCAGGCCCCACATGTTCCAGTAGACGTTGTAGGGGCTGGGATCGTCGGTGTACTCAATGGATACCGCCCAGCCGTTTCGGATGATGTACTCAATCTGGGCCCGGATCTCCTCGTCCGTCAGATCAGGCAGGTAAGAGAAAGTACCTTGGGTAATCCGCATCTTCCTCAACTCCTTTCTTAGCTGGTGGGGGTGGGGAGCACATCCGGGGTATCGGTGGAGGCAAAGTCAAAGGTAACGCTGCCCCAGGTTTCCAAAGCAGCCGCCAGGGCCGGGGAGTGTTGGGCTGCCTTCTTGAGGATCTCGGGGCCTTCCGCCAGGATGTCCCTGCCCTCGTTGCGGGCTTTCACCATGGCCTCCAGGGCTACCCGGTTGGCGGTAGCCCCCGCCTGGATGCCCATGGGGTGGCCGATGGTGCCGCCTCCAAACTGCAGGACCACGTCGTCCCCGAAGAGGGAAAGCAGGAGGTGCATTTGGCCCGCGTGGATGCCGCCCGAGGCCACGGGCATCACCGCGGGCAGGTAGCCCCAGTCCTGGTCAAAGTAGATGCCCTTCACCGGATCGGCCTTCACGTACTGCTCCCTGAGGATGTCGTAGTACCCCCGCACCAGGTTGGGGTCCCCCTCCAGCTTCCCCACGGCGGTCCCGGCGTGGATGTGGTCCACCCCCAGCATCCGCATCCACTTGGCCAAGACCCGGAAGTTGATGCCGTGGTTTTTCTGGCGGGTGAAGGTGGCGTGGCTGGCCCGGTGGAGGTGGAGGATCATCCCGTTTCTGTGGCACCAGTTGGACACGGACTGCAAAGCGGTGTAGCCCATGGTGAGGTCCACCATGACGATGATGGAGCCAATCTCTTTGGCAAACTCCAGCCTTTCATAGACATCTTCCATGGTAGGAGCGGTCACGTTCATGTAGTGACCCTTACGCTCCCCAGTGACCTGCTCCGCCTTCATCACCGCCTCCTGGGCGTAGAGGAAGCGGTCCCGCCAGCGCATGAAGGGCTGGGAGTTGATGTTCTCATCGTCCTTGGTGAAGTCCAAGCCCCCTGCCAGGGCCTCATAGACCACCCGGCCGTAGTTGCGCCCGGAGAGGCCCAGCTTGGGCTTCACCGTGGCCCCAAGGAGGGGGCGGCCATACTTATTCAGCATGTCCCGCTCCACGGGAATCCCGTGGGGAGCCCCTTTGAAGGTCTTGAGGTAGGCCACGGGGATGCGGAGGTCCTCGAGGCGAAGGGCCTTGAGGGCCTTAAAGCCGAAGACGTTCCCGATGATGGAGGAGGTCATGTTGGCGATGGAGCCTTCCTCAAAGAGGGCCAGGTCGTAAGCGATCCAAGCGAAGTACTGCTCGGGGTTCCCCGGCACCGGCTCCACCCGGAAGGCCTTGGCCCGGTAGCGGTCCAGATAGGTAAGGCGATCCGTCCACACCACGGTCCAGGTGGCGGTGGAGGACTCCCCAGCCACCGCAGCCGCCGCCTCCTCGGGCTCCACCCCGGGCTGGGGCGTCACCCGAAAAAGGGCGATGGTGTCCGTATCCTTGGGCTCATAGTCCGGGTCCCAGTAGCCCATCTGCTTATACTCCAGGACTCCGGCTTTGCTGTACTTACCTTTTCCTGCGTATCCTGCTGCCATTTTCACACCTCCTAATAGGCCACAGGGCTGATGCCCCGAAGCTTCCCAAGTTGGTGCCAAGCCTCCACCTTCCTGAGGGTCCGGGTGGCCCCGCGGATCACCAGGCTTTCGGTCCAGGCCCGGCTTTCCCCATAGCGCACCCCCCGGAGGAAGGGACCATCGGTGATGCCAGTGGCGGCGAAGTGGGTGTCCTCGGCCGAGCAGAGTTCGTCCAGGGCATACACCCGATCCAGGTCATAACCGGCATGCACCACGTTCCAGCGCTCCTCCTCGCTTTGCGGGTCCAGGCGCATCTGCATCCCACCCCCTAGGGCCCGCACCGCCACCGCGGCGATCACGCCTTCCGGGGTGCCCCCGGTACCCATGAGGACATCAATGCCCGTGTTTGGCAGCACCGCGGCCAAGGCCCCGCCCACATCCCCATCGGTCTGCAGGCTGATGCGGGCCCCTGCCAGGCGGATTTCCTCGATAAGGCGTTGGTGCCGGGGTTTGTCCAGGACAAACACCGTGAGCTCCCGCACCTCCTTTTTCAAGGCACGGGCGATCTCCTTCAGGTTTTCGGCCACCGAGGCCTTTAGGTCAATGGCCTCCTTGGCCTCAGGACCCACCACCAGCTTGGCTGCATAGAAGGCGGGTCCCGGGTTAAAAAGAGAGCCCTCCGGAGCTGCGGCGATCACGCTGATGGCCCCCGGGCGGCCCAGGGCCAAAAGCCTGGTGCCCTCCACCGGGTCCACCGCCAAGTCCCAAAGGGGACCTTCCCCCTGGCCCAGAACCTCGCCGTTATACAGCATGGGGGCCTGGTCCTTCTCCCCTTCCCCGATCACCACCCGGCCGCGGAAGTCCAGGCTGTTGAGAAGAAGGCGCATGGCCTCCACCGCCGCCCGGTCCCCTCCTTCCTTGTCCCCCCGACCCACATAGCGGGCCGAGGCCAAAGCGGCGGCCTCGGTGGCCCGCATCAGGTCTAGGCCCAGGTTGCGCGTGGGCATAGCCATGCGCTTACCTTAAAGGGGGCGTTTTATTATTGCAATCATATGTTTTCGGGCATACCATAAGCCTATGCTCATATCTAGAAACGCTAAACTGCCGAACCCTGCCGCATTACGGGTCTTCGTCACGGTGGTGGAGGAAGGAGGCGTGGGCCGGGCGGCCTTGGCACTGGGCATTACCCAGCCCGCGGTAAGCCAGTACCTGCGGGCCTTAGAGGAACAGGTAGGCCATCCCCTCTTTGAGCGCCAGGGGCGTCACCTGGTGCTTTCCCGGGTAGGAGAGGCCCTCTTGCCCGAGGCCAGGCGGGCGGTGCAGGCCCTGGAGGAGTTCCAGCGGGTTTCCCAGGCCATGGGCCGACTGGAGATGGGAGAGGTCACCCTGGGGGCAGCCACCACCATGGCCACCTACGTGCTCCCCCTTTTCCTAAAAGATTTCCATGAAGCCCACCCAGGAGTGCGGGTTCACGTGGAAAGCGGTTCCTCCGAACGCTTGGCGGAGCGGTTGCGCATGGGCGAGGTGGAGTTCGCCATCCTGGAAGGGGTGGAGCACTGGGAAGGTTACGAGCGACATCTGTTCTATGAGGACGAGCTGGTTCTCATCGTGCCCCCCGACCACCCCTGGGCCGGGCGGGAAACCATACCCCCCGAGTGGTTAAGGGAGGAAACCCTTATCGTGCGCAAGCCCGGCTCCATGACCTGGCGGGCCCTGGAGCGGGCCTTTGAGCAAGCAGGCTTAGAGCTGAAGCCCATCTTCTACACCGACAACAACGAGGTAACCAAGCGCCTGGTACTGGCAGGGGCCGGGGTGGGGATCATAAGCCGGGTGGTGGTCCAGCCCAACCTGAAGGTGGGGAACCTCCGGGCCTTGCGGCTTTCCGCGCCCGTGGGGGAGATCCGCCGCTACTTCTGGTTGGTACACCCCAAGAGTGTGGCCAACCCCGCAGCCCGGGCCCTCATCACGCTGCTGCGTTCTTAGTAAGGCGCATGGCCAGAGCCAGGGCCACCACCATGAGGGAAAGAAGCCCCAGCTTGGCCAACACCGCCATAAAGGCCGGGTCCGCCAGGTCAAACTTTTCACCGCCTCCGCGGTCAGGGCCAGGATGCAGGGAATGGCGGCGACGAGGCCGATAACCAAAAGGGGGTGGCCTCGAGGGTCCCTTCCTTGGAGAAGCGCAGCAGGGTGTAGAGGATTTCCGCCAATATCAAAGCGAGAGGCACGCGGTCCAAAAGGCCCAGGACCACCTCCCCGTAATCCCCCTGCATCAGGTGGTGCAACCCCTCCACCAGGGTGGAAAAAAGCAGCACCGCCGCCCCGTCGGCGACGAGAAAGCCAGCGAAGAGGTAGATTACCGTTATCTGGAGAACCCTGTGGGTGTCCCGCTTCACCGCTTCAGTCTACATCGTTAAGGTAGGTGAAATCCCCCTGCTCCTCCAAAAACTTCTGCATCTCGTAGGGGGAGCGAATCCCTTCCTCCCCTGGGAAAGGACCTTCCATCCAGTGGGGCGGGGCCTCCGGCGGTGGAACCTGGAAGCCGTAGAGGTAGTAAAGGACCCAGTACCCGTGGTCGTCCTTCAGAACCACCGCATCCCCGTAGCCATCCTCCAGCACCTTCACCGCCTGCTTCCTGGCCTCCTGGTAGGGCATTTCCGAGTAGTCCATACCCGCCTCCTACTTGGACTCGTTAATGAAAAGCGTGTAGCCATTATCCTCAAGCCAACGGGCCTGGTCGTAAGGGGCACGGAAATCCTCGGGGGAAGGCTTGGGCCCCTCCACCCAGTCTGGGGTTTCCTCGGGATCCGGGGCCTTGCGCCCGTACCAGCTGTAGAAGTAGTAGAGGGCGTAGTACCCTCCCTCCCCCTCGAGGACCAAACCCTCTCCCACCCCATCCACCAGTATCTTCAGCGCCTTGGCCTCCGCCTCCCGGTGGGCTAGCTGCCGCATAACACCTCCGTCATCACCAGGTAGTCGGTGGTGATTCTGTCCTTGGCCATGGGACGGAACACCCGGTTGGCGAACTCCACGTGCAGGGGATGGTCCCGGTAGAAGGAAACCACCTCCGGACCCTCAAAGAGGACGGAAAGCCAGTAACGGTAACGGGCCCCTTCGGAAAGGGCCTCCCCATAGCGGAGCCCGCACACCCCCGGGATCTGGAGCAGCACCTCCCGGGCCTTCCGCACCATCTCCCTCACCTCCTCCGGACTAGCCTCGGCGTTGAACACGATCAGGTGCTCCACCATCCTCTCACCTCCTCCAAGTAGGAAAGATCCACCACCACCCTTTCCCCGGCCCTTGGTCCCTGGAGCACGGCAGCAGGGTTTCCCGGCTCCCCCAGGTGGGGAAGGAGGGCGGTGGCCTCGTGGTAGTCCTGGCCCAGGGCGTAGAGGCTTGGGGTGATCAGCACGGGAAAACCGGCCCCCATGGCGCTCAGGAGGCCGTTGCGGGAATCCTCCACCACCACCCCCTCCTGGGGTTTTAGACCCAAGCGCTCCTGGGCCAATAGGTAGATGCTGGGATCTGGTTTTTTCCTTGGCACCACATCCCCCGCCAGGACCAAGGAAAACCACCCCCTAAGCCCCGCACCCTCCAAGAAGGCCTCGGCGTTTTCCGGGCTGGTGGTGGTGCAAAGGACCAGGGCTACCCCCGCTTCCCGGGCCTCAGCAAGGAGGCGGCGCACCCCCGGGCGCAACACAATCCCTTCCTCCCGCAAAAGTTGCAGGTAGAGGTCCGTCTTGTACCGGTGGACCTCGCCAATCTCCTCCCAAGAAAGCGTGGGCGCCCCGGGCGTTTCCTCTAGGGCCCGCTTCAGGCGCTCCTTGCCCCCTGGGGTCCAAAGGAGGCGGGCGTAGGTTTCCTGGTCCCAGTAAAGGGGAAGGCCAAAGTGGGCAAAGGCCCGGTTGAAGGCCTCCCGGTGGAGCTCCTCCGTCTCCGCCAAGGTGCCGTCTAGATCCCAGAGGATGGCCTTTAGCTTCCCCACCATAGGCGCATCCGGGCCATGGCCAAATCCTTGAGGCCCTCCTTCATGGCCGCCATCAGGCCCAGGTAGTCTTTCGCTTCCACCTTCCTGAGAACCGAGGCCGCCTCGAGGGCCAAATCGGCATACAAGTTGATCTTGCGAATCCCCCTCGCCACCAAGGCCCGGTACGCCTCCGGGCTCAGGCCCGAGGCCCCGTGGAGGACCAGGGGCACGGGAAGCTGGCCCAGCTCCTCCAAAAGGGGCAGGTTCAGGCGCACCGGCCCCTTGTGCAGGCCATGGCGGGTGCCGATGGATACCGCCAAAGCATCCACCCCGGTTTCCTCCAGGTAGCGCCTGGCTTCCACGGGATCCGTGTAGGCCACCGGTTCCTGGGAAACCTCCCACCCGTAGCCTCCCGGCACCGCCCCCACCTCCCCTTCCACCGTGGCCCCATAGGCCCGGGCCACCTCCACCGCCAGGCGGGTCAAGTGGATGTTCTCCTGAAGGGGCAGGTGGCTTCCATCCAGCATCACGCTGGTAAACCCGAGCCTTAAGGCTTCCACCACCTCCCTCAGGTTTTCCCCATGGTCCAGGTGCAGGGCCACGGGTACCCTGGCCTCTTCCGCCAAAACTCTAAGCCCAGGAGCCAGGGCCCTTAAAGGCGGCCCCCCCAGGTGGGGGGCCACGCTGAGGATGACGGGAAGGCCGAGGGTTTCCGCTCCCTCCAGAATGGCCTCCGCCCACTCCAGGCCCACCACGTCAAAAGCCCCCACCGCCCGGCCCTTTTCCGGCAAAACCTCCCGCAAGGTGGCCAGCATCCCTCCCCCTAACCTCCAAAGACCATGCCCTCACCCCGCATCCCCAAGAAGCGCGGGACAACCCCATGCACGTCCACCCGGGCGCACTCGGCCACATCCTCCTCCAAACCCACCCCCACCAGGGCCTTGGCGGCCTCGCTGCTGGAAAGGACAGGGAACGAAGGATTCTCCGCCAGGAAAAGGGCCAGATGGGCCATCTCCCCTTCCGGGGAAAACCCCAGGGCCTTCAGGCGCTTTCCGATGACCCCGGCAGTATAGAGATCGTCCAAGGCCATCTGGCCCTCCTTCCCCGCACAGACCAGGTGTACCTCCTCCCCGGTTTCCCTGGCTTTCTCCGCCACCGCCTGGGCATTTTGCAAGGAACCGAGAAGGATGTGCCTGGCTCCTAGGGCGGCATGGGCGGCCCGGGTGCCGTTGGTGGTGGCCATGACCACGGCCTTACCCACCACCCCATTCACCTCCCGGGGGGAGTTGCCCAGGTCAAACCCCTCTGGGGGAAGCCCTCCCACCTCCCCAGCCAGGAGCTCCCCATCCTGGCGCAAGGCCCGGGCGGCCTCCGCTCCCCGGGCCAAAACCAGGGCCGTGGCCCCAGCTTTGAGGTAGAGGGCGGCAGTGGTGGCCCGGATCACATCCACCACAATGGCCGTGCCCCGGTAGGTGCCGGGAAGGGGCAAGGGATCCACCCTGAACCTCATAGGAGGTCTTCCAAGGCCTCCGCCACCCGCTCCGGGGTGAAGCCCAGCTTCTCGTAGACCTCGGGGTAAGGGGCGCTGGCCCCAAAGCGGTCCAGGCCCACCACCTTGTGGGCGTACCGTTCCCAGCCCAGGGTCGCCCCCGCCTCCACCGCCAGGGTGGGGAGGCCGGGGGGAAGCACCTCCTTCCGGTACGCCTCGGGCTGGGCCTCAAAAAGCTCGAAGGAGGGCAGGCTCACCACCCGCACCCGACGGCCCTTTTCCGCCAGGAGGGCTTTGGCCTTCAAGGCCAGGTGCACCTCGCTCCCCGTGGCCACGATTACCCCTTCGGGCCTTTCTGCATCCTCCAACACGTAGCCGCCCCGGAGGAGCCCCTTGGCCTTCTCCGGGGAAAGGAGGGGCACCGCCTGCCGGGTGAGGATGAGGGCGGTAGGGCCTTCCTTCCGCTTCAAGGCCACCTGCCAGGCGTAGAAGGTTTCGTAGGCGTCGGCGGGGCGGATCACCCAGAGGCCCGGCATGGCCCTAAGGCTCATGAGGTGCTCCACGGGCTGGTGGGTGGGGCCATCCTCCCCCAGGGCGATGGAGTCGTGGGTGAAGACGAAGACCGTGGGGGTGCCCATGAGGGCCGCCAGGCGGATGGCGGGGCGCATGTAGTCGGAGAAGACCAGGAAGGTGCCCCCGTAGGCCCGGTAGCCCCCGTGAAGGTTGAGCCCGTTCAGGATGGCGCCCATGCCGTGCTCCCGCACCCCGTAGTGGATGTAGCGCCCCGTGGGGTTTTGCGGGGAAAAGTCCGCCATACCCTGAGCCTGGGTGTTGTTGGAGGGGGTGAGGTCGGCGCTTCCCCCGAGGAGTTCGGGCATCCGGGGGGCGATGGCGTCCAGGGCCTTGCCGCTGGCCGCCCGGGTGGCCACGGGCTTGTCAAAAGCTGGGGGCTCCTCGGGAAGAGAGGGCAGGTCGCCCCTTAAGCGGCGCAGAAGCTCCTGGTGCAGGTCGGGATAGGCCCGGGCATAGGCCTCCATGAGCTCTTCCCAGGCCTCCTGCCAAGCCCTTCCCTTCTCCCGCATGTCCATGTGCCGGTAGACTTCCTCGGGCACTTCAAAGGGCGGGTAGGGCCAGCCTAGGTTTTGGCGGGTGGCCTCCACGGCCTCCGGACCCAAGGGCTCCCCGTGGGCCTTGTGGGAATCCTGCTTGGGGGAACCGTAACCAATGTGGCTCCGCACGGCAATGAGGGAGGGCCTTTCGTCCAGCTGGGCCAGACGGATGGCGTGGCGGAGGGCCTCGAGGTCGTTGGCATCCTCCACCCTTTGGGTGTGCCAGCCGTAGGCCCGGTAGCGGGCTAGCACATCCTCGGTGAAGGCCAGGTCCGTGGAGCCGTCAATGGAAATGTGGTTGTTATCCCAAAACACGATGAGCTTGGAAAGCCGCCAGTGCCCCGCCAACGAGCTGGCCTCCCCGGAAACCCCCTCCATCAGGTCCCCGTCCGAGGCCAAAACGTAGGTGTAGTGGTTCACCACCTCGTAGCCCGGGCGGTTGAACTCCGCAGCCAGCTTCCTCTCGGCCAGGGCCAGGCCCACCGCGGTGGAGATACCCTGCCCCAAGGGACCGGTGGTCACCTCTACCCCTAGGGTGTGGCCGTACTCGGGGTGGCCCGGGGTCTTGGAGCCCCATTGGCGGAAACGCTTGAGCTCCTCCAGGGAAAGGTCGTAGCCCGTAAGGTGCAAGACCGCATAGAGGAGCATGGAACCATGGCCTGCGGACAGTACAAAGCGGTCCCGGTTAGGCCAGCTGGGGTTCAGGGGATTGTGGCGCATGACCTCCCGGTACAGGAGATAGGCCAGGGGAGCCATGGCCATGGGCATACCGGGGTGGCCGCTTTTGGCCTTTTCCACGGCGTCTATAGCCAAAAACCGGATGGCGTTCACCGAAAGGCTGGTAAGGTCCTTGGTCTCGGTCATGGTGCCTCCAGGGTACGCTCCCGTGAAGGAGGGCACAAGCGGAGCCAGGGGGCCCTACTATAAGCCAAGGCTTATGTAGAAGCCCTTTTTCCCCGGTGAAAGACTATACCATTTCCGCCCTCCTCCCTCCTTGCTGAGGCTCTGGCCTAAGTACCCCGTCGTGGCTTGCCCCACGACGGGGCCCCAAAGAAGCCATGGGCACGCCACTTTGGCTTTGGCCGATGGGGCGGGCTTTGCGTGCGGGTGCTTAGCTTTCAGGGAGAAACCCGAGTGCCAAAAGTCCGCTGGCAATACCACCCCGAACCTCTCGGCGGCGGATAGCCAAGTGTTTTCCAAATCGCTCCCTTACCCGAGGAACCATCCGCTTGCCTTGGCCCCCCAGGGCTGCTAGAATCCTCTAGGTGTGGGCGCCCGTAGCTCAGCAGGATAGAGCGGGGGCTTCCTAAGCCCTAGGCCGGGGGTTCGAATCCCTCCGGGCGCACCAAGGCCAGAAGCGCTTTCCCCCCTCCTTTGCGGAGGGGGGAAGCCTTTTCAAGCCTCAGGAGCGCACCGGCCGCCTGCCGCGGGCGGGGGCTTCGGGCAGGGCCTCCACCCGCTTGGCCCGCTCCAGCTTCACCCCCTGCACCTCGGCTAGGCGAGGCAGGTCCTGGGGGCGCAGGTCCACATAAAGCGCCTCCTCCCCCTGGGCGATCTTGCCCACCTCGAGGCCCCTCTCCTTCAGCAAGGCCACCAGCCGAGGCAGGGTGAGCCTAGGCCCCGTGGCCTTGAAGGTGAGCCAGCCCTCCTCCCCGGTGAGGAGGCTCTTCTCCTTGGGGGCTCCGCCCAGGAGGAGGGCCATGAGGGCGGCCACCACCTCCACCCGCCCCTCGGCGAAGAGCTTCCCGGCAAAGTCCAGGTAGAGCTTGTAGTCCCGCTCCGGCACCCGGGCCAGCCGGGCCAGGAGGTGGTGCCACTTGGCCTCCAGGACCTCTTCCGGCGTAGGGGGGTTCACCCGCTTGAAGGTGCGGCCCACCGCCCGTTCCAGCTCGGAAAGCTCCCTCCTCTCCCGGGGCCCGTAGAGGATGACCACCTCACCCCCCCTCCCCGCGCGGCCCGTGCGCCCGGAGCGGTGCTGGTAGGTTTCCGGCTTGTCGGGGAGGCGGTGGTGCACCACCAGGTCCACCTCGGGGATGTCCAGGCCGCGGGCGGCCACGTCCGTGGCCACCAAGATCCGCACCTCCCCCTCGCGGAAGGCCCGCATGACCCGCTCCCGGTCCGTCTGGGAAAGGTCCCCGTGGATGGCCCGGGCCGGATGGCCCAGGCGCAGGAGGCCCGTGGCCACCTCCTCGGTTTCCGCCTTGGTGCGGGTGAAGACGATGGCCCGCTTGGGGGCCTTCACGTAGAGGAGATCGGAAAGAAGGGCCAGCCGGTCCCCGGGGGCGGGCACCGCCTCCTCCTGGTAGGTGACCCCCTCCTCCCGCACCACGTTGATGACCACGGGGGAGCGCATGTAGCGCTCGGCGAGCCTCCTGGCCCAGGAAGGCAGGGTGGCGGAGAAGAGGAGGGTCTGGCGCTCAGGGGGGGTGGCGGAGAGGAGGGCCTCCACCTCCTCCTCAAAGCCCATGGAAAGCATCTCGTCCGCCTCGTCCAAGACGGCGATCTTCACCTGGGAAAGGTTCAACACCCCCTGCCTTAGGTAGTCCAGGGCCCGGCCCGGGGTGGCCACCACCACGTCCGCCCCCCGGAGGAGGTCCTCCTTCTGCTTGCCGTAGCCGGTACCCCCGTACACGGTGACCACCTTTAGGTGGGGGGCCACCGCCTGCAGCTCCCCGGAGACCTGGAGGGCCAGCTCCCGGGTGGGGGTGAGGACCAGAGCCCTGGGGGCACGACCCCGCTCGGAGGAGGCCTCGAGGCCTTGCGCGATGGGCAGGGCGAAGGCCAGGGTCTTGCCGGTGCCCGTGCGGGCCTGGCCGATGAGGTCCTTGCCCTCCAGGGCCAGGGGCAAAGCCGCCGCCTGGATGGGGGTGGGGGCGGTGATGCCCCGACGCAACAGGGCTTCCTTGATCTCGTCCTTCAGGGGAAAGTCTTTGAACTCCATTCTCGCTCGCTTCCCGGGCCCCACCCGCGCCCGAGGAGGAGGGGTAGGGCCCGTAAACCTTTCAATCTTAGCGAACCAAGCACCCGCACGCAAAGGTTACCCCATCGGCTAAAGCCGAAGCAGCGTGCTTATCGCCTCTTTGGGGCCCCCGTCGTGGCTCGCGCCACGACGGGGTACTTAGAGCACGAATGTCAAGGGGATGACCTCCACCTCCTGGCCCTCCTGCACGTTCTGGTCCGGAGGGATCACCACCAAAGCGTTGCCCTGGGCCATGGAGCGCAAAACCCCGCTGCTTTGGTTCCCGGTGGTGCGCACCACCAGCTCCCCCTCAAAGGACAGCACCCCCCGGCGGAAGACCTTCTTGCCCGGCGCTCCGCGAAAGGGGGTGAGGGCCCTGGCCTTGAGGGCGCGGTAGGGGGGCTCGGTGCGCTGGAGAAGCCGGAAAAGGAAGGGTCTCCCGTAGAGGAAAAAGGTCACCATGCTGGAAACCGGGTTCCCCGGCAGGCCCAAAACGGGTAGCTCCCCCAGACGGGCGAGGAGGAGAGGCCCCCCGGGCTGCTGCTTCACCTTCCAGAAGAGGACCTCTCCCCTCTCCTCCAGCACCTTCCGCACCACGTCGTACTCCCCCATGGACACGCCCCCGGAGGTGAGGAGGAGGTCCAGCCGTCCCGCCCCCTCGAGGCGGGCAAGCACCTTTTCCGGCTCGTCCTCCACCTTGCCCAGGAGGACAGGCTCCCCCCCGGCCTCCCACACCAGCCCCAGGAGGCTATAGGCGTTGGAGTTGTAGACCCCCCCATAGGGCAGGGGTTCCCCCGGCTCCACCACCTCATCCCCGGTGGCGAGGATCCCCACCCGGGGGCGGCGGAAGACCTTCACCCGGGGGTGGCCCATGGCCGCGGCCAGGCCCAGCCTGCTGGGACTGAGGAGGTCCCCCCGCTTCAGGTACACCTCACCCCGCCTCAGGTCGTCCCCCTTAGGCCTTATGTCCTTGGGACTCGCAGGGGCGAAGAGAAGGACCTCGTCCCCTTCCCGCCGCGTGTCCTCCACCCGGATCACCGCATCCGCCCCTTCGGGAATGGGGGCCCCGGTATAGACCGCCACCGCCTCCTTCGGCCCCACCCGGCCCCCGAAGGGCTTTCCCGCGGGAGATTCGCCAATCACCTTAAGGCGCACCGGGCTTTCTCGGGAAGCCCCCAGGGTGTCCTCCTGGCGGCAGGCGTAGCCGTCAATGGCGGTGTCGTCCTGGTCGGGGTGGTCCACCAAGGCGGCGAGGTCTTCCGCCAGCACCCGTCCCAAAGCCTCCTTCAGGGGGAGTACCTCCACGCCGGGCTCCCCCCTGGCCTCGGCCAGGACCAGCTCCAAGGCTTCTTCCACCGTGAGGCTCGTGCGCATGAGGCCAGTCTAGGCCAAGGGAAGGCGCCTCAGGAAGAGCCCTCCCCCTCCCCGTAGGCCGCCCGCAGGCGGCCAAAGGCCCAGGGCCAGAGGGCGATGCCTAGGGCGTAGAGGGTGAGGGTGGCGGCAAAGAGGTAGTGGAAGGCGGCCAGGCCCAAGGCCTCCTGGGCCACCCCGGAAAGGGCGCTTCCCAGGGCGAAGAGGAGGCTCCAGATCCCCGATTCCACCAGGAAAAAGCCGGGCCGCTCCCCATCCTCCAGGTAGTCCATGACCAAGGCGGCGTAGACCGGCCCGGCGGCGTTCATGAGGGCCCCCCGCACCAGGAGGGCCAGGGTGACCACGGGAAGCCAAGGAGCCCAGGCCAACAGGGCCAGGAAGGGCAAGGAGAGGGCCTGCACCAGGACGATGGCCCCGAGCTTCCCCACCCGCCGCACCAAAAGGGGCTGGAGGAGCATGGCCAGCCCTGTGGCCAAGGAGGAGAGGGCAAAGACGAACCCCGTGGCCCCATAGGTGAGGCCGAACTTCTCCTTGAGGAAGAGGTTCAAGAAGGGGATGACGAGCCCTGCCCCAAGGCCGATGACCACTTGGGGCAGGAGGAGTCTAAGCCACACCCCGAAGCGGCCCCGAAACCGGGGTGCCTGCCCTTCCCCCTCAGGCAGGCCCAAAACCAGGGGAACCGCCATGAGGAAAAAGGGAAGGGCGAAAAGGAGCACCCACCGGGCCCCCACCCACTCGGAGAGGAATCCCGCCAGGAGGGTGGAAAAGAAGCCGCTGGCCGTGGTGAGGGCCGCCTGCAGGCTGAAAAGCGCCACCCGCCTCCCCGGGGGCACCAGCCGGGCCATGAGGGGGGCCGCCGCCCCCTGCAGGAGGGCGCCCGCCAGGCCGTAGCCCGCCAGGGAGGGGAAGACCAAGAGGCCAAGGCCCAGGAGAAGGCCGCTTCCCACCGCCAACAGGAAGGCCAGGTGGAGGCTTCTCAGGTAGCCCAGCCTAGGGATGAGGTAGGCCAGGGGCAGGGCGAAGACCACCCCGGTGAAAAGGAGAAGGGCCTGGGCCAGGCCGATGGCCTGGCGGCCAAAGCCCAGGGCCTCGAGGTGGAAGTTCAGGAAGAAGTAGACCAGGTTCCCTCCGAAAGACCAGAGGAAGCTGGCCAGGACCAGGCGGTAAGCGGGGGAGGCAAGGAGTCTTGTCATGGGCAATCCTTTCCAGATGGATACTCCGCGCCAGGGCCCACCCAACCAGCAGGCAAGGAGAGAAGCCCACGCCGTGCGCACCCCCCCTGCGGCATAGACCCTAGCGGGACGCCTAACCCTCCCTGCGGCTCGGGCAGTGGGGGGCCAACGGGCAAGCGGGGCACCGGGGCTTCCTAGCGGTGCAGACGTACCGCCCGTGGAGGACCAGGGCATGGTGGGCGAAGACCCAGTCCTCCTTGGGGAAAAGGCGCTCTAGATCGGCCCCGATCTTTTCCGGGCTCCTGGCCTCGGAGAGGCAAAGCCTTTGGGCCAGGCGGGCCACGTGGGTGTCCACGGCGATGCCCGGTACCCCGAAGGCCGCCCCCAGCACCACGGTGGCCGTCTTCCAACCCACCCCAGGAAGGGCCATGAGGGCCTGCTTATCCTGGGGCACCTCCCCTCCGTGCGCCGCCACGAGCCGCTTTGCCAGAGCCACCAGGTTCCTGGCCTTGGTTCGGTAGAGCCCGATGCGCCTGATGTAAGGCTCCACCTCCTCCGGATGGGCCTCCGCCAAGGTCTTGGCGTCGGGGAAGCGGGCAAAGAGGGCGGGGGTGGCCTCGTTCACGCTCTTGTCCGTGGCCTGGGCGGAGAGGACCGTGGCCACCAGGAGCTGGAAGGGGCTATTGTGCTTGAGCTCCGTTTTGGCCCCTGGATACGCCGCCTTTAGGGCCTCTAGGATGGCCAAAGCCCGCCGTTTCTTTGCCTTTTGCCCTTCCTTAGGGCAACCCACGCCCTCCACTCTACAATGGGGGTGTGGAAAGGCCAAAGCTGGGGCTTATCGTCCGTGAGCCGTACGCCAGCCTCATCGTGGAGGGCAAGAAGACCTGGGAGATCCGCAAACGCAAGACCCGCCACCGAGGCCCCTTGGGCATCGTCAGCGGGGGCTACCTCATCGGCCAGGCAGACGTGGTGGGGGTGGAGGGCCCTTTTCGTGTGGAAGAGCTTCTCCCTCACCAGGACAAGCACCTGGCGGAAGAAGCTTTCCTCAAGGCCTACGCCGGGGATGAACCACTTTTTGCTTGGGTTTTAGAAAACGCCCTCCGCTACGAAAAGCCTTTTTACGTGCCCCGAAGGCCAGGACGGGTCATGTTCGTAGACCTCTCCGAGGTATGGCCATGAGTCCGCCGTAGCCCACGTAGACCAGGAGGTCCGGGTCCAAGGCGGCGATGACCTCCGGACGATGGGTGGCGGCCACCAGGGTGATGCCCACGCCCCGCACCAGCTTCCCCAAGCCCAGGGCCACCCGCCGAGCGGTGGGCACGTCCAGGTGAGCGGCAAACTCGTCCAGGAGAAGGAGGTCCGGCCTCTCCGCCAAAAGGAGGGCCAGGCGGTAGCGCTCCCTCTGCCCGGTGGAAAGCTCCCGGGGGCGGGCGCGGTACAAGACGGCATCGGAAAGACCCATGCGGTTCAGCACCTCTATGGCTGCACCCACGTCTTTCAGCTTCTGGTACAGCCTTTCCAGGATGGGTTCCTCCCCCAGCTCCACCTCCCGCTCCCCCGGGATGTAGCCCACCCGCCTCCCCGGCGGCACCACCACCTCGCCGGCGTCGGGGGGCTCCCCCAAAAGGAGGCGCAGAAGCGTGGTCTTCCCCGCCCCGCTGGCCCCCGCCAAAACCACCACGCTCTTTGGGGGTATCTCCAGGTCCGCTCCCCGGAGGACCGCCCGCTCCAGGATGCGCGCCCTCACCCCAAAGGCCGACAGGGCCTCCTGCACATCAGGGGAAAGGTCCGAGAGGTCCAGGTGGCTCCGGTAGGCCTTGTGCACCCAGAGAAGGCGGATGGGCCCAGGAAGCCCCTGGAGGGGCGTGAAGCGGGAAAAGAATAGCCTGCCCCCGTGGGCCCGGGCATAGGGATCTTCCCGCAGAAAACGCTCCAGGTAGTCCTCGGCCTCCCCGGTGAGGGGGTAAAAGAGCACCGGCCGGCCGGAGGCGGTATCAAAGAGGTAGCGGAAGCCCACCTTCTCAAAGAAGGGGTGGTAGCGGGCCATCTGGGCGATGGTGTAGACCAGGTGCTTCTCCCGGCGCCCTTCCGGAGCGGCCCGCTCCCGCACCCACTCCAGGGCCAAGCGCACCAAAAGGGACCCGAACCCCTCAGAGCGGTAATCCGGGTGAACCACCACCCGGGCGATGCGGGCCGCTGCGGTGTGCACGCGGTCCAGGGCGCTCTCCCAGTCCGGTCCACCCTCGTAGGTGGGGTGGAACCAGTCCGGGGGGAAGATCCGCTCCCGGATATCCCGCTCCAAACCCTTGGGGGTCCTGCGGTGCATGCGAGGAATGGGCGGATCCAAGCGCAGGTAGCCCACGATCCTGGGCTCAAAGGGCAAGCGCTCCACAAGCTCCAGGAGCAGAAAGCGGCTTGCCGGGGTGGAGCCCTTGATCTCCTTCAAGCGGGCCTCGCCCCCACAGGGGCAGAGGGGCTTGCTGTTGGCCTGAAGGGTACGGCCACAGCGGGGGCAGGACCAAAGGGCCACCACTTCTTTTTCGGAGGCGTAGTGGTACTGCTCCAGCTCAGCGATGGCCTCAAAGTCAGCCTCGTACATGGCCTCCCGCGCCCGGAGGCGGTAGCGGTAGGCCTCGCCCCCCAAGGGGCCTTCCCGGACGTGGGCCACTTCGCGGGAAAAAAGGGGCCAGATGGGGAAACTGCCTTGGAGGGTATACTCGTCGAAGCCCAGGAGGGGCTTCTTGAACTCGGTGGCAAGGCGGACCTGGTCCCCGGGGCGGAGCCATTTGGCGGCGTCCCCCGTCATGCGTAAGGCAAGGCCCCCCTCGAGGACCACCTCCCCGTACCAGCGCCAGCGGACCCTGCGCCCTACAACCCGCATCGCTCAGTAGGCCTTGGCGAAGACCACCCGCTTGCCGTAGGCGGAAGGCCGGCCGCAACGCACGCAAAGACCCTCCTCCCGCTCGGCCTCAAAGGGCACGCAGCGGGTGGTGGCGGTGGTTTCCTCCTGGATAGCCTTTTCGCAGGCCTTGTCCCCGCAGTGGAAGGCCAGGGCAAAGCCCCCCTGCACCGCCTCCTTGAATTCCCCGTAGGTGTCCACCTTACGGGTGTGGGCCTTTTGGAAATCCAGGGCCCTTTGGTAGAGGGCCTGGTGGAAAGCATCCAGCTTCTCCGGCAGGAGGGCGGGAAGAACCTCCAGGGAGAGGCGTTCTTTGCCCCCCAGGCGGCTAGCCAGCACGGCCTCGCCCGCCTCGAGGTCCTTGGGGCCAAGCTCAATGCGGAAGGGCACCCCCTTGAGCTCCCACTCGTGGAACTTGTAGCCCGGGGTGTACTGGTCCCGGTCGTCCAGGTGGACGCGGAGGCCCGCCTGGAGAAGGCGCTTCTTGAGGTCAAAGGCCGCCTCCAGCACCTGCTCCCGGCTTTCCTCCCGGTAGATGGGCACCACCACCACCTGGATGGGGGCCAGGCGCGGGGGGAGGATGAGGCCCTGGTCGTCCCCATGGGTCATGATGATGGCCCCGATGAACCGCCAGGAAAGGCCCCAGCTGGTGGTGTGCACGTACTTCACCTGCAGGTCCTTGTCCTGGAACTTGATGTCAAAGGCCCGGGCGAAGTTCTCCCCCAGGTAGTGGCTGGTGCCCGACTGGAGGGCCTTGCCGTCTCGCATCATGGCCTCGATGGTGGTGGTGTAGACCGCCCCGGCGAACTTCTCCTTCTCGGTCTTGAGGCCCTCGATGACGGGAAGAGCGGCGTACTCCCGGGCCAGCTTGGCGTAGATGCCCAGCATCCTCCGCACCTCCTCCTCCGCCTCCTCCCGGGTGGCGTGGGCGGTGTGCCCCTCCTGCCAGAGGAACTCGCTGGTGCGGAGGAAAGGCCTTGTGCGCATCTCCCAGCGCACCACGTTCCCCCACTGGTTGAGGAGCTGGGGCAGGTCGCGGTAGCTCTTGATCCACCGGGACCACATGTAGCCGATCACCGTCTCCGAGGTGGGGCGCACCGCCAAGGGCTCCTCCAGCTCCTCCCCCCCGGCGTGGGTGACCACGGCCAGCTCCGGGGAAAAGCCCTCCACGTGCTCGGCCTCCCTCTTCAGGAAGCTCATGGGGATGAAGAGGGGGAAGTAGGCGTTTTGGTGGCCCGTTTCCTTGAACATGCGGTCCAAAACCCCCTGGATGTTTTCCCAAAGGGCGTAGCCATAGGGGCGCACCACGATGGTGCCCCGGACCGGTCCGTAGTCGGCGAGCTCGGCTCGCTGGATCACCTCGAGGTACCACTCGCTGAAGTCCTGGCTTTGCGGCGTTAGGCCCTTCTCCTTCGCCATACCCGCCCATCATACTTGCAGGAAGGGCCCTTAAGGGTAAAATCGGGGTGCATCACAGGAGGTGGTTATGCGGAAGGTTGGGTATATCGTGTTGGCCGCGCTGGCCCTGGGCCTTTTCGCCTGCAACCAGCAGGCTCCGGGTGGGGCCAGCCTCTCGGTGCAAAGCGCTCCGGAGAAGGGCCGCTACTTGGTGGTCTTCAAGTCCGAAACCCTCCCCTCTAACGCCCAGGCCTTGGTCCAAGGCGCCGGGGCCCGGGTGCTCAAGACCCTGGAGCCCATCGGTGCCCTCACGGTGGTGGCGGACCGGGCCGCTGTAAGCCGCCTGGCCCGGAACCCCCAGGTGCTGGCGGTGGGCCCCGAACGGTACTACTCCCTGCCCAAGACGGAGCGCATCCTCTATCAGGAGGAAACCTATGGCGCGCCCTCGGCAGCCGACAACCTCTACAAGTACCAGTGGGACATCCGGCGGATCGGCGCCCCGAAGGCTTGGGAGAGGGTGCCCCTCGAGGTCCAGGCCCGGGCCACGGTGGCGGTGCTGGACACCGGGGTCATGGACAACCACCCCGACCTGGTAGGCCAGATCGTGGACTTCCAGGCCACCAACTACTGCTACGAAACCGCGGGCCCCAACAACACCCCCAGCTACCCCAAGTACAGCCTCTGGATCGACTTTGACCACTTTGACCCCAACAACCTCTGCACCCCCGCACCTTACGTCACCTACGAGGCCCACGGTACCCACGTCTCCGGCACCGTGGCCGCCCGCTTCGGGGGCGGCCGGGTGGTGGGGGTGGCCCCCGGGGTCCGGATCGCCGCCTACAAGGTGTTTGACCGGATCCACTTCACCGAGGGCGGGGAGGAATACGACGACGTGGGCGCCTTCGACGGCCCCATCTTTGAGGCCATCCTGGACGCCGCCAAGAAGGGCTACCAGGTCATCAACATGAGCCTGGGAGGCACCCTGGACACCCGCAACCGGGAGGACGTGGCCGCCATGGTGGCCTGGGACCGGGTGATGAAGTACGCCAACCGCATGGGCACCCTGATCGTGGCCTCGGCGGGGAACAGCGCCCAGAACGCCAATGGCTACATCGTCCACATCCCCTCCGACCTGCCCACGGTGGTTTCCGTTTCCGCCACCGGCACCGCCACGCCCCTTTGGCAGTACCCCTACCCCACCGACGAAACCTTGAATGCCGTGCCGGGACAGGACGTCCTAGCCTTCTACTCCAATTACGGGGCCGCCGTGGACCTTTCCGCCCCCGGAGGCGACTGTGGCCTGGACGAAAGCGGCCAGAGCTGGTGCGCCAAGCCCGCCAGCCAGCGGCCTGCGGGGTGGCGCTACCACCTGATCCTCTCCACCGTCATCGTCAACGAAACCACCCCTGCCTACGCCTGGTACGCGGGCACCTCCATGGCCAGCCCCCACGTGGCCGCGGTGGCTGCCCTGGTGCGGGCCCTCCACCCCGAATGGGGCCCCGGCGAGGTGCGGGCCCACCTGAAGGCCACCGCCGAGCCCATCGGCAGCCGCCAGCTCTTCGGCCACGGCCTGGTGAACGCAGACCGAGCAACTCGGTAGTCGCTAAAGCCCCCTGGCCCCCGGGCAAGCCGGGGGCCTTTTCCCCATAAAATGGCGGCATGGACCTCTTCGCCGTGTTCAAGGAGCTTCAGCAAAAAAGCGACACCAAGATCCTCCTGGTGGTCCTGGATGGGGTGGGGGGGCTTCCCCTGGAACCCGGGGGGCCCACGGAGCTGGAGGCCGCCAGAACCCCGAACCTAGACCGGTTGGCGGGGGAAAGCGCCCTGGGCCTCCTCACCCCCGTCTACCCCGGCCTCACCCCCGGAAGCGGCCCCGGGCACCTGGCCCTCTTCGGCTACGATCCCTTCCGCTACGTGGTGGGCCGGGGGGCGCTAAGCGCCCTGGGCCTGGGGGTGGACTTCCGGGAAGGGGATGTGGCCCTAAGGGGGAACTTCGCCACCTTGAGCCCGGAAGGCCTGGTCCTAGACCGCCGGGCGGGCCGCCCGAGCACGGAGGAAAACGCCCGGGTGGTGGCGAGGCTAAGGGAGGCCATCCCCCGCATTGAGGACGTGGAGGTCCACTTCCACACCGAAAGCGAGCACCGCTTCCTGGTGGTCCTCCGGGGGGAGGGGCTTGGGGACGGGGTAACGGACACCGACCCCCAGAAGACGGGGCTTCCTCCCCTAAAGGCCCAGGCCCTGGACGCGGCCTCCGCCAAGACCGCCCGGGTGGTGAACCTGCTCTCGGAGCGCGTCCGCGAGGTACTGCAAGGCGAGCCCAAGCTGAACGGGGCCCTCTTCCGCGGGGCCTCCCGCAAGCCCGCCTTCCCCAAGGTGGAGGAGGTCTTTGGGCTAAAGGCGGCGGCCATCGCCAGCTACCCCATGTACAAGGGCCTGGCCAGCCTGGTAGGCATGGAGGTGCTTCCCGTGGAAGGGGAAGGGGACGCCCACGAGGGGAAGCTGAAGGCCTTACAGGAAAACTGGGAACGCTACGACTTCTTCTACGTCCACTTCAAGAAGACCGACGCCAAGGGGGAGGACGGGGACTTCTGGGGCAAGGTGAAGGAGATCGAGCGCTTTGACACTCTTCTTCCGGAAATCCTTGCCCTAAAGCCGGACGTTCTGGCCCTCACCGGGGACCACTCCACCCCCGCCCTCCTAAGGGCCCATTCCTGGCACCCCGTGCCCCTCCTCCTCAAGGCCCCCTACCTGCGGAAGGACGGGGCGCAGCGCTTCACGGAGGGGGAGGCGGCCAAGGGAAGCCTCGGGCACCTAAGGGGGGTGGAGCTCATGCCCCTCCTCCTGGCCCATGCGGGAAGGCTCCTCAAGTACGGGGCCTAAAATGGGGCTATGCTCCGGTACCGCATCCGGGTGGAGGAGTTCCTGGCCCTCGCGGAACGGGCCCCGGAGGGGGTGCGTCTGGAACTCCTGGACGGGGAGGTTTACGAAATGGCCCCCATCGGCAGCGGCCACGCCAGCCTGGTCACCTACCTGAGCAAAACCCTGGAAAGGCTCTACGGGGACCGGGCCATCGTCTCGGTGCAGAACCCCATCCTCCTCAACCCCTACTCGGTTCCCCAGCCGGACATCGCCCTCCTAAAGCCCCGCGAGGACTTCTACGTCCAGTCCTTTCCCGAGCCAAAGGACATCCTCCTGGTGGTAGAGGTGGCGTATACCACCAAGGACGCGGACGAAAGGAAGTTGGCCCTTTACGCCCAAGCGGGCATCCCGGAAAGCTGGCTGGTGGACGGGGAAACCGGCCTACTGGAAGTCTACCGGGAGCCCCGGGGAGGCCTTTACCGTCTAAAGCGCCTGGTGGAGCCAGGAGAGGAGGTGGCACCCGAGGGCCTAGGGGCCCCCTCCCTTGTCTGGCGCCCCCCCAGGCCCTAGAGGTACCCCGCCCGCTTGAGCTCCTCCGCCACCGCCTCGAGGACCCGCTCGTAGGCCCGGTCCAGGTCAACGTTCTTTAAGGTGGCCCCGGCGGCAGGCACATGCCCCCCTCCCCCCAGCTTCACGGCAATGTTCTGGGCGGAAACCCCACCCCGGGAGCGGATGGACACCTTCACCCCTTCCTCCCGCTTGCGCAAGAAGGCCGAGACCACGCTCCCCTCCACGTAGCGGATGAGGCCCACGAAGTCGTCGGAGTCCTCCTCCTCCCGCTTAGCATCCTCGGGAAGGTGGGCGGTGACGAGAAGCCCCCCAAAGTGGAAGGCCACGGTGGAAAGCACCTGGCCCATGAGGCGGAAGTAGGAAGGGGGGCGGAATTGCAGGCGGTCCGTGAGCTCGGCCAGCTTCACCCCGTAGCCCACCAGCTCCGCCGCCACCCGCAGAACCTCGGGGGTGGTGTTGGCGAAGCGGAAGTTGCCGGTGTCGGTGAGGATGCCGGTCAGGACAGGGGTGGCAATCTCCGCCGTCCATTCCACCCCTAGAAGGTCGATGAGATCCTTCACCATCTGGGCGGTGGCCGCCTTGGAGGGGTCCACCACGGCGATGTGGCCGAAGCGGGGGTTGGTGCCGTGGTGGTCGATGTTGATGACGAACCCCTCCACCGGCACCCCCACCACCCGGGAAGGCTCGGCGCTGTCCAAGGCCACCAGGGTGGCCCCCACGGGGAGCTTTTCCACGGGGTCCGAGTACTCCTCCTCCTTGGGCAAAAAGCGCAGGAAGCGGGGGGGCTCGGCCACCCAGCGGGCGTCCTTGCCCAGGGCCTTCAGGGCCCGGTAGAGGCCCAAGGAGCTACCGATGGCATCCCCATCGGGGTCCACGTGGGTGGCGATGTAGATGGGACCCTCCACCGCCTTCAAGACCTCGGCCACCAGGCGCATCTTTTCCCAGTACTTGGGTTCGGGAGCGTTCCCGTCCATAGGCCCCAACCTATCACGCAAAGGGGTTTCTCACCTCGAGGCCTCCATAGGCCCCAGGGTGGAGGCCCTCGCTCCACACCACCCGGGCCTTTAGGGCCCGGGCGCTTTGCAGGATGAGGGCATCCCAGAAGGAGATTCGGTGGCGCTCTGCCAGGTGAGTGGCCTTAAGGATATCCCCTAGGGTGGGCTCATGCACCCAGGCCTTACCGAGGTCGGTCAAGACCTGGCGGGCCACCTCCGGGGACAGGGGGGTTGGAAGCTTCCGGGTGGTGACCACGTAGAACTCCTGAAGCACCTGAAGGGATAACGCCAAGCGCCTTTCCCCCATAAGGCGCTCTAAGAGCGCCACGGCTCGGTCCCGTTTGGCCGGGGAGGAGCGGTCGTAAGCGTAGACCAAAACGTTGGTATCCACAAACTCAGGGGGCTCTATCATGCACCTCCTCCCGGGAGGGCAAGGGCATGCCCCCGGTATCCAGGATCCCCTGACGCATCCAGGAGAGTTGCCGACCAAAGGCTTCTTCTAGACCCTCCTCCCGCTCCACCTCCCTCTCCAAAAGCTCCGCTACCCAGGCGTTTAGGCTCAAGCCCCGCTTGAGGGCCAGAGCCCGGGCCCGGCGCACCAGCTCGGGGGAAAGCCTCAGAGTCAGATTCCGACTCATGCCCTCAACTTAGCACATCATTGCGTGCAAGGCCCGGCTATAAGTTCCACCCCCCCGCCACCTCGAGGACCTGCCCCGTCACGTAAGGCTCCCGCACGAAGAAGAGCACCGCCCGGGCGATCTCCTCCAGGAGGGCCAGCCGGGCCATGGGAATCTCGTGAAGGGGCTTGGACACGGAGTTTTCCGCCACCCCCGGGGCCACCACGTTGGCGGTGATCCCCGCTCCGGCAAAGCGTTTGGCGATGGCCTTGGTGTAGAGGACTACCCCGGTCTTGGCGATGGCGTAGGGGGTGATGTGGGGCCGGGCCAGGAGGTTTCCCGCCCCGGCGTAGCCCAGGTTCACGATGCGGCCAAAGCCCTGGGCCACCATGAGGGGCAGGACCTTCTGGGTAAGGAGGAAGGTGCTGGTCAGGTTGGAGTCCAAAATCCAGCGCCACTCCTCCAGGGAAACCTCCTCGATGGGCTTGTAGAGGTAGTCCCCCACGTTGTTCACCAGAACGCCGATCCCCCCCAGGTGGTAGCGCACCTCCTCCACCAGAGCCGCCACCTCCGCCTCCTCCGTGAGGTCGGCACGCACCTTGATGGCCTTTACCCCAAGGGCTTCCGCCTCCTGGCGCGTGGCCTCCGCCAGCCCTTCCGAGGTGCGGTAGTGCACCGCCACCGCGTAGCCCTCCTTGGCCAGGGCCAGGAGGATGGCCCGGCCGATGCCCTTGGCGCTCCCCGTGACCAGGGCGGTTCTCATACCTCCTCCAAGTACCGCTCCAAAAGCTTGCGGGTGAAGGTGTTTAGGGGGAAGGAAAGCCCCTCCTCCGCCTTTACCCAGGCCCACTCCAGGATCTCTTCGTTGGGGCGCACCACGCCCTCGGCTTCGGCGAAGTAGTTGAGGAGGAGCATGTGGGTGGGCTTGTGGAACTCCTGGCTGAAGATAGCTTCCTGCACCAGGGCGAAGCGCACCCGGGAAAGCCTGAGGCCCACCTCCTCCCAGAACTCCCGCCTCAGGGCCTCCTCCAGGCCCTCCCCCCACTCCACCTTTCCCCCAGGCACCCCCCAAAGCCCCCGCCACTTGGCCGTGCGCACCAGGAGCACCCGGCCGGCCTGCTCCACCAGGGCCCCTACCGTGGGGATGGGATAGCGCGGATGATCCTCCATAGGTACCAGAGGCCAAGATACAGGCCCTGGAGAAGGACGAAGGTGAGGTAGGCCCCAGGCTGGTGGAAAACCAAAAACACCCCCAGGAAGAAGAGCTGGGTGGTGAGGCCCAGGTTCACCACCCCGGCCACGGCAGCCTCGTCCCAGAAGCGCTGGGGGTCTAGGCGGAAGCGGGCCTGGAGGTAGCGCTCCCAGGCGGTGATCCCCCGGTCCTGGGGCAGGAAGAGGAGGCGGTAAATCCCCCGCAGGAGGCGGAGAAGAGGCCCATCGGGGTCGCGCCGCTCCGCCCCAAGGGGAAACCCCCGGACCTCCTTATAAAGCCTTTCCAGGTTGAAGTCATAGGACTGGACCAGGGTGAAGACCAAGAAGGCCAAAAGGGCCAAGCCCCAGGCCCCGGTGCGCGCCCCCAGCGCCAGGAAAAGGGCCAGGTTGCCCAGAAGGTCCAGCTCCGTGTCCAGGTAGCGCCCAAGCTCCGTGACCTCCCCCCGCAGGCGGGCCAGCTGGCCATCGGCGTTGTCCAAAACGGTCTTGAGCTGGAGGAGGAGGGCCGCCGGGAGGTCCCGGCCTAGGACCAGAAGCCAAGCGGCCAGGAGGACAAGGCCGGTGTGAAAGAGGACCAGGTGGTGGGGGCGGATGGGGGTGCGGAAGAGGAGGAGGACCACCAGGTGGGCCAAGGGGCGGTAGAGGAGGACATTTAGGAACTCCTGAACAGGCCTCTCCTTGGCTCCCGGCACCATGGTCAGTCCTGGATGTGGGAGAGCACCCGGGCCACCACCGCCTCGAGGCCCATCTCGCTGGTGTCGATGACCAAAGCATCGGGGGCCGGGGCGCTTTGACCCCGGTCCAGCTCATCCCTTAGGAGGAGGTCCCGTAGCACCTCTTCGTAGTCCTGGGGCCGCTCCTTGGCCCGCCTCCTGGCCCGCACCTCGGGACGGGCAGTGAGGTAGAACTTGTGGGGCGCTTCCGGGAAGACTGCCGTCCCCATGTCCCGCCCCTCGGCCACGAAAGGAGGGGGCACCTCCTTGAGGCGTGCGTTCACCCAGGCCCGCACCCCCTTGTGGCGGGCCACCTGGGAGACCACCCGGTCCACCTCGGGAGTGTGGAGGAAGGGGGTAAGGTCTTCCCCATCCGCCAGCACCCGGTTACCCTCCCTTTCCGGCAGGAGGCGCACACGAAAACCTTCCAGAAGGGCCAGAAGCCCCGCCTCGTCCCCCGGGTCCACCCCCGCCCTGAGGGCCAAAAAGGCCGCCGCCCGGTAGAGGAGGCCGCTGCTGAGGTAGGGCACCCCCAAGGCCAGGGCCACCCTTTGGGCCACGGAGCTCTTCCCCGAGGCCGAGGGCCCGTCGATGGTCACGATCCCGCGCATAGCCGCTGGAGGTCCCCGAAAAAGCCGGGGTAGGAGATCTCCGCCCAATGGGGCTCCCAGACCCTGACCCCCACGGGCAGGCCCGCCACGGCAAAGGCCATGGCGATGCGGTGGTCGTGGAAGGGCTCCACCTCCCCTCTTTGCACCCCGCCCCCCTGGATGCGGAGCCAGTCGGGCCCCTCCTCCACCGTCACCCCCAGGGCCCTCAGGTTGTGGGCGATGGCCCTCACCCGGTCCGACTCCTTCACCCGGAGCTCGGAAAGGTTCGGTATGTGGGTTTCCCCTTCCGCCCAGGCGGCGGCGGCGGCCAGGGCGGGTACCTCGTCCACCATGAGGGGGATGAGGCCGGGGTCCACGGAAACTCCCTTCAGGGGGCTATAGCGAGCGCGTATCCAGCCCACGGGCTCCCCCGCCTCCCCTTCCAAAACCCGCCACTCCAGGTCGGCCCCCATCTCCTGGAGCACCTTGAGAAGGCCAGTACGGGTGGGGTTCAGGCCCACCCCCTCCACCACCACCTCGGAGCCCGGGGTGACCAGGGCCGCCACCAGGAAAAAGGCCGCCGAGGAGAAGTCCCCGGGCACGGTGAGGTCCCTGGCAGGGAAGGGGTCGGCCCTACGGGTGCGGATGCGCGGGCCCTCGGCTTCCAAGGGAAGCCCGAAGTGACGGAAAAGCCTTTCCGTGTGGTCCCGGGTGGGCACAGGCTCCACCACCTCCGTGACGCCCTCGGCAAAAAGTCCGGCCAGGAGGAGGGCACTTTTCACCTGGGCGCTGGGCACGGGAAGGGTGTAGGAAATCCCGTTTAGGGCCCTTCCCCGCACCGCCAGGGGGGCCTTTTTACCCCCTTCCCTTCCCTCTATGGAGGCCCCCATGGCCCGGAGGGGCTCGGCCACCCGGCCCATGGGACGGCGGCGCAAGGAGGCGTCCCCGGTGAGCACGGCGAAAAGCCCCTCCTGCCCCGCCAGGATGCCCAAGAGGAGGCGCATGAGGGTGCCGGCGTTGCCGCAGTCCAGAACGTCTTCCGGCTCCTTAAGGCTTAGGCCCCGCCCTCGCACCCGGAAGTGGGGGCCTTCCTCCGCGATCTCCGCCCCCAAGGCCTGAAGGGCGCGGGCGGTGGAGAGGGTGTCCCCGGCCTTCAAGGGGTAGAAAAGCCTCCCTTCCCCCTCGCTCAGGGCCAGGAGCATGAGGCCCCGGTGGGTCACGGACTTGTCCCCCGGCACCCGCAAGGCACCCCGCAGGGGGCCACAGGGGGCCAGGTCCAAAAAGGCGCGGTCCATGCCCCCTAGTCTCCTTGGCCCTGGGGGCTTCGGTCAAGGGCGGCTGGGGATTACAATGGACCCAAACCATGGCCCTGGCGTGGCAAAGCCCGGTCTACCTGGAAAGGAGGCGGCTTTTGGACCTTCTGCCCGAGGGGCCGGGCTTCGCCATCCACCTCGAGGCCCCCGCGGGCTTCGGCAAGAGCGTCCTGGCAGGGCAGCTGGCCGCCAGGCTCCCCTTGCGCACCCTTTGGGCCAGCGCCCTCCTGGGAGAGCCCAAGGCCCTCCTGGCCCGCTCCTTAGGCCTTCCCGAGGAAGTGCCCTGGGGGGCGGTGGTGGCGGCCTTGCAGGAGGTGCCCAGCCTGGTGGTCCTCGAGGACCTCAGCGGGCAGGAAGACCTTTCTCCCCTCCTGCGCACCCTCCCCTGCCTCCTGGTCCTGGCCAGCCGCAAACCCCTCCCCTACCCCGAACTCCCCAAGCTCCTGGCGGAAGGGCGGCTGGTGCACCTGGGAGCGCAGGACCTGGCCTTCACCCCGGAGGAGGCCCAGACCCTCTTCGCAGGCCGGGAAGGGTGGGAGGAGGCCCACCGGGCCACGGGGGGCTGGCCCTTGCCCCTTTTCCTCTCGGCCCTCACCGGGGAGCCCCCAAAGCCCCAGGCCCTCCTCCAGGGCCTTAGGGAGAGCCTATCGCCGGAAGAGCTGCAAGAAGGCCTCCTCCTGGCCGCCCTGCCCTACCTGCCCCTAGCGCACGCCACCCCGGCCACGGAAAGCCTTTTCCAAAGGGGCCTCCTCCGCCGCCTCCCCCAGGGCTTCCGCCTGCACAACCTCCTGCGGGAAATGGCCCGGAAAAACCTCCTCCCCGAGGTGCAGGAGGCGGTGCGCCGGGCGGAGGGAAGGCTGCCTCCAGAGGTTCTGGCGGAGGCCTTCTATGAGGCCGGGCTCCACCGGGAGCTTCTGGAGCTCATGGAGCGGCCCATCCAGATAGACCTTCCTGCGGAACGGCTCCTCCGCTTCGCCGACCTCCTCAGGCAAGGAGGCCCCCGGACCCATCTGCGCCTGGGAGAGGCCCTTCTCCAGTGCGGTAAGAAGGAGGGCTTCCCCCTTCTGGAGCCCTTGGTAGAGGCGGAAGACCCGAGGGTGGCCCTCACCGCCTGCGGCCACCTGGCCTACTACCTGGCGGAGCCCATGCTGGGCCAGGACCTCCCCCGGGCCCGGGCCTACCTGGAGCGGGGCCTGGGGCTCCTGGAGCGGGTGCCCGAAGAGCTCGCGGGCCGCTTCCTGAACGACGCCGCCCGGGTGCCCTACGAGGAGGGAAGGCCCGAGGAAGCCCTGGCCCTCCTGGAGGAGGCCCTGCGGCGCCTTCCCCCAAGTAGCCCCTTCCGCCCCAGCCCCCTCCTCAACCTGGCCCTCCTGGAGTTCGAGCTGAAAGGATCCCTTCTGAAGCGCATCGCGGCCCTGGAGGAAACCTTAGGCTCCCTGAGGGTCTCCCGCCCCTTTGTACTCCCCGGCCACCTGCGGGACCTGGGCCGGTTCTACCTCCTTTTGGGGGAACGGGAGAAGGCCCGGGACTACCTGAAGCGGGCGGCGGAGGAGCCCGGAAGCCCCCTGGCGAGCCTCGAGGCCCGGATGCTCCTCGCCCACCTGGAGGGGGATGCCGAAGCCCTCCGCCGCCTGGTGGCCCAGGCGGAGCTCTGGGAAAACCGCTACCTGGCAGAGGAGGGCCGGGCCCTCCTGGCGGAGCTCACGGGGGACGAGGGCCTCCTTGAAGGCCTTTCCGGCTTCTTCCCCAGCCTGGCCCGGGCGCGGTTGCGCCAGGACCCTTCCCTCCTCCCCCCCTATCCGGAAGAGCGCCTGGAGCGGCTTTACTGGCAGGCCGCCCGCTACCGCCTCCTGCGGGAGGGGGGGGACCTGGAGGCCCTGATCTCCCTGACCGATGCCAGGGAAAGGGTCCTCCCCGGCCTCCTGCCCCTAGGCCTCCTCCCCCGGAACCGGCCGGAGCTGGCCCGGGCCTACCCCTTAGGGGAGGTGCTGCGAAGCGGCTGGAAAGAGGCCATCGCCCTCCGCCTCGAGGAAATCCCCCCCTTGAGGGTGATGGTCCTGGGCACCTTCCAGGTGCACACCCCCCTGGGGCCTGCAGAACTCCGGGGCAAGGCCAGGGAGGTCTTCGCCCTCCTCCTCCTGGGCCTGCCCCGGGAAGAGGTGGCCTTCGCCCTTTGGCCGGACATGCCTGAGGCGGCGGCCCTCAACAACCTCTACGTCTGGCTGGCCCGCCTGCGGAAGCTCCTGGAGCCCTGGGGGGTGGCCACCTACCTGGGGGAAGAGGGCCTAAAGAGGGTGGAGGCCGACCTCTTCGCCTTGGAGGAGGCCCTGCAACGGGAGGACGCAGAGAGGGCCCTGGCCCTTTACCGCGAGCCCCTCTTCTCCGGCCTGGACCACCCCCATCTGGACCGCAAGCGGGAGGAGGTCTTCCACCGGGTGCGGGCCCTTTTCCTGAAAAGGCGGGAACCCCGCCTCCTGGAACGCCTCTTGGAGCTGGACCCCCTGGACGAGGAGGCCCTCTTGTCCTTGGTGGAGCGCTGCCTGGAGCAAGGGCAAAGGGCCCGGGCGGAAAGGCTCCTGGAGGCCTACCGAAAGCGGCTTAAGGAGGAGCTGGGGGAAAGGGCTTCCCCCCAGGTGCAAGCCCTCCTCAGGCGCCTCCGGGGCTAGCCCCCAAAAGGAGCCCCTCTCCTTCCAGCTGGACCTCCTCCCCCGGCTCCAGGAGGAAGGTGGCAGGAGGAAGAAGGGCCTCCCCCGAAAGCCAGGCCTCCCCCTCCAGGAGGGTGAGGAGGAGGTCAAGGGGGGGCTTTAGCCGTAGCCGCCCCCGGAGGGGGAAGCGGTACAGCTGAAAGTAAGGGGTCTGGAGAAGGCGCTCCCCCCCCGCCACGGGCTCGGGGGCGAAGGCGGGCAGGGGGGTAGGCTCCAGGAGGGCCACCTCGAGGGCCTTCTCCAGGTGGAGCTCCCGGGGACGGCCGTAGTCGTAAAGCCGGTAGGTCAGGTCCGAGGGGGTCTGCACCTCGTAGACCCGCGTCCCCGGGCCCAGGGCGTGCACTACCCCCGCGGGGAGGTAGACCACCTGGCCCGGGGCCACCCGCACCCGGTGGAGCACCGCGTCCAGGGTACCCGCCTCAGCCCGTCGCCGCACCTCCTCCTGGCTCACCCGCCGGGCAAAGCCGTAGACGATCTCCCCCGGGGCAAGGACGTACCAGGCCTCGTACTTCCCGGGCTTTCCCTCCACCCTTTGGGCGTAGGCGTGGGGAGGGTGGACCTGCACGGAAAGCCAATCCGCCGGGTCCAAAAGCTTCACCAGAAGGGGCGCTTCCGCAAGCCACACCTCCCCCACCCCGGGGCCGAACCCCAGGGCGCTACCCCCCCAGACCCTTTCCACCGGCTTGGGGTTCAGGCGCCGCATGGGGGTTAGCATAAGGGGTATGCGCGACCTGGACCGCGAGGAAACCTACCTGGCCGACCGGCGGGGCCTGGCCCTGGAGCTGAGGGACCTGGTGGGCTCGGGGCCCGTGCCTAAGGAGGCCTACCCCGGCCCCCACGCCGCCTTGGGCTATGGGGAGGGCCACTTCGCCGCCCGGCTGTCCGGCCTTCCCGACTGGACGGAGGAGGGAACCCTGTTCGTGCTGGAGGGAGGGTACGACCTGGGAGAGGCCGCTGCCCTTTCCCTTCTGGCAGAAACGGAGCGGGTGCAGGTGGTCAAGGTGGGCCTCCGCCCCGGGGTTGAGGTCTACCTGTCCCCTAGCCCCCTGAACCCTTACCGCTACCTGCGCTTCCTCCTTCTGGCCACGGGACAGGAGGAAACCCTCTCAGAGGTGGATAGGGCTTTGCTGGAGGAACGAAAACGCCTCACCCCGGAAATCCCCCTCGAGGAGAACCCCGCCAAGTTCCTGGCCTACACCCTGGTGGAGCGGATCCCCCTCCTCTACGCTCCCTTTTACCGTCCCTTGGAGGAAGCGGCGCAAAGCCTTTTCGCCCGCATCGGGAAAAGCCTGGCCCTCACCCCACCCCATAGCGCCCTGGAGTTTTTCCTCACGGGCCTCGAGGCCCGCCACGAGCAGGGAGACCCCCTGGCCGCCGTCCTCCTAGGGGAGGGGGAGGCGGTGAGGCTCGCCAAGGAAATCCTGGAAACCCGGGTGGACGCGGTGGCCGAGGTGCCCCCCCCGGAAGGCAGCCGCCTCGCCCAGGCGGTGGCCCTCTGGTACCGCCTGGCCTGGACCGCCTACTACCTGGCCCTCCTCTACGGGGTGGACCCCTCCGACCCCGAGGTGCTGGAGCGCCTGCGGGAGGCCACCTGATGCCACCCCACCCCGACTCCGTCAGGGTGGGGGCCCCGGTGAAACCCCCCCACCCCAGGCCGCGCAGGAGTGGGCGCCCTCCAAATACCGGGCTTGCCCTGCTTCCTCTCCTTGCGGCGGAGCGCACCGAACCTTAGGGGAGATCAGGCCCGTGGAAACACCCCCTTTTCCCAAACCGGAAAGCCTGGAAGCGGCCCTTGCCCTGCAGAGGGCCCTGGCCCAGCGGGTGGTCCTTGAGGGAAGCCTGGAGGGGGTGAGGCTCCTTGCCGCCTTGGACGCCTCCCATAAAAAGGGAAAGCCCCTGGTGGCGGTGGCGGTGCTCTACCACCTGGAGCGAGGCCCCCTCTTCGTGGGCCGGGGGAAGGTGCCGGAAGAGGAGCTCTTCCCCTACATCCCGGGCCTCCTCTCCTTCCGCGAGGCCCCCGCCTACCTGGAGGCCCTGAGGCACCTCCCCGAAGCCCCGGAGGCCCTCCTGGTGGACGGGCAGGGCATCGCCCACCCCCGGGGCCTGGGCATCGCCAGCCACCTGGGGGTGCACCTGGACCTGCCCAGCGTGGGGGTGGCGAAGAGCCTCCTCTTTGGCCGCCCGGAAGCCCCTCTCCCCCAGGAGGCGGGAAGCGCCGTAAGGCTCCTCTCCCCCCAAGGCCAGCCCTTGGGGTACGCCTACCGGAGCCGCACCGGGGTCAGGCCCCTCTTCGTCTCCCCAGGCCACCGCGTAGGCCTGGAAGAAGCCCTGGCCTTCGTGCGGCGCCTTCCCACCCGCTTCCGCCTCCCTGAGCCCCTGCGCCTGGCCCACCTCGAGGCAGGCCGGGCCCTGGGGGCCTTAGACTAGCGCTCGTGGAAAACCCCCAGCCCAACCTGGTGTACCGGATGGCCTGGCCCGTGGCCCGCGGCCTCCTCCACCTCCTCTTTGGCTACCGGGTGGAGGGAGCGGAGAACGTCCCCCGGGAGGGGCCGGTGATCCTGGCAGCCAACCACCTTTCCATCCTGGACCCCATCGTCATCGGGGCCGGGGTGCGGCGGCCCGTGAGCTTCCTGGCCCGGGCCGACATCTTCCGCCTACCCTTCCTCTCCTGGCTTTTGCCCCGGCTTTACGCCATCCCCGTGGAGCGGGGGCAAAGCGACCTCTCCGCCATCAAGGGGGCCATCCGCGCCCTGGAACGGGGCATGGCCTTCGGCATCTTCCCCGAAGGCACCCGCAGCCGCACGGGCAGGCTCCAGCCCTTCAAAACCGGGGTGGCGGCCATTGCCCTGCGCACGGGAAGCCCCGTGGTGCCCGTGGCGGTGGTGGGCACGGACGAGGCCTGGCCCGTGGGGCACAAGCTCTTCCGCCTTCGCCGTCCCATCCGGGTCATCTACGGCAAGCCCATTCCCGTTCCAAGGGTCGGCAAGATCTCCCACCCAGAGCTAGAAAGCCTGACGCGGGAAATAGAGGCTCGGGTACGGGAACTTCTTCCCCCCAGGTACCGCTAGAGGCAATACTTTCGTTATCACACATTGCTATACTTGGTGGTAGAAATGGCTCTGGCTATTGCGCCCCCGCGTTTTCGCGTGATATAGTCCCTGCGGAAGGGAAAAGAGGAAGGAGGTGAAGAATGGCAGCAAAGAAAACGGTCACCAAAGCGGATCTGGTGGATCAGGTGGCTGCCGCCACGGGCCTCAAGAAGAAGGACGTGAAGGCAGCGGTGGATGCGTTCCTCTCCAAGGTGGAAGAGGCCCTCTCAGGGGGGAACAAGGTCCAGCTTACCGGCTTCGGCACCTTTGAGGTGCGCAAACGCAAGGCCCGCACCGGCGTGAAGCCCGGCACCAAGGAGAAGATCAAGATCCCCGCCACCCAGTATCCCGCCTTCAAGCCGGGCAAGGCCCTTAAGGAAAAGGTCAAGAAGTAAGGTATTCCCTTCCCCCGGGGGGCTTAAGCCCTCCGGGTTTATTACGCCTACTACCCTTTCGCTCTCTGCCGTGCCCCTAGGCATCCCAGAACACCGTGGGGGCAAGGATTTTCCGGGGCCCCCACCTTGGCTTTCGCCAAGGCGAGGTGGTATCAAGCCCCGCCCAGGGCTCCTCCTGGTTTGACCTTGGGCACCACCCGGGGAGTTTCCTTTTCTGGACGCTCCTGGGGAGTGCTTGCCTCCTCCTCCAGGGGCAAGCCCTCCACCACCCTTTGGAACTCCTCGGCGGTGAGGGTTTCCCGCTCCAAGAGGGTCTCCGCCACCCGCTCTAGGACCTCCCGCTTTTCCTGAAGAAGGTGCTTCACCCGCTGGTACTGCTCCTCGATGAGGCGGCGCACCGCCTCGTCGATGCGCTTGGCGGTTTCCTCAGAGTACTGGCGCACGTCATACCCGCCCAGGTAGGTGTCCTCCCGCACGGCGTAGGCCACCGGCCCGAACTCGGGGTGCATGCCCCACTCGGTGATCATGCGCCGGGCCAGCTCCGTGGCCTGGCGGAAGTCGTTCTCCGCCCCCGTGGTCACGTCCTCGAAGACCAGCTCCTCCGCCGCCCGTCCAGCCAGGGCTACGGCGATCTGGTCCAAAAGGCGCTTCCTGGACCAGTGGAGCATATCTTCCCGCCGGGGCATCATGAAGCCCAAAGCCCGCCCCCTGGGCACGATGGTCACCTTGTGCACCCCGTCGGCGTGCTCCAGGAAGTGGGCGGCCAGGGCATGCCCCGCCTCATGGTAGGCGGTGATCTTGCGGTCCCGGGGGGTGAGGACCAGGCTCTTCTTGGCCGGCCCCATCATCACCCGGTCGGCAGCCTCCTCGAGGTCCTTCATGGTGATCTTCTTCCGGCCCTCCCGGGCCGCCAGGAGGGCCGCCTCGTTCAGGAGGTTCTCCAGGTCCGCGCCCACGAAGCCCGGGGTGCGCTTGGCCAAAAGGGCCAGGTCCACGTCCTCCGCCAGGGGCTTGCCCCGGGCGTGGATGCGGAGGATCTGCTCCCTGCCCCTCACATCAGGGGCATCGATGGCCACCTGGCGGTCAAAGCGCCCCGGGCGCAGGAGGGCCGGGTCCAGGACGTCGGGCCGGTTGGTGGCGGCCATGACGATGATGGTGGAGTCCTTTTCAAACCCGTCCATCTCCACCAGGAGCTGGTTCAGGGTCTGTTCCCGTTCGTCGTTGCCGCCCCCCACACCCCCGCCCCGGCGGCGGCCCACGGCGTCGATCTCGTCGATGAAGACGATGCAGGGGGCGTGGCGCTTGGCGGTTTCAAAGAGATCCCTAACCCTGGCCGCCCCCACCCCCACGAACATCTCCACGAAGTCGGAACCGCTGGCGGTGATGAAGGGCACCTTGGCCTCCCCGGCCACCGCCCGGGCGATGTGGGTCTTCCCCACCCCAGGGGGGCCCACCAGCAGGACCCCCTTGGGAATCCTGGCCCCCATCTCGTGGAAGCGGGCGGGGTTCTTCAGGAATTCCACGATCTCCTTGAGTTCCTCCTTGGCCTCCTCGGCTCCGGCCACATCCTTAAAGGTCACCTTGGGGGCCTCGGTGAGCACCTTGGCCCGGCTCTTGGTGAAGCTGAAGGCGGAGTCCGAGGGCCCGGCGCGCCCGCTGCGGGAGAAGTAAAAGAGGGCGCCCACCAAAAGGCCCACCAGGAGAAGGGGCCACAGGAAGCCCAAAGGGCTTTGGCCCTGGGGGGGCTCCACCCGCACGTTGACCCCCTTGCGCATCCAGGCCTCGATGGTCTGGTTGTCCGGGGGGCTGGCGGCGTAGGTGGTGAAGGTGGAGCCATCGGTGAGGGTGCCCTGGATGCGGGTCTCCCCGGCCCGCACCACCACCTCCTTCACCCGACCCGCCTGCAGGTCCTCCAGGAAGGTGGTGTAGTTCACCCCACCCCCGGGGTTCCCCACCGTACCCGCCAGGCTGAAGGCCCAGGCCAAAAGGAGCAGGCCCAACACGAAGACCAAGAAGTTCAAGGGAAGCCGGAACATGTCTCCTCTTAGGGTACACGCCCTGGGAGAAATCCGGGTAGCCCAGGGCACCATGATATGATCATGCTCAAGTCTCTTGACTTATTCATGTGGCATGGTCTATGCTTGAGACGAGAGGTGTAGCTATGGCTAAGGCAGTGGGCATTGACCTGGGCACCACCAACAGCGTGATCGCCATCATGGAGGGCGGTAAGCCCGTGGTCTTGGAGAACGCGGAGGGCGAAAGGACCACCCCCAGCGTGGTGGCCTTCCGGGATGGCGAAACCCTGGTGGGCCGCATGGCCAAGCGCCAGGCAGTCCTGAACCCTGAGGGCACCATCTTTGAGATCAAGCGCTTTATCGGCCGCCGCTGGGAGGAGGTCCAGGAGGAGGCCAAGCGGGTCCCCTACAAGGTGGTCCCTGGACCCGATGGCGGGGTGAGGGTGGAGATCAAGGGCAAGCTCTACACCCCCGAGGAGATCAGCGCCATGGTCCTCCGCAAGCTGGTGGAGGACGCCTCCAAGAAGCTGGGGGAAAGGATCACCAAGGCGGTGATCACCGTGCCCGCCTACTTCAACAACGCCCAGCGGGAGGCCACGGCCAACGCCGGGCGCATCGCAGGCCTCGAGGTCCTGCGCATCATCAACGAGCCCACCGCGGCCGCCCTGGCCTACGGCCTGGACAAGAAGGGGAACGAGACCGTCTTGGTCTTCGACCTGGGGGGCGGCACCTTTGACGTGACGGTGCTGGAGATCGGCGAAGGGGTCTTTGAGGTGAAGTCCACCTCCGGGGACACCCACCTGGGCGGCAGCGACATGGACCACGCCATCGTGAACTGGCTGGCCGAGGAGTTCAAGCGGGAGCACGGGGTGGACCTCAAGGCGGACCGCCAGGCCCTCCAGCGCCTCATCGAGGCGGCGGAGAAGGCCAAGATCGAGCTTTCCAGCACCGTGGAGACCACCATCAGCCTCCCCTTCATCGCCCTGGACCCCGCCAGCAAGACCCCCTTGCACCTGGAGAAGAAGCTCACCCGGGCCAAGTTTGAGGAACTCATCGAGCCCCTCCTGAAGCGCCTCAGGGGCCCGGTGGAGCAGGCCTTGAAGGATGCGGGGCTCTCCCCGAGCCAGATCGACGAGGTGATCCTGGTGGGCGGGGCCACCCGGGTGCCCGCGGTACAGCGGGTGGTGAAGGAGCTTTTGGGCAAGGAGCCCAACCGCTCCGTGAACCCCGACGAGGTGGTGGCCATGGGGGCCGCCATCCAGGCGGGGGTGCTGATGGGCGAGGTGCGGGACGTGGTCCTCCTGGACGTCACCCCCCTCTCCCTGGGGGTGGAGACCAAGGGCGGGGTGATGACCGTCCTCATCCCCCGGAACACCACCATCCCCACCCGCAAGTGCGAGATCTTCACCACCGCCGAGCACAACCAGACCGCGGTGGAGATCCACGTCCTCCAGGGCGAGCGCCCCATGGCCGCGGACAACAAGAGCCTGGGCCGCTTCCGCCTCGAGGGCATCCCCCCCATGCCCGCCGGGGTTCCCCAGATTGAGGTCTGCTTTGACATCGACGCCAACGGCATCCTCCACGTGACCGCCAAGGAGAAGTCCACGGGCAAGGAGGCCTCCATCACCATCCAAAACACCACCACCCTCTCCGAGGAGGAAATCCAGCGGATGATCGAGGAGGCCAAGCGCCACGCGGAGGAGGACCGGCGCCGCCGGGAGCACGCCGAGCTCAAGAACACCCTGGACTCCACCCGCGTCCAGGCGGAGAGGATCCTCCAGGAGAAGCAGAGCACCCCCGAGGCCAAGGCGCGCCTCGAGGCGGCCATCGCCAGGGCCAAGGAGCTTTCGGAGAAGGATGCCTCCGACCCCGAGCTGAAGGCCGCCACGGAGGAGCTTCTGAAGGCAGTGGAGGCCTACGAGAAGGCCGCCACCGCCGGAGCCACCGGGGCTTCCGGCCGTGGCCCTGACGACGTGATCGACGCCGACTACAAGCCCGCCGACTAAAGCCCCCCTGCCCTGGCCCCTGCTGGGGCAGGGGCTTTCCCTTACCCCCTCTTGGAGGAAGCATGGAGAAGGAGCGTGAGGAAACCCAACAGGAACAGGCCGCCCAGGTGGAGCAAGACCTCAAGGCGGTGGGCGAGGAGGCCATAGCCCTGGAACAACGCCTCCTGGCCGTGGAGGAGGAGCTCCGAGCCCTGAAGGACCGGTACGTGCGCCTCCTGGCCGACTTTGACAACTACCGCAAGCGCATGGAGGAGGAACTTAGGCTAAGGGAACGGGAAGGGATCCTCAGGGCAGTCAGGGCGCTCCTCCCCGTTCTGGACGACCTGGAGCGGGCCTTGGAGTTCGCCGAGGCCAATCCGGAGAGCATCCTCAAGGGGGTTAAGGCGGTGCGGGAAGGCTTCTTCCGCATCCTAGCAGGGCTTGGGATCGAGGAGGTGCCCGGGGAAGGGGAGGCCTTTGACCCCCGCTACCACGAGGCCATCGGCCTCCTCCCCGGGGAGCCCGGCAAGGTGGCCCGGGTCTTCCAGCGGGGCTTCCGCCTGGGGGAGGCCTTGGTGCGCCCGGCCCGGGTGGCGGTGGGTGAGGAGAAAAGCCCTGAAGAAGAGGGCGTGGAGTAGGCCATGAAGGACTACTACGCCATCCTAGGGGTACCGAGAAACGCCACGCAGGAGGAGATCAAGCGGGCCTACAAGCGCCTGGCACGCCAGTACCACCCCGACGTCAACAAAAGCCCTGAGGCGGAGGAGCGGTTCAAGGAGATCAACGAGGCCTACGCCGTCCTCTCCGACCCGGAAAAGCGCAAGGTCTACGACACCTACGGCACCGCCACCCCACCCCCGCCCCCACCCCCCGGGGGGTACGACTTCTCGGGGTTTGACGTAGAGGACTTCTCCGACTTCTTCCAGGAGCTCTTCGGCGGGGGGCTCTTCGGGGGCATGGGCCGCAGGGCCCGTCCCCGGAAAGGCCGCGACCTCCGGGCCGAGCTGGCCCTGACCCTGGAGGAGGCCTTCTGGGGCGGGGAAAAGGTGCTGGACGTAGGGGGCAGGCGCGTTTCCGTGAAGATCCCCCCCGGGGTCCAGGAGGGAAGCGTCCTGCGCCTTCCCGGCATGGGGGGCCCTGGGGAGCCGCCGGGGGACCTTCTCCTCACCGTGCGGCTTCTCCCTCACCCCGTTTTCCGCCTCGAGGGCCAGGATCTCTACGCCACCTTGGACGTGCCTGCACCCATCGCCGTGGTGGGGGGCAAGGTGCGGGCCCCCACCCTGGAAGGCCCGGTGGAGGTCACCATCCCCCCTAAGACCCAGGCGGGAAGGAAGCTTAGGCTCAAGGGCAAGGGCTTCCCCGGGCCCCATGGCCGGGGCGACCTCTACCTGGAGGTGCGCATCGTCATCCCCGAGCATCTCTCCCCGGAGGAGGAAGCCCTTTGGCGGAAGCTAGCGGAGGTGCACCATGCTCGCGCGTAGCGAGTGGCTCTCCCTCGAGACCCTGGCGGCCTACGGCCTCTCCTTGGGCGCGGTGCGGGCCTACGTGGAGATCGGCTTTGTGGAGCCCTTGGAAGTGGGGGATGCTTGGTACTTCCGGGAAGAGGACCTTTTCCGCATGCTCAAGGCGGAGCGCATCCGCCGCGACCTGGGGGCCAACCTGGTGGGGGCAGCCTTGGTGGTGGAAATCCTGGAACGCCGCTAAAGCCCTGGCGTTTCTCCTCGAGGCGGTTCAGGAATCGGGACATCCCTCGCCCCCCTTTCCCCTATAATCAGGGCAGAACGCGCTGGCATCTCTCCGTTGGGCGAACCTCTCCGCAACACAGGGTGTTCCGCTTTATGCTTATAGATTGCTTGACATTGGCTTTATCAAGTGATATGATCGAGCTAGTAGGAGGCAAAGGGGTATGAACCTGGAACGCTGGACGCAAGCCGCCCGCGAGACCCTGGCCCAGGCGCAGGTCCTGGCCCGGCAGATGCGGCACCAAGCCATCGACCTGCCCCACCTTTGGGCGGTGCTCCTGCGGGATCCCTCCGGCCTGGCCTGGAGGCTTTTGGAAAAAGCCGGGGTAGACCCCAAGGCCTTGAAGGAGAGCCAAGAGAAGGAGCTTGCCCGCCTGCCCCGGGTGGAGGGGGCGGAGGGCGGGCAGTACCTGACCCCCCGGCTCTCCGGGGTTTTTGGCCGGGCCGAGGCCCTCATGGAGGAGCTTAAGGACCGCTTCGTGGCCCTGGACACCCTGGTCCTGGCCTTGGCGGAGGCCACCCCCGGCCTCCCAGGGCTGGAAGCCTTGAAGAAGGCCCTGCAAGAACTCAGAGGAGGTAAGACCGTGCAGACGGAACACGCGGAAAGCACCTACAACGCCCTGGAGCAGTACGGCATCGACCTGACCCGGCTCGCCGCCGAGGGCAAGCTGGACCCGGTCATCGGCCGCGACGAGGAGATCAGGCGCACCATTCAGATCCTCCTCCGCCGCACCAAGAACAACCCCGTGCTCATCGGCGAGCCGGGGGTGGGTAAGACCGCCATCGTGGAGGGGTTGGCCCAACGCATCGTCAAGGGGGATGTGCCGGAAGGCCTCAAGGGCAAGCGCATCATCTCCTTGCAGATGGGCTCCCTGCTGGCCGGAGCCAAGTACCGGGGCGAGTTTGAGGAGCGCCTGAAGGCGGTGATCCAGGAGGTGGTGCAAAGCCAAGGGGAGATCATCCTCTTCATCGACGAGCTCCACACCGTGGTGGGGGCAGGTAAAGCCGAAGGCGCGGTGGATGCGGGCAACATGCTGAAGCCCGCCCTGGCCCGGGGGGAGCTCAGGCTCATCGGGGCCACCACCCTGGACGAGTACCGGGAGATCGAGAAGGACCCCGCCTTGGAAAGGCGCTTCCAGCCTGTCTACGTGGACGAGCCCAGCGTGGAGGAGACCATCTCCATCCTGCGGGGCATCAAGGAGAAGTACGAGGTGCACCACGGGGTGCGCATCTCCGACCCGGCCCTGGTGGCGGCGGCGGTCCTCTCCCACCGCTACATCACGGAAAGGCGCCTCCCCGACAAGGCCATCGACCTCATCGATGAGGCGGCGGCCCGCCTGCGCATGGCCCTGGAAAGCGCCCCGGAGGCCATCGATACCCTGGAGCGCAAGAAGCTCCAGCTGGAGATTGAGCGTGAGGCCCTCAAGAAGGAGAAGGACCCCGACTCCCTGGAGCGCCTGAAGGCCATCGAAGGGGAGATCGCCACCCTCACCCAGGAGATCGAAAAGCTCAAAAGGGAGTGGGAGGCGGAGCGGGAGGTCCTGAAGCGGCTCCGCGAGGCCCAGCAACGACTGGACGAGGTACGGCGGCAGATCGAGCTGGCCGAGCGCCAGTACGACCTGAACCGGGCCGCCGAGCTCCGCTACGGGGAGCTTCCCCGCCTCGAGGCCGAGGTGGAAGCCCTTTCCGAGCAACTTAAAAACGCCCGCTTCGTGCGCCTGGAGGTGACGGAGGAGGACATCGCCGAGGTGGTCTCCCGCTGGACGGGGATCCCCGTGGCCAAACTCCTGGAAGGAGAAAGGGAGAAGCTTTTGCGCCTGGAGGACGAGCTCCACAAGCGGGTGGTGGGCCAGGAAGAGGCCATCCGCGCCGTGGCCGACGCCATAAGGCGGGCCCGGGCGGGCCTCAAGGACCCGAACCGCCCCATCGGGAGCTTCCTCTTCCTGGGCCCCACGGGGGTGGGCAAGACCGAGCTGGCCAAGACCCTGGCCGCCACCCTCTTCGACACCGAGGAGGCCATGGTGCGCATCGACATGACGGAGTACATGGAAAAGCACGCCGTTTCCCGCCTCATCGGGGCCCCGCCCGGCTACGTGGGCTACGAGGAGGGGGGGCAACTCACCGAAGCGGTTCGGCGGCGGCCCTACACCGTCATCCTCTTTGACGAGATCGAGAAAGCCCACCCCGACGTCTTCAACATCCTCCTGCAAATCCTGGACGATGGCCGCCTCACCGACTCCCACGGGCGCACCGTGGACTTCCGCAACACCGTCATCATCCTCACCTCCAACCTGGGTAGTCCCTTGATCCTCGAGGGCATCCAAAAGGGCTGGCCCTACGAGCGCATCCGGGAGGAGGTCTTCGCCGTCTTGCAAAGGCACTTCCGCCCCGAGTTCCTGAACCGCCTGGACGAGATCGTGGTCTTCCGGCCCCTCACCAAGGAGCAGATCCGCGAGATCGTGGAGATCCAGCTCCAGGGTCTCCGGGCTCGCCTGGCGGAGAAGCGCATCACCCTGGAGCTCACCGAAGGGGCCAAGGACTTCCTGGCCGAAAGGGGCTTCGACCCCGTCTTCGGCGCCCGGCCCCTCAAGCGGGTGATCGGGCGGGAGCTGGAAACCCCCCTGGCCAAGAAGATCCTGGCCGGAGAGGTGAAGGAAGGCGACAAGGTGGTGGTGGACGCAGGTCCCACGGGCCTCACCTTCCGCACCGCCGAGCGCGTGGAGGCTTAGAAAGGAGGCCCCATGGACGTGGTGGAGGTGCTCAAGAAGGCCTACCAGGACGAACTTTTGGACGCCCTTCGGGCGGAGAGGGCCGCGGAGGGGGTGCCCTATCCCCACCTGAAGGCCCTTCTCCTGGAGGTGGCCAAGCGGGAGCGGGCCCACGCCGAGGCCCTGGCGGAGGCTCTCCACCGCCGGAAGGTTCCCATTCCACCCACCCCTAGGGTGGAGGAAGCCGGATGGGAGGCCATGCTCCGCCTTCTCTCCGAGGAGGGCTTTGACCGGGCCTACTACCTGGAAAGCACCTTCCCCGACCCGGAACTGGAGGCCCTCTTCACCCGGTTGGGCCAGGAGGAGAGCCTCAACCAAGAGGCCGTGCGCAAGGTGGTGGCCCTTTTGGGAGGTGGTCTATGATCGGGAAGGAAGACGTTCGGCGTATCAAGGAAAGCCTGGCCCTCAAGGAAGGGCCGATCCTCTCCCTCTACTTGGACATCAACCCCGCCAAGCCGGAAAACAGCAACCGGGCCTACGCCCTAAGGGCCAAGGACGCCATGAAGGCCCTGGGGGTGCCCAAAGAACTCCAGGAAAGGGTCCTGGAGGTATTGAAGAACCAGGTCCTCGAGGCCAAGACCGCCGTGTTCTTCGTGGGAGAAAAGCTCTTTGAAACCCTGCTCCTCCAGGTGGAGCTCCCCTTGGTCTCCAGCCTCAAAACCACCTTCCTGGGAGAGGAAGAGCATCGCCTCCTCACGGACGGCGCCCTGGCTCACTACGGCGAACCCTTCCTCCTGCCCCTTCTCTATGCCCTGGACGAGTACGAGCGCTACGGCGTGGTCTACTTGGACCAGGAGCGCTGGCGGGTCTTCGAGATCTTCTTGGGCGAGGTGGCGGAGGTGGGCGACGCCTTCTTGGCCCTGGACACGGAAGCCTGGCGCAGGCTCTCCCTGGACGCCCCCGGGCGGCGCTTCCACCTGGGGGGCATCTCCCGGGGCGGAGCCGGCCAGGACCTCTTCGCCAAGCGCCTGGCCGCCTGGGAGGAGCGCTTTTACAAGACCCTGAGCCACGAGCTGGAAAAGATGGTCCAGGAAAAAGGGTTCACCCGCCTGGTGCTCATGGGTCCGGAGGAGCACACCAAGCTCTTCCTGGGTTACCTGCCCAAGCGCCTGAAGGAAAGGGTGGTCGCCCTCCTGCCCTCCTTGCCCCACCCTGGGGCCACGCCGGGCGAGGTGCTCAAGCGGCTGGAGCCCGTTTTGGAGGAAGCGGAGCGCCGGGGAGAGGTAGAACTCCTGAAGAAGCTTGAAGAGGCCTATCCCAAGGCGGTCTTTGGCCCGGAGGTCTTGGAAAGGGTTCAGGAGGGCCGGGTGGAGCTCTGGGTGCTTCCCTGGCACCTGGACCAGGCCGTGTACGCTTGCGATGGCGTGTTCTTCCCCGAAGAGGCCAGGGCCTTGGCCTACTGCCAGAACCCCGAGGCCAAGCCCCTGGCCCTGATCCTGCCCGAACTGGCGGCGGGCTACGCCGCCAAGCTGGAGTTCGTGCGGGGAGAAGCGGAGAAGGAGCTTCTGGAGCGCGGGGGCATGGCCGCGCTCCTGAGGTGGTGAGGAGGTGAGGAAGATGGTGCGGTTTGATCCTTTCAGGGAGCTGGAGGAGTTGCAGGAGCGTTTGGCAAGGGCCTTCGGCGCCACCCCCCAGCAGGGGCCCAGGGTGTACGCCCCGCCGGTGGACGTGCTGGAGGACGAGGCAGGCCTGCACGTGCTGGTCTACCTCCCTGGGGTGGACCCCGAGAAGGTGGAGGTGGTGGCCGAGGAAGGCGTGCTTTCCGTGAAGGCGGAGCGGCCCTTCGAGAAGCGGGAGAACGTGACCTACCACCGCCTGGAAGGCCCCTACGGTACCTTCGCCCGGAACTTCAACGTGCCCAGCACCTTTGACCTCTCCCGGGTGCAGGCCCGCTTCCGCCACGGGGTCTTGCACCTCCTCGTGCCCAAGGCCGAGGAAAGCAAGCCCAAGAGGATCCAGGTGCAGGTGGAATAGGAGGTGAGGTATGCGGCGGACCACGCGGTACATCCTGGCCACTTCCAACCCCATGGGCGACCTCGAGGCCCTGGAGAAGCTGGTGAAGCTGGCCCCGGACACTGGGGCAGACGCCCTCGCCCTGGTGGGCAACCTCATGCCCAAGACGGCGAAAAGCCGCGACTACGCCGCCTTCTTCCGCATCCTTTCCGAGGCTCATCTCCCCACCGCCTACATCCCCGGGCCCCAGGACGCCCCCATCTGGGAATACCTCCGGGAGGCTGCCAACATCGAGCTGGTGCGGCCCGAGATGCGCAACGTCCACGAGACCTTCACCTTCTGGAAGGGACCCTACCTGGTGGCCGGAGTAGGCGGGGAGATCACCGATGACGGCGAGCCCGAGGAACACGAAGCCCTGCGCTACCCCGCCTGGGTGGCGGAATACCACCTGAAGGCCCTTTGGGACCTGAAGGACTACCCCAAGATCTTCCTCTTCTACACCAATCCCTACCACAAGGGCCTTGGGGAAGGGGGGTCCCATGAGGTGGCCCACCTGGTCAAGACCCACAACCCCCTCGTGGTGATCACCGCCGGTAAGGGGCAGAAGCACGAGATGCTGGGGGCAAGCTGGGTGGTGGTGCCGGGCGACCTCTCCGAGGGTGAGTACAGCCTCCTGGACCTGCGGGCGAGGAAGCTGGAAACCGGAAACGTGCGCTAGGCCCCGGGGGCCCCGCCTGAGGGCGGGGCCCTATGCTCCTAAAAGGAGGTCAAGATGTTGGAGAAGCTTTGGCCCTTCGGCCGGAACCGGGTGCGCAAGGCCTTTGAGGAAGCTTTGGAAAAGGCCTTTAAGGAGACGGGGGAGCTCCTGGAGCCCCTTTCCGAGTTGCAGGAGCACGAGGACCACTACCTCCTCCGGGTGGAGGTGCCGGGCTTGGGCCCCGAGAACCTGGAGGTGCGCCTGGAAGGGGACCAGCTGGTGGTGGAGGGAGAAAAGCGGGAGGAAAAGCGCACCAAGCACCTCTCAGAAATCGTCTACGGCAGGATCTACCGCGCTTATCTCCTCCCCAAGGACGCCAAGAAGGAAGGCCTCGAGGCCAAGCTCCACAAGGGCGTGCTGGAGGTGAGAATCCCCCGGGAGAAGCGCCCCCCTGAGCCTCCGGTGAGGATCCCCGTGCAAGAAGGCTAAGAGATCCACCAACCCTTGGCTCTGCGCCTTGGGTTGGTGGTTTCTTTATCAGGTATCTTGACACTATCATTATCAACTCCTATCCTGAAGTCAGGAGGTGAGCAGGTATGTTGATGAAAGCAGCCGAGTTTGAAAAGCTCTTCCGCCTAGCGGCGGGACTGGACGTGGACAAGAACGACCTCAAACGCCTTTCCGACTTTCTGAGGAACAAGGTCTACGACCTTCTAGTGGTGGCCGAGCGCCACGCCAAGTACAACGGCCGGGACATCATCCTTGAGCCCGACCTTCCCCTCACCAAGGGGCTCCAGGAAACCCTCAAGGAGTTCCGGACCATGGACACCACCCTGGAGCTCACACCCGTGCTGGACGCCTTAGCCGCTTTACCCCCCCTAGACCTGGAGATCTCCGAGGACGTGCGTAACCTGCTTCCCGAGGTGGCCGGGGCCCTGGTGGTGGCTTACGCCCGGGTACTCAAGGAGCTGGATCCCAAGCTCAAAAACCCCCAGACCGAGCACCACGAGCGGGCCGAGCGGGTTTTCAACCTCCTGCTCTAGCATGAGCCAGGATTTTCTGCTCTCCCTTTACCGAAGGGCCACCCGCCTGGTCTTCAACCTGGTGGTGGTGGCCCTCCTCATCGGGCTTTTTGTGGGGGTGGGGCGCACCTTCATGGAGCTGGGTCTCACCCTTACGGAACCCACGGTGCGCCTGGGCCTGAAGGAGCTGGTCACCAACGTCCTCAGTTTGGTCATCGTGTTGGAGCTGGTGCGGGTCTTCGTAGAGTACTTCGAGCTGGAAAGGGTGCGCCTCGAGGTCCTCCTGGAGATCGGGGTGGCCCTGGCCCTGCGGGAACTTCTTCTCCTCCTTTTCGCCGAAAAGCTCTCTGGGCTGGACCTCTTCTTCTGGACCCTGGGCATCCTGGCCCTGGTGGCCGGGCGCACCCTGGCCGTACAGTTCTCGCCGAGGAGGTAGCCATGAAGGTGGAGGAAGTGGTCCTGCCCGGGGTAGGGCGCAAGTACACCGTCACCGTAGGCAGCGGGGACCGCATCGTGATCGTGGTCCACAGCTCCGGCAAGCGGGAACTCCAATACTTTGAGGCCGGGGAGGACGAAGAGCCCAGCGCCGCCCTGGACCTCACCGACGAGGAGGCCCGGGAGCTGGGGGCCATCCTGGCAGGAGTTCTCTTCCACCCGGAAGCGGTGGGGGACACCCAGAGCAAGCTGGGGCAGAAGGTCATCGAGTGGATCCGCGTTCTCCCAGGCTCCCAGCTGGCGGGTCGGAGGGTGGGGGAGCTTCCCTTGCCCCAAGGGGCCCACCTTCTGGCGGTGGACCGCCCGGGGGCACCCTTGATCCCCAACCCCGATCCGGAAACGGTCCTGGAAGTGGGGGACACCCTGGTGGTGGCCGGCACCCGGGAGGCAGTGGAAGCCTTAAAGAGGAGCCTCTGATGCACCCTTCCGTGGAGGCCTTTGCCCTGACCGCAGGGCTCCTGGCCCTGGGGGCGGCCCTGGTTCACCGCTTTGGCTTCCCTCCCTTGCCCATCTACCTTCTTACGGGCCTCTGGGTGGGCGGGGCCTTGCCTGTGGAGGACCTCGAGCCCCTTCCCTCCCTGGGCCTTCTCCTCCTCCTCTTCTCCGTGGGGCTGGAGTTCGGCCCTGATCGCTTAAGAAGCCTCTCGGGCAAGGCGGTGAGGGCTGGTTTTTACGATGGCCTAGCACTACCCGTGGGCTTTTTCCTGGGGCTCATGGCCGGGCTGGACTGGCGGGGGGCGGCCCTTTTGGCGGGCGTCATCTACGTGAGCTCCAGTGCGGTGATCGTCAAGCTGATCATCGACCTGCGGCGGGCGGCCAACCCGGAAAGCGAGGTGGTCCTGGGAGTATCGGTCCTCGAGGACCTGGTGGTGCTGGTCCTCCTGGCCCTCCTGGGGGGTCAGGGCCTCAGCGGTTTCCTCCTGAGCCTCTTCCTGGCCACCGCTTACTTGGCCTCGGCCCGCCTCCTGGGACCAGGACTGGTGCGCTTCATGGAAAGCCTTTCCGACGAACTGGTCCTCCTCCTAGGAGCGGCCTTCACCACGGGGACCGCCCTCCTCTTCCAGGCGGCGGGGGCTTCGGTGGGGCTGGGGGCTTTTTTGGCAGGGACCCTCGCCGCCGCCTTGGGGTTAAGGGAACGCTTGGAGCGCCTCTTCGGCCCGGTGAGGGACCTGGGGGTGGCCCTCTTCTTCCTGGTGGTGGGCGCAGGGGCCCGGGACCTCTTCCAGGGCCTTACCCCAGCCGTGGTGGTCCTGGCCCTGCTGGGCCTCCTGGTCAAGCTCCCCCTTAACCACCTGGGGGGCACCCGGGCAGGCCTCTCCCGCAAGCGTGGGCTTTACAGCGCCCTCTACCTGGTCCCCAGGGGGGAGTTCAACCTGGTTCTGGGGGCTTTAGCCCAGGCCCAAGGCTATCCTCTGGTGGCCCAGGTGGCAGTACTCTTGGTGCTGGTTTCCATTCCCTTAGGGGCGCTCCTCATCCGCTTTGCCCCGGACATCGGGCGCTGGCTCTACCCTAAGGGTCAAAGGGCAAAGCCTGCCCAGGCCAAGGCCCCCTAACCCCCCGAAGGGCCCGTAGGCAGAGATTGCTCCATCGGCCCACGAGGAAGCGGCTTTCCCGTGGCCCTTCGGGAGTTCTTGTTGTGGCCCAAACCACAACAGGGCGCTTATGCCCAGAAAACCAGCCCTTGCAGACTCCCCCAGGAGGCTTTATGTTGAATGCGAGGGAGCACCTATGGAGATTTTTTTCCAGCTCTTCTGGCTCTTTTTCATCCTCTCGGCCCTATCTCCCTACTTGCAGCAACAGATGCTCCTGGGGGCCCGGGCCCGCAAGATCGCTGAGCTGGAAAGGAAGCGCAAAAGCCGCGTGATCACCCTCATCCACCGCCAGGAAGCCGTAAGCTTCCTGGGTATCCCCATCAGCCGCTTCATCAACATCGACGACTCGGAGCAAGTTCTAAGGGCCATCCGCCTCACCGACAAGAACATGCCCATTGACCTCATCCTCCACACCCCTGGGGGCCTGGTCCTGGCGGCGGAGCAGATCGCCGAGGCCCTTTTGCGCCACCCGGCCAAGGTCACGGTCTTCGTGCCCCACTACGCCATGTCCGGGGGCACCCTCATTGCCTTAGCCGCAGACGAGATCGTCATGGACGAGAACGCCGTCTTGGGCCCGGTGGACCCCCAGCTCGGCCAGTACCCCGCGGCCAGCATCCTCAAGGTGCTGGAGAAAAAACCCATCCAGGAGATCGACGACCAGACCCTGATCCTGGCGGACGTGGCGGAAAAGGCCCTCAGGCAGGTGAAGGCCACGGTGAAAAGCCTCCTCATGAAGCGCATGCCCGAGGAGAAGGCCGAGGAGGTGGCCACCCTCCTCTCCCAGGGCACCTGGACCCACGACTACCCCATCGACGTGGCCCAGGCCCGGGAGATGGGCCTTCCCGTGAGCACGGAAATGCCCCTCGAGGTCTATGAGCTCATGGACCTCTACCCCCAGGCCCAGGGGGGCAAGCCCAGCGTGCAGTACGTGCCCGTACCCTACCGCCACCAAGAGCCCAGGAGGCCTTAGGGTGTTCCCCCTCTACGACCTCAACCACGCCCGCCGGCCCGCTTTCGTGGTCAAGGGCCTGGTGTTCTTTAACGCCTTGGCCTTTCTCTGGCAACTTTCCGTGGGCCTGGAGTGGTCTGCCGAGGCCTACGGTTTTATCCCCGCCTTGTTCTTTCAGGACCCCTGGGGCCAGGGCTACCGCCTCCTCACCAGCATGTTCCTCCACGGGAGCTTTTTTCATATTCTATCCAATATGTGGTTCCTCTGGGTCTTCGGGGACAACGTGGAGGACCGCATGGGCCATGGCCGCTTCTTCCTCTTCTATCTCCTTGGAGGCGTGGCAGCCGCCCTAGTCCAGGGCCTCTTCAGCCCCTTGAGCACCATCCCCATGATCGGGGCCAGCGGGGCGGTGTCTGCGGTCTTGGGGGCCTACTACGTCCTCTTCCCCCGGGCCTATGTGGTCTCCGTGGTCTTCTTCATCTTTCCCCTCTTCGTCACCTTCCCCGCCGGGTTCTACCTGGGCTACTGGGCCTTCCTCCAGCTCCTGCAAGGCCTCTTGGGCCTCCCCGGGGTGGCCTGGTGGGCCCACCTGGGGGGGTTCCTCTTCGGCGCCCTCATGGCCCGGCGCTTTGCCCCCAGGTGGCGGCGCTGGTAAACTTTAGCCCATGAAGGTGGTCGAACTCATGACCCCAAACCCCGACACCATCGGGCCAGAGGCCACCCTCGAGGAAGCCGCCCGGCGCATCCTGGAAAAGCGCTACGGCAGCCTCCCTGTGGTGGACAAGGAGGGGTGCCTCCTGGGGCTTCTCCAGGTGGAGGAACTCCTGCCCCACCCGGAGAACGTCCCCTTCTCGGACGTGGAAGCCTTGCAGCTTTTTGGGGAGTGGGTGGATGGGGAGTTTTTGGAGGATATCTACCGGCGCTACCAGAAAACGCCGGTAAAGGCGGTGATGCGCACGGATATCCCCCGCCTGCATCCCGAGGATCCGGTGGGAAAGGCTTTGCAAACTCTCCTCACCAGCGAGGTGCGCCACCTGCCGGTGGTGGACCAGGGCAATAGGGTGGTGGGCATCCTCACCCGGAGCGACTTCCTCAAGCTCATCCTAAGGAGGCGGTGATGCATGGAGCTGGGCACATCCTCGAGGTCTTCTACCTCATCCTGGCTGCCCAGGTCATGGCCTTCCTCTTCAAGCGCCTGAACCAGCCCGTGGTCATTGGCGAGGTGCTGGCCGGCATCTTGGTAGGCCCTGCCCTCCTGGGTTGGGTGCACGAGGGGGAGATCCTGGAGTTCATCGCCGAGCTTGGGGCCATCTTCCTCCTCTTCATGGTGGGCCTGGAAACCCGGCTCAAGGACATCCTGGCCGTGGGAAAGGAAGCCTTCCTGGTGGCGGTTTTGGGGGTGGCCTTTCCCTTCGTGGGGGGGTACCTCTTTGGCCTCCAGATCGGCTTCGCCACCCTGCCCTCCCTCTTCCTGGGCACCGCCTTGGTGGCCACCAGCGTGGGGATCACCGCGCGGGTCTTGCAGGAGCTTGGGGTGCTCTCCCGCCCCTACGCCCGGGTCATCCTGGGGGCAGCCGTCATTGACGACGTGCTGGGTCTTATCGTTCTAGCGGTGGTGAACGGGGTGGCTAAAACCGGGCAGGTGGAGACCGGGGCCATCCTGCAACTCATCCTCCTTTCCGTGGTCTTCGTGGGCCTGGCGGTGGCCCTTTCGCCCCTCTTCGCCCGCCTGCCCCTGGAAAGGCTTCCCGTGGGCAGCCCGGTGGGCTTCGCCCTGGCCCTGGGGGTAGGCATGGCCGCCCTGGCCGCCGCCATCGGCCTGGCCCCCATCGTGGGGGCCTTTTTGGGGGGCATGCTCCTCTCTGAGGTGCGGGAGAAGTACCGCCTCGAGGAGCCCATCTTCGCCATCGAAGGCTTTTTAGCCCCTATCTTTTTCGCCATGGTGGGGGTGCGGTTGGAGCTGGCTGCCCTGATCTCCCCCGCCACCCTGGCGGCGGGAAGCGTGGTCACGGTCATCGCCATCCTGGGCAAGGTGCTGGGTGGGTTCCTGGGCTCCCTCACCCAGGGCGTGCGTTCGGCCCTCACCGTGGGGGTGGGCATGGCTCCCCGGGGAGAGGTGGGGCTGATCGTGGCCGCCCTGGGTCTGGCCGCAGGCGCCGTGAACGAAGAGGAGTACGCCATCGTCCTCTTCATGGTGGTCTTCACCACCCTCTTCGCCCCCTTTGCCCTAAAGCCCCTTATCGCCTGGACGGAAAAGGGCCTGCGCCAGGCTAAGGAGTAGCCCGGTAGGCGGCATAAGCGGCGAGCACCTTGGCCAGGTACTCCCGGGGCTCGTCCCGCTCCTGGAAGCGGAGAAAGGCGTAGAGGTCCCCCTCGCGGGCGATGCCCCTGAGGGTGTAGCCGATGCCCCCGTTGTAGGCGGTGAGGGCACAGGCCAGCTGCTCCAGGCCTTTGAAGGCGGAGCAGCGCTCCAGGAGCCAGCGCAGGTAGCGGGCGGCGTAGCGGATGCTGGCCTCGGGGTCAAAGGGGTCGGCGGGGGGCTCCCCCAGCATCCGGGCCACGTCGGCCCAGGTGCTCCGCAAAAACTGCGCCAGCCCCAGGGCCCCCGTGGGGCTTACCGCCAGGGGGTCAAAGCGGCTTTCCACGTGGAGGAGGGCGTAGAGGAGATCGGGGTCCAGCCCCTCCCTTTGGGCGTATCCCTCCACCCACGCCCGGTAGGGGCGGGGGTAGGCCATGGCGGTGGGCCAGGCGGCGCGGATTCCCTCCCGGTAGGCCCCCAGGCGGTAAAGGAGGGGCACCAGGACAGGCCAGTCTTGGGGGCGCTGCCAGAGGGCGTAGCGCACCACGCCCCGGGCCCAAGCCTCCTTACCGGAGGCCACCAGGGCCTCCACCAGGGGCGCCTCCGGCGGGGGCGAGGAGGAAGGGGCAGGGGGCGGGGGCCCGGGCTCCTTCCCCAGGAGAAGGCCTAACCCCCCCGGCACAAGGCTTAGGGCTTCCTCCCCAAGCTCCCCTAGCCCCAGCTCCCTCGCCAGGAAATAGGCCCGAAGGGCGGCATCATCCGCATAGCGGCTCGAGCCCCGGGCCAGGTCCAAATAGAGCTCCAGGGCCTCCCTCCTGAGGCCCAGCCGCTCCAGAACTCCCGTGGCCCGCCACAAACCTTCTGGGGTGCTCCTCCGGTAGGCGGCCACCGCCTCGAGGAGCCTTCCCATCTCCTCCAGGATCCGCCCCTGAGCGTAGCGGCTTTCCGGGTGGTCATAGCGGGCCAAGGCCTCCAGGGCCTCCTCCCTTCGCCCAAGCCGCCAAAGGGCGTAACCCAGGCCCAGGTACCCCCTGGGGTCCTCTCTGGCCCACTCCCGGTAAAAGGGCAAAGCCTCCTCATAGCGCCCTAGCCGGAAAAGCGCCTGGGCGCGGAGGTCGGGACGCACCCCCAGGGGAAGAACCCGCAAAAGAGCCTCGTAGGCCCGCCCCCGGAAGAGGGCTTCCCAAAGCCTCTCCCCCTCCCCCAGGGAAAGGAGGGCGGCCACCGCCTCCTCTTCGGGCAAAAGCCTCTGCCAGGCAGAAAAGGCCCGGGGGTCCTGGGCTTTCTGTAGGAGGAAAGCGGCCTTGCGCCAGGCGGCTTTCGCTTCCCAGCCCGGTTCAAAGGCCCGCACCTCCTCCAAGAAAAGGGCGTAGCGCCAAGCGTACTCCGCCCGTTCCGCCAAGGGGACCTCCTCCCGGTCCACCAGCAGCCAGCCCGAAAGCATCCGGGCATACCCTTCGCCGCCCAGGGCCACCTGGCGCATCTCCTCCACCCTTCCCCCCTCCAGGGCAGCGAAGGGCTCGGGAAGGCCCTGGGCCTGGCAGGAGGTAAGGGCCAGGAGGAAGGAGAGAAGGAACCCACGCACACCCCTACCCTAGCAAAAGCCCCATGGCAAGCCCAAAGGCCAGGCTCCCCCTCCGCCTTGGGAGAGGCATTCCTTTCCTTAACGGAAGCCCCCTGGTAAAACCCCGAGGCCTGAGCGTAGCCTAGTAGGGCTTATGGAGGGTCGTGTTCCCCCCCACAACCTCGAGGCGGAACAGAGCGTCCTTGGGGCCATTCTCCTGGATTCCGATGTGCTGGACGAGCTGGAAGGCCTCCTCCCCTCCCCCGAGGCCTTTTACGCGGAGGCCCACCGCAAGATCTACGCCGCCATGCAGGCCCTAAGGTCCCAGGGGAAGCCCGTGGACCTGGTGACCTTGGCAGAGGAGCTATCCCGCCGGGGGGAGCTGGAAACCCTGGGAGGGGTCAGCTACCTGGTCCAGCTTTCCGAGGCCACCCCCACCGCCGCCTATGCGGAGCACTACGCCCGCATCGTGGCGGAGAAATGGACCCTAAGAAAGCTCATCCAGGCTGCAGGCGAGGCCATGCGCCTGGCCTACGAGGAGGCGGGAAGCCTGGACGAGATCCTGGACACCGCGGGCAAGAAGATCCTCGAGGTGGCCCTCACCCAGACGGAAACCGAGGCCCGCCCCATGCGGGAGCTGGTGCACGAAACCTTTGAGCACATTGAATCCCTCTTCCAAAACAAGGGGGAGGTGGCCGGGGTACGCACGGGTTTCAAGGAACTGGACCAGCTCATCGGCACCCTGGCCCCGGGCTCCTTAAACATCATCGCCGCCCGCCCCGCCATGGGAAAGACCGCCTTTGCCCTCACCATCGCCCAGCACGCCGCCCTGAAGGAGGGCATAGGGGTGGGCATCTACTCCTTGGAGATGCCCGCCTCCCAGCTCACCCTGCGCCTCATGTGCTCGGAAGCCCGCATCGACATGAACCGGGTGCGCCTGGGCCAGCTCACCGACCGGGACTTCTCCCGCCTGGTGGACGTGGCGGGAAGGCTTTCCGAAGCCCCCATCTACATCGACGACACCCCAGACCTCACCCTCATGGAGCTCAGGGCCCGGGCCAGGCGGCTTAGAAGCCAGTACGAGGTGGGCCTTCTCATCATCGATTACCTCCAGCTCATGTCCGGCCCCGGGGCGGGCAAGCAGGGGGAAAACCGGCAGCAGGAGATTGCCGCCATCTCCCGCGGGCTTAAGGCCCTGGCCCGGGAGCTCCACATCCCTGTCATCGCCCTGAGCCAGCTCTCCCGGGCGGTGGAGGCCAGGCCCAACAAGCGCCCCATGCTCTCGGACTTGCGAGAGTCGGGTTGCTTGGCTGCAGACACCCTAGTCCAGCTGGCCGATGGCTCAAGGAAACCCATTCGCGACCTGGTAGGCAGGTCGGGGTTTTCCGTTCTGGCCCTCAACGAAGCTACCATGAAGCTGGAGGCAGCCAAGGTAAGCCGGGCCTTTGCCACGGGGGTAAAACCCGTCTTTGTTCTCAACACGCAACTGGGCCGCCGGATTCGTGCCACCGCCAACCACAAGTTCCTAACCCCAAAGGGATGGAAGCGTCTGGATGAGCTTCGGCCCGGGGATTGGGTAGCCTTACCTCGGAGGCTGGATGTGGCCGCCCAACAAACCCTTAGGGACGAGGAACTCGCCCTTCTCGGGCACCTCATCGGGGATGGTTGCACCCTACCCCGTCACACCCTCCAATACACGACGCGAGATCCAGACCTTGCCCACGGAGTAGTTCAACTGGCCACAGCCGTGTTTGGGGACGCACTCAACCCCCAGATCAAGGCTGAACGGGGGTGGTTCCAGGTTTACTTGAGCGCAAACCGGCGTCTAGGGAAGGGTATCCGCAATCCCCTAGCGGAGTGGTTGGAGGAACTGGGTATCTGGGGGCTAAGGGCTCACGAAAAGCGGGTGCCGGAACCGGTATTCACCCACCCTCCCTTTGCCATTGCTCGATTCCTTCGCCACCTCTGGTCCACCGACGGGTGCTTTCACATGTCAAGGGGGGAAAAACCTTACCCAAGGGTCTACTACGCCACCAGTAGCGAACGGTTGGCTTTGGACGTCCAGACCCTTCTGCTCCGCTTAGGCATCAACTCCCGTATTCGGCGCATTTCGCAAAAGGGAAAGGGCCGCGACCAGTTCCATGTCATCATTAGTGGACACCATGACCTAAGCGCTTTCCTTTATCAGGTGGGCGTTGTGGGCGCCCGTCAGGCTAAGGTTGCAAAGGAAGTGGAGGCTTACCTTCAAAGCCGCAGCGGCAATCCTAACCGGGATGTGATCCCTGCAGAAGTTTGGCTGCCTACCATTCGGCCCGTGTTAGGGGCATCAGGGCTTTCCCAGCGGGAACTCTACCGCGCCGTGAGCGTGGCCTACGCAGGCAGCGCGCTCTTTAGGCAAAACCTAAGCCGGGACCGGGCCTTGCGAATGGCCCAGGCCCTAAAATCGGAGGCTTTGGGCCAGCTGGCTACCAGCGATGTTTACTGGGACAAGGTAGCCTCCATCCGACCGGACGGGGTGGAGGAAGTATTTGACCTCACCGTCCCTGGCTTGCACAACTTCGTTGCCAACAACATCATCGTCCACAATTCCATCGAGCAGGACGCCGATTTGGTGATGTTCATCTACCGGGACGAGTACTATAACCCCCACTCCGAAAAGGCCGGGATCGCCGAAATCATCGTGGGCAAGCAGCGCAACGGCCCCACAGGCACGGTGGAACTCCAGTTCCACGCTGCCCACGTGCGCTTCAACGACCTGGCCCGGGAGCCCTAGGTGTGGCCCGCCTGCAAAAGGGCAGCCGCCCCTTGGGCCAAGGCCTCCTTCAGGTCCCGGTGGCCCAGGGAGAGGCCCAAGGCAAGGGCCTCGAGGTAGCTTTCTTCAATAAAGGCAATCTCTATGGCGATGATCTTCTCAAAAGCCTCCACCGCGCTGTAGACCTCCGGGCCACGGAGGGCAGTGCGCAGGTGCTCGAGGGAGAGCTCCTGCACGATCCCCATAGCGGGAATCATGGCCCTGGGTCCGATGCCCAGCCTGGCATGGACCAGCCCGATGCGCCTGCGCCCCTCTGCATAAGCACGGTCGTACACGCCCGAAAAAAGCTCCCCGTACCAGCGGGCGAAGGTGCCGTAAAGCCGCTCCACCCTGCCAGGTACCGCATGGAGGATGGCCCCAAGCTCCTCGTCCCGCCCCAGGTAGTCGTAAAAGGCCAAGGCCACCTCGGGCGCCAAGGGCGCCATGAGGGTGCCCAGGTCCCGCAGTATGGCCGCATGGGCTTCGGTGAAACCGGTGCGGCGCTTGAGCAGGTCCAGAAGGGCCCCGGAGTCCACGGGACAAATGTACCTTTCCCTGATCCCTCGTGTCTAGGCCAAAACCCCAGGATCAGGTTCCCTGGGGTCCCCCCTCCCAGGCCCCTCTTTCTTTGTCCCCCATGGCCATGGGGTAGCCTTACTCCGTGCTCACCCCCTGCTCCACCTGCTGGCTCACGGGCTCCACCATGCGGAAGTGCTGAGCGGGGTCCAGGAGGAGCTTCTCCAGGCGGGCCGCCTTCTCCTCCCGCTTGGCCTCCCGAAGGACCCGGATGTAGGCGGAAAGGAGCTCCCGCACGTCCTCTATCCCCCTCAGGTCCAAAGGCTTCACCGCCACCTTGGCCCCCTTGGCCAGGCGGCGCCGCATGGCCTCCTCCGTGAGGCCCATCTCCGGCCAGTGGCGCAGGTAGACCCGCCCCCCGGTCATGCCCGAGCAGATCCAAGGGCCAGGGTCCCCCAGGACCAAGGCCCGCCCCCGGGTCATGTACTCAAAGGCAAACCCCTTGGCCTGGGCTCGGGCCGCCAGGTTGCCGAGCTCGTCCCTCAGGGGCCTTTCCGGTTCGCCGCCCAGGATCACATCCGCCCCGGAAAGCCGGATGCAGAAGCGGCTATCCGCCACCCCCTCCACGATGAGGAGACCCCCTATGGCCCCGTAGGCGAAGCTCTTGCCCACGGAGCCATCCACGTAGGCCCCGTAGGGGTTCCGGCCCTTGAGGATGGCCACCGTGCCCCCGAAAGCGCTCTTGGCCACCCCGTCCTGGGCACCCCCTTCCACCACCACCTTCATGCCCTCGAGGTTAAAGGCCGCCAGGCCATTCCCGGCCACGCTCCCCGCATCAAAGCGAAGCTCCACCTCGGCGTCGAAGCCCTTGCCGTAAAGCCTCCTCCGGGCGATCTCCCCCGCCAGGTGGGCCCCCAGGGCGCGGTCGGTGGAGTTCACCGGACCCTCCTGGAAGACCAGCTTGCGGCTTCCCTCCCCATAAGCCCCCATCACCACCTCGGTGATGGTGCGGGTAAGCTGGTTCAAGGGCTTGCGGAGGACGTGGGCCGAGGTGTCCTTAAGCCACTCGGGCTCCTCCACGGGCAGGAAGAAGTAGGAAAGGTCCAGCTCCTCCAGGTGGTCCCGCTGGTAGAGAAGGTCCACCCGGCCCCTGAGCTCCCGTAGCGAGCGGGCCCCCAAGGCGGCTACCAGCTCCCTTAGGGCCTCCCCCTTGGCCTCAAAGAAGCGGGTGAGGTGCTCCACCGCCCGGTCCAGATCCTGGGGCACGAAGCGCTTGAGCCCGTGGGCCAAAGCCTCCTCCACCGTTTCGATCTGGGTGGTGATGCCCACGTGGCAGGTATCCAGCTGGCACCCCCGGCAGATGGTGCAGCCGATGGCCACCATGGCCATGGTGGCCATGCCCACCCGGTCCGCGCCCAGGAGGACCATGCGGAGCACGTCGTAAGCGGTCTTAAGCCCGCCGTCGGCCCAAATCTCCACCTTGTCCCGCAAGCCTGCCCGCACCAAAGCCCGGTGGGCCCGCCGCACCCCGAGCTCCACGGGAAGCCCCGCGTACTTGAGGGCGTGAAGCCTGGCCGCCCCCGTCCCCCCCTCAAACCCCGAAAGGGTGATGACGTCCGCCCCCGCCTTGGCGATCCCCACGGCGATGGTGCCAATCCCGGGGATGACGGGCACCTTCACGGAAACCAGGGCCTTGGGGTTCACCGTCTTCAGCTCTTCGATGAGCTGGGCCAGGTCCTCGATGGAGTAGAGGTCGTGGTTGTTGGAGGGGCTGATAAGGTCCACCCCAGGCACAGCGTTGCGGGCGGCAGCCACCTTGGGGGAGACCTTCTTGCCCGGCAGGTGCCCTCCCTCCCCCGGCTTGGCCCCCTGGCCGATCTTGATCTCGATGACGCTGGCGGAGTTCAGCATGTAAGCGTGGACGCCGAAGCGGCCACTGGCCACCTGCTGCCCGCGCCAGTGGGTGTATTTCCCCAGCATGTCGGGGATCTCCCCGCCTTCGCCGTTGATGCAGAGCATGTTGAGGCGCTTGGCCGCCTCCACGTAGGCGCGGAAGGAGGCCTCCCCTTGGGAGCCAAAGCTCATGGCGCTGATGAGGAAGGGCAGGGAGTGGCCCCCCACGGAAAGGTCCACCTCTTCGGGGGAAACCTCGCTCCTTTCGGGGAAGCGCACCTCCAAAAGCTGCCTGGCGGCCACCGGGCTTTCCCGCTCCAGGGAGCGGACCTTCTCCTGGAAGTGGCTGTAGGGGGCCTGGCCGCTGGCCACCTCCTGGGCCGCCTTGTAGATCCTGGGGTTGAAGCGGAAGTCCTTGGCGGGAAGGACCTTTTCCGCCCTCAAGAAGCCCTCCCGCTCCAGGAGGGTGCGCTCCAGCTCCAAGAAGCCGTAGCCCCCCGTTTCTGAGCCGAGGAAGTTCCGGGTGCCGAAGTAATCGGCCAGCTCCGGCTTGAGGCCGAGGGCGCTGAAGATCTTCCCGTAGCCCCTTAGCTCGTGGATGCCCATGGTGGAGATGACCTTCTCCAGGCCCTTGCGCAGGGCTTCCAGGGCGTTGGCCATCCCCTTCCTCCCCTCCAGGGCCCGGGCCTTCTCCTCCAGAAGCCAGGGGGCCACCGCCTCCGCCCCCAGGCCCAGGAGGAAGGCGATGTCGTGCAGGTTCCGCACGCCCCCGGAGTGCACCAGGATGGAGGTGCGCCGCCTCAGGGCCACCCCTTCCGCATCCCGCTTCATGAGGGCCCGGTTCACCGCCGCCACCGCCAGGCCGATATCGATCCAGACCCCTCCTTGGAAGGCCTCCCGGTCGGAGAGGATGAGGACCTCGGCCCCCTCCTCCACCGCCCGCACCGCCTCCTCCTCCAGCCGCCTAAGCCCCAGGAGGAGGCCCTCCTCCACGGTGAACTGGGGCACCAGGGTATGGGTCTGGAAGCGCTCCTTGACCTCGGCCAGGGTCAGGGTGCCGAAGGCCTCCGCCAGGCCCTGGTCCTCCTCCAAGACGATGGGCAAAAGGAGCTCCTCCACCCTGCCCCCGCCCCGGCCGTCGGGCAAGGGGCGGCGGCCCAGGAGGGTGCGGGTGGAGAAGTGTTCGATCTCCCTTTCGCGGTCGATGGCGGGGTTGGTCACCACCGCCACGGTCTCCTTGAAGAACTCGGAGAGGTTGGGCTTCTCCGGGTTCAAAGCGGCCAGGGGACCGTCGTAGCCCAGGGAGCCGATGGGCTCGTTGCCGGTCTTGGCCAGGGCCTCGAGGTAAGCTCCATCCCACCGGTCCCAGCCGAAGGCCCGCTCCAAGCCCAACGGGGGCGGGGCCGGCTTCTCCTCCACCTGGGGCTCGCTCCCCCCGGCCACGGGAGGCGGGGCCTGGCGGATGGGCCCCGAAAGGTGGACCCGGTACCCCGCCACCGGGGTGCGGGCGGCAATCCGCTCCAGCACCAGGCGCTGGTGGCGGTCAAAGGGGTAGACCTTGGGCCCTTCCGGGGTGAGGCGCAGGTAGACCTTTTCCCCGGGAGCCAGGGGCTTGGGTTCGGTGACGAACTCCTCGGCGCTGAATACCCCCCGTTCGGAGGAGAAAACGATCTCGTAAGGGGTTTCCAGCTGCCAAAGGGGCCTAAGGCCCATGGCGTCCGTGGCGAAGACCGCCTCGTCCCGGTGGCGGCTCACGATGGCGGCAGGCCCCTGGGCCAAAGGCCCAAAGCGCTGCCTCAGGGCCAGGTAGAGGTCCTGAAGCTCTGGCGGAAGCCCCTTCACCTCCCCCAGCACCGGGGGGAAGACCAGGTCCATGGCCTCGGGGAGGGTAAGGCCGTAGCGGTAGATGAGCCCCTCCAGCATGCGGTTCAGGTCCTGGGAGTCCGAGCCCCCGGTGCGGGGGATGCCGAGGAAGTCCAGCTCCCGCCTCAGGCGCTCGATGGTGTTGATCTCGCCGTTGTGGCCCAGAAGGCCAAAGGGCTGGACCTGCTCAAAGGTGGAGAGGGTGTTGGTGGAGTAGCGGTTGTGCCCCAGGGCGATGGCGCTTTTGAACTCGGGGCGGGAAAGCTCGGGGTAGTAGCGCTTCAGAAGCTCCGCCGCCCCTCGCACCTTATAGACCACGCTGTAGGTGGAGAGGGAAACCACGTGGACGGGGAAGCTGGCCTCGAGCCTCAGGCCCAGCTCCCACAGGGGCGCATCCCCATCGGGGCTAAGCCCCGCCACCTGGAGGAAGATGGGCTCGGTGCGACGGCCCACCGGGCCCAGCACCTCGCTCACCACCTCCCCCAGGCGGAAGTGCACGGGCCGCACCCCAAGGGGCTGGCCCTCCCGCCTCAGGAGCTCTTGGAACTCCTCGAGGCGCCCCGCCTCGGTTTTGGGCAGGAAAAAGTGCCCCACGAAGAAGCGGGGATTAAAGGCCAGCTCCGGATCGAGCCCCGCCTCCTCCAGGAAGCGGGCCCACAGCTCCCGGGGGATGTCGGTTTGGATCCCGGTCCCATCTCCCTCGCCTCGGATGGCCCCCGCCCGGTGGGCCATGCGGTAAAGGCTTTCCAGGGTCCTCCGCACGATACGGTGGGAGGGCTTGCCGCTTTTCTCCGCCATGGCGATGATGCCACAGGCGTCCTGGCCTAGGGGGATATCCGGGTAGGCTTCCTTCCAGGTCATCTTGGGGCTCCTTCTTGCGGCTCGGGGGTTTGGTGTAGGCAAAGATATGCGCGTCGTTCCTCGGATTATACACCCCCCTGGGGGTAGGGTCAAGGCCAGGACTTTACCCACCTGAGCTCCCCCTTTGAGTTCAGACAAAATGGGGCTGTATGAGGAGCTTGCCGTTTGGACCGGAGGCTCTACGCCCCTTCGTGAGCCCTCTGCTGGATGCCTGGCTGGAGTGCCACGAGGAGAAGGTAGCCCGGTTGCTCTGGGCCATCCTGGCCTCAGGTTCTGCCCGCAAGAGCGATTGGGCCAGAGCCTACCGCCAAGAGGCCACGGAGGAAGCCAACTACAAGGCCATTGACCGACTCCTTCCCCTCCTGGAACCCCAGCGCTACCTCCTGCGCCTCCTGGACCCCAAGACCCCCTTCCTCCTGGTGGACCCCACGGAGGTACCCCGTCCCCAGGCGAAACGGACCCCCTACGTGGGCCGGCTTTCCGACGGCAAGACCCTGGGCTTTTGGGCGGTGGTGTTGGCCCAACCCTACGAGGGCCGGGCGGTGCCGGTGTACGCGGGGAGCTACTGGGAGGGGAAGCCGGAGGGAGGAACCGGACCTGGGAGGATGTGGTGGAGGCGGTGCGGGAATACGTGGAGGAGGAGACGGTGTGGGTATTTGACCGGGAGTTCTCCTTTGCCGGGTAGCTGGAAGCGCTGGAGCGGGCGGGGGTGAGGTATGCGGTGCGGCTGAACCTGGGGACGAGGCCGCGGTTGGAATGGAGAGGGGAGCGGTTGGTGCCCTGGGTGGACCGGGGGCGGGAGGTGAGGTACGAGGGGGTGAGGTACCGGGGGGAGGTGGAGGTGAACCTGGTGGGGGTGTGGCGGGAGGGGATGCGGGAGGCGCTTTGGGTGATGGGGAACCTACCTCCGGAGGAGCTTCTTGGGGTGTACGGGGAGAGGATGAAGATGGAGGAGGGGTTCAGGGACCTGAAGGGGCACATGGGGTTTGCTGGGGTGATGAGCAAGGGGTGGGAAGCGATGGAGAAGACGCTGGCCCTGGTGGCGTTGGCCTACGGGGTGGGGCTTTTTGTCCTCTTGAGGGGGCCTGTGCGCTTTTCCCGGGAGGAATGGGAAGGGATCCTGCGCCAAGCCATGGAGGTCTGGTGGCACAGGCTATTTCCTGTTCCCCCTCATCCCCAGGAGGCAAGGGATGTCCGAACTTAGAGGGGGGGCTCAGCCGGTTGGGTTGGGTTTGCCTTGCAAGCCCTCTTGAGTTATGCATTTCCCCATGGGCAAGCCCGGATTCCCCCGAAGAGAGCCTAGACCCAGTGAAGTCCTGCGCCTCTACCTGCACCTAAGTAGCCATGCATAGACTTTGCCCCACTTCCCTCTCCAGGCGCTCCTGCAGTTTCCTCAACGCCTCCCCCACCCCTCGCCTCCGCTCCTCCACGCCCCCGTAGTCCCGCCGCAGCCACAACCACCCCTTCACCCGCCGCCACACCGTCTCCACCGGGTTGTACCGCGGACTGTACCGCGGCAGGTACACCACCTCCAACCCCCGT